>JBEKLF010000061.1:0-34750 GCA_050010335.1 Terriglobia bacterium
GACCCCTGAATCTTGACCGCAATGGAGTCGCGACCTCACCCGGATTAACCACGGCTCGCGGCAAACGATCTTTCCACCATCTCAGGAACACCCTACCATCGCTCAATCGCGATTCTTGGGTTTGAGGCGGCGTTGGAAGGGAGGTTCAGTCGGGAAGGATCCAGCCCTTGGCCCCGCGATTGTCGGCAGCCACAGTGTAAGTGTGGGCCCTCACGTGTTTCTCACCGAGAGTGCTTTGGATCAACTCACCGATGGCGGCCGTGTCGCCGCGCGTAAAAGCCAATAGGGAGGGCCCCGCGCCGCTCAAGCAGATTCCCAGCAAGTCGGGATGCTTCAAGGCCAGCACTTCCGGCAGGCCCGGCACCAGATGGGACCGGAAGGGTTGGTGCCAGCGGTCGTCGAAAAAGCAGCGATGCAATTCACCTTTGCCGGAAAAAAGCTGCGCCGTCAGCACCGCAGCGCGCTGCAAATTATGGACAGCGTCAGCCCGTGTGTACTTCTCGGGCAGAACCCTGCGCGCTTCTTCGGTGGGCAGGGCGTAGTCCGGCGCCACCAGGACCAGCCCCAGGGGTTCGGGAACGGGGCACGAATAACTCCTAACGCCGCTGGCGGATTCGACGGCCACGGTGAAACCACCGTGCCATGCGGCGGCCACATTATCCGGGTGGCCTTCGCGCTGCGCGGCGAGTGACACGATTTCTTCGTCGAACAGTGTGCGGCCGGCAAGCCGGTAACTTGCGGCAAGCGCGCCCACGATCGCGGCGGCGCTGGAGCCTACTCCGGCACCCACCGGAATCTGATTCTCAATTTCCAATTGAAATCCGCGGGTGAATCCCCAACCGCGAAGCGTCTCTCCCATCGTGCGCGCGATCAAATTATCCGCGCCCGTGGGCACACGATCGGCATTGACGCCGTGGTAGTGGACCACGATGTCGCGATCCGCGCGCGCCGTAACGCGGATGTCGAGGTAAAGGTTCAAAGCGATCGCGCCACAGTCAAAGAGACATCCGAGGTTGGCGCCCGTGGCGGGGACGCGAACTGAAATACGCTCCATCATCGGCCTGATCCGTTCCGCAAGGGATTCATCATGATAAGCGACGCGGGGGATAATCGGCAACGATCGAAATGGGATGGTCGAAATGGGATGGAGGCGCGAAGGCTGTCAATGGGATGGGTGCAGGTTTGCGATCATCGCCGGGCCTGCTTGCAGAACAAAAATGGCGGAGTCTGCCCGCAGGTTGGGGAAAAAATGCACCGCGCTGCGCAACCCGGGACCCGATGTACGAAGAGGAATTTCCTGGAGAATATGTAATCCGGCTTTGCGGCAAAACTGGCGGAAGTCGATGATGGTGGTCAGGTGAATGTTCAGCGTTTCGTACCATTCGTGGGGCAGCTTTCCGGTTTTCGGCATGCGGCCATGGCGAAAGAGCTGCCAGCGCACCGGCCAGTGGGCGAAATTTGGGAAGCTCACGATGCAACGCTTGCCTACGCGGGCCATTTCACGGATCAGAAGCAGGGGGCGATGTAAGACCTGGATGGTATTGGTTAGGATAACGTCATCGATGGACTTATCGGGATAATTCGCCAATCCTTCGTCCAGATCCCCGTGCTGAACGTTGAATAAACCCTTGGCGACACAAGACTGAATGCAGGCCTCGGACAGCTCAATTCCCTCGGGCCGAACATTCTTCCTGACCTTCAGCGCCAGCAGCAAGTCTCCCTCGCCGCACCCGAGGTCCAGGACGCGCGAGCCCTCGGCTATAAGATCCATAATCACGCGGTGCTCCGGCAGCAACCGCACCACGGTGCCGGCATCGTCGAGCCGAACCTCTTCGCCCAAGCTGCCCATATGCTAGGAAGCCCCCTTCCCGTGGATCAGGAAATTCGTAATCAGAGAAGTCAGTTGTTCCGACTCCAGGAGAAAAGCGTCGTGGCCGTAATCGGTCTGAATCTCTGTGTAAATGGCCTCCGCGCCGACGCGACGGCAGGCGCTGACGATTTCCTTTGACTGGTACGAGGGAAACAGCCAGTCCGAGGAGAACGATATCACCAGGAACCTCGCCTTCACATTGGCAAAAGCTTGTCCAAGGTTCCCGGACGGCTGGGCGAGATCGAAGTAATCCATGGCTTTCGAAATATAGAGGTAGGAATTCGCGTCGAAGCGGTCAACGAAGTGGTCACCCTTGTGGCGCAGATAGCTTTCCACCTGGAAATCCGTGCGAAAGTCATACCCGTACGCGGTCTTGTCCTGAAGTTTTCGCCCGAATTTCTGGTGCATGGACTTCTCAGAAAGGTAGGTGATGTGCCCGATCATGCGCGCGATGGCCAAACCCCGTCGGGGGATGGACTTGCCATAATAATCACCTTCCTTCCAATGAGGGTCCGACTGGATGGCCTGGCGGCCTACCTCGTTAAAGGCAATTCCTTGGGAGGAAAGCTTGCTGGTGGTGGCGATGGGGATGGCCAGCCTGACCCGTTCCGGGTAACTGACCACCCACTGAAGCGCTTGCATCCCGCCCATCGAGCCGCCCACGACGCAGAGCAACTGGTCGATTCCCAGGTGGTCAATGAGCACTCGTTGGGCATTGACCATATCATGAATAGTCACTAGGGGAAAGTTCAGGGCGTAAGGCCGCCCGGTCTGAGGGTCAATCGAGCTGGGGCCCGTGGAGCCTTTGCAGCCCCCGATGACGTTCGAGCAAATCACAAAGTATTTTCGCGTGTCGAAGGCTTTGCCCGGCCCAATCATAATGTCCCACCAGCCGGGCTGGCGTTCGTGGGGATGGTCGAAGCCGGCGGCGTGGGCGTCTCCGGAAAGAGCGTGAAGAATAAGAATGGCGTTGTCTTTGGCCGGGCTCAACTCCCCATAGGTTTCGAAAGCCAGAGTGATGGGCCCGAAACTTCGACCGCACTCGAGAGGCATCTCCTCGGGCGGCCGAGCGAAGGTGATGAACTGGGTCTTAACGATTCCAACCGAACATTTGTCGTCCATTGTTAGTTGTCCGTGGTCAGTTGTCCGTTGTCCATGGCCCGTTGTCCGCGCTGGGCAGAACGACGGACCACGGACCACTGGCAACGAACTGCGCTAGTTTTGTGAAGCCGCGAGCGCCTGATCGATGTCAGCGAGAATGTCCCCGATGCTCTCGAGACCGATCGACAGCCGCACAAAATCCTCCGTCACTCCCGTGGCCTCTTGCTCCTGAAGAGTCAGTTGCTGATGGGTCGTGCTGGCCGGGTGGATGACCAGTGATTTTGCGTCGCCGATGTTCGCCAGGTGCGAGAGCAGAGTGAGTGCATTGATGAACTTGATGCCCGCTTGCAATCCGCCCTTGATGCCAAAACCGAGAATTGCCCCGAACCCATTCGGCATGTACTTCTTGGCCAGCGCGTGGGTGGGGTGGCTCGAAAGGCCGGGGTAGTTCACCCAATTTACCGCTGAATGCGATTGAAGAAATTGCGCCACCTTCAAGGCGTTGTCGCAGTGCCGCTGCACCCGCAAAGAGAGGGTTTCAACACCTTGCAGAATCAGGAAAGCATTGAAGGGACTCAATGCCGCGCCGATGTCGCGGAGGAGCTGAACGCGCACCTTGATCATGTAAGCGAGCGGCCCAAATGTTTCCACAAACTTGAGGTTGTGATAACTCGGGTCGGGCTCGACGAGCTCGGGGAACTTCCCGTTCGCCCAATTGAACTTTCCCGAATCCACGATAATGCCCCCGATGGAGTTCCCGTGGCCTCCGAGAAATTTCGTCATGGAGTGAACGACGATGTCCGCACCCCACTCAAACGGGCGGCACAGATAAGGAGTTGCCACGGTATTATCGATCATCAGGGGTACGCCGGCATCGTGCGCGATCTTGGCAACGGCCTCTATGTCGAGCATGTCGTTCTTGGGATTACCGAGCGTCTCAGCGTAAACCAAGCGCGTCTTGGGTGTGATGGCGCGCTTGAAATTCTCTGGATTACTGGGATCGACGAAGGCGGTCGCAATCCCGAGCTTGGGTAGCGTGTAATGGAAGAGGTTGTAAGTGCCGCCATAGAGGCTTTCGGACGAGACGATTTGATCGCCAGTGCTGGCTATATTCAGAATCGCCAGAGTCTCCGCCGCTTGACCGGAGGAAGCGACCAGGGCTGCCACTCCCCCCTCGAGGGCGGCAATGCGCTGCTCCAGCACGTCCCACGTGGGATTCATAATGCGCGAATAGATATTACCGAATTCCTTCAGCGCAAACAGATTGGCAGCGTGGGTCGTGTCCTTGAAGACAAAGGACGTGGTTTGATAGATGGGGACGGCGCGCGCGCCGGTTGCAGTGTCCGGTTTCTGGCCGGCGTGCAATGCGAGGGAATCAAATCCTAGTTTTCTTTCCAAAGTTGCCTCCTTAAGAGAGTGATTAGCGCTCAGCCACTAGGTGTCAGCCGACAGCTAGACGGCCGCTGCGGCGTGCAGAAATTGCTCCTCAAAATCTTCCAGCTTGGGCCTAATCAAAGCGCTTTCCGCAATCCAGCCTTGGAGCGCGCCAATGGTTTTCAGCCCATTGCCGGTGATGGCCAAGACGATGGATTCCTCAGGATTCATGAGGCCCTGGCGAATCAACTTGCGCGCGACAGCGACGGTCACGCCGCCGGCGGTTTCAGTAAAGATCCCTTCTGTTTCCCCGAGCAGGCGGATGCCCTCCACAATTTCCTCATCGCTCACATCCTCGCCCGCGCCGCCGCTTGAGAGAATTGTCCTTGCGGCATAAATGCCGTCGGCGGGGTTGCCGATGGCCAGCGATTTGGCAATCGTGCAGGGTTTCTGCGGGTCGATTTCCTTGGTCCCACGCTTGGCGGCGCTGGTGATGGGTGAGCAGCCCGTTGCCTGGGCGCCGAAGAAGTGCGTTGGAATGGGCTCAACCCAGGCGAGTTTTTTCAACTCCTCAAACGCCTTGTGGACTTTGGTAATCAGCGACCCGCCGGCCATGGGAATCACGATATTTTGCGGCAGGCGCCAGCCGAACTGCTCGGCGATTTCGTATCCGACGGTCTTCGATCCCTCGGAATAATACGAGCGCAGGTTCACATTAACGATGCCCCAGGTATGCTTCTGCGCCACTTCCGAACAAAGGCGGTTCACTTGATCGTAATTGCCCTGCACCCGCACCAGGGTGGCGCCGTAGACCTGCGTAGCAATGATCTTCTCTGGCTCAAGCTCGGCAGGCACAAAGATGAAGGCTTTGAAGCCACCGGCTGCCGCCTGTGCGGCAACGGCGTTGGCAAGGTTTCCCGTGGACGAGCAACCTACCGTATCGAATCCAAACTCGTGCGCCTTCGAGAGCGCCACCGCCACCACACGGTCCTTGAAGGAGAGCGTGGGGTGATTGACGGAATCGTTCTTCACATAAAGTTCGCGAACCCCCAGCGCCGCCGCGAGGCGAGGCGCCGCCACCAGCGGAGTGAATCCGGTTTGATGGCCCACGTAGGGCTCGCCGGCGAGCGGCAACAATTCCTTGTAGCGCCACATCGTGGGTGGGCGCGAACTAAGGTCCTCGCGCCGCAGGTCAGCCCAGAGACTTCCGTAGTCGTACACCACTTCCAGTGGGGCCCAACATTCTTCACAGGCGGCAACGGGTTCGAGCGGATAGGTGCGCTCACACTCCAGGCATTTCAAATGAATGGCGTAACTCACAAATCCTCCGTCGTTCATCTGAGCGGCCGGATTATTATTTGGGGGAATAACAAGCAGTTCGAAAAGAGGCACAAACTGAAAAACCTCTTCCGAAGTAAGAAGAGGCTTTTTGCAGAACCAACGGCCCCCTCTCATCTCCCCCATACCGGGTAGGAATTGGCACCTGACCCCCGATTAAATCGGGGCGGTTGTCGTGGCGTCTTCGGGCCCTTCCCTCGGCCACTCTAGATGAGATTCAGGGTTACTGAATCAGATATTCAATTGTCGAAAACCATCCTACAAAGAAGACGACGGGCGTGTCAACAGTTTTTCCGCGCCATGTGCGGCAAATTCACGGGTTTCAAGCCGGTGCTGTTGGGGGAGTTCTTAACGGCCGAAAAACTTCTCCAGCACAATAAGGATTCCCGGCATGTGCACGACTCCAACTTCCCAGACGATTCTCAGATCAACGTTGGCATAATCGTGGGCGACGATGTTGCGCATGCCCCGCATTTTCCGAAAAGGAAGCTCGGGGATGGCTTGACGGGTTGTCTCGGTCAGATGGGCTGTCGCTTCTCCTATGATTTCGATGCGCCGGATGACCGCGTCTTGCTTCTCACTATTGGCCAGAAAATCGATTTCGGTCGTGTCTTTTAAGTACGACGCAATCAGCCGCGCCGCCTCAAGAATGTCCCGGAGGCGTCCAAGTTGGTCAGCTTCCATAAACGCAGACGGAGGTGGAGAGGATATGGCTACGAGCAAAGGGATTTGGCGATTTCTCAAGGGAAGAGCGAAGGACGAAATCCACTGGTGCGCCGACTAACTCCTCCGCTTCGCCTGCCATTTCGAGTAATGCTGCGGTGGAGACTGGCACGGATTCGTCAAGCGTCACCAACAAATCCACGTCACTGCCGGGGACTGCGTGGCCGCGCGCCGCCGAGCCAAAGACTTCCAGGCGGCGGATGTGGTGTTTCTCGCAAAACGGCCGAAACCGCCTGCCTAATTCATCGGTATAGTTAGACTCCGCGTGGCCTGCCATACCAATCAGGATAGCCCGTTCGCGGGTTCGTTTCAAGAATTACCCGAAGCTTCAGCTCGTGGCTCACCTTGTCTTGGCCCAACGTCGTTCATTTTGCATTTCCTGGCGGCAGGTTTCGCGGTGGTGGGGGCACGATGGCCAAGGGCACGCGTGCGAAGGCCACGCGTTCGATGGCCGGGTCGAGCACGTTCACTTGCAGGGTGTAACTTCCCCGGGGGAATTTGTCTAATGGAATCTGTGCAAAGTAGGAGGCCCGCTGCTCGGGGGATTTCTCAAGCTTGCCGGGGAAGGGGCCGGCTTCCGCGAATTTCCGTCCCCGGCGGAAGAAGACAAGGCCCACTGAGGGCGCGGTGGCGGGTCCCACGGCAGTCACATTTTTGCCGGCATAGGATTCGAGAAATACCGAGAGCATCTGGCTGCTGCGGAACACGCGCGTCACACTGGGCAGCACCGAGCGGTTTCCCACTTGCAGTGGCGAATTCTTGTCGCGGGTCACGTGCGCGCGGTCCAGATCCTCGGAGGACTTCACTTCGTTGGAAAGCACGACAGAGCTCAGGCCCAGGGTCGTGTCCGCAACGTCCGGAACCACCAGTGGCGCCTCGAAGGTTCCTATTTTGCCGGTTTCGTTCTCGCGCACCACCGCCTTCAGATTATATTTCCCGGGGGGCAGAATGACTTCGCCTTCGTAAAACAGGTTGCTGCCGATGATTTCCTCATAAGTATCCGTGGTTACCCGCACGGGCAGCGTATCGCGCAAACCCCCTGCGGTATGGTTTTGAGCGTCGGTGATTTTCCAGGCAAAATCAAATTCGGTTTCCTGCTTCCCGGATTTCTTGAGGAAAGAAACCTGTGAGCCGGGAATTTTGGCGGCCAGAACGACGGTGAACTTCTTATCCGGGCGGCGGAAGTAGGCCGTCTCCACCACAAAGGGCAGATCCACAAACGGCACATCCAAATCCATGACCTGCTGGAGCTGGATTTCCTTGTCCTCGCGCGAGAACTGGCGGAAATTCTTGGGAGCAAAGTACCCGGGCCGTGCCTGGACCTTCAAACCGGGCCTCGCCACTTCCACGCGAATGTGCCGGAACCGGCCGTCTGAGTGCGTGTTCGTGGAGGTATATCCGATCAGGTAATAACTGGAGTTTTCCCTCTGAACTTCATCGAAGGCAGGAGTGAAGTCGTTCAAATCGTAAAATGTTCGTCCGCCCGTGTCAGTGGCAAGGGTGGCGAGGGTTTCGCGGCTGCCTTGCAAGGAGGAAACTTGCGACGCCACCGCCGAGCCGGAATAGAGTGCAGTGCCGGAGGGGCTGGAAGAACTGGCATCGCCGCCGGGAGGCAGGGCGGCAAGACCGCGCGCATCCATGGTGTAGAGCGACACGTCAGCTTGATTCGCGGCGTCGGTGGCCGCCCGCAGCGTCGCCTGGTTTTCCTGCCCGGTGCGGGTGATGCCGCTGGAGAAGTGAATCACGCTCTTCCGCCCCGGCACGTTGCGCAGCATGGTGGCCAGCGATTCGACGGCGGCCAGCTTCTCGTCGGTGTTGAAGATGTTGAATTCGGTCTCATCGGGCGTGAAGGCGTCGGACACGTCCTGCGTGACGATTTCCATACCATTGGCATCCGTCCCGCCCGCTTCTCCGATTGCCCCCTGCGCGGCCAGGGCGGACGATTCCTCCCCCACCAGGATCGCACGCAGAGCTTTTTGCAGGGAGGAACGGTCGTTGGTGAAATCCTGAGTCACTCGCAAGCTGGATGAGTAGGTGACCACCGCGATCAGGTCGGCAGGGGTCATCTTGTTGGTCACGAAATCGCCCGAAGCCTTCAGCGCGCGCATCAGTTCGTCGGGTTGCATCGAACTCAGGTCGAAGAAGAAAACCAGAAGGCGATGGTCTTGCAGCACCTGCTCGGCACTGACTTCCGGCGGCAGCTTGGCGAGGTCGATGACCTGCGCCTTCTCATTGGCGCCGGTGGCTTGCGCCAACTTCTCCACGTCTTCCAAGCTGAAAGAAGAGACGGTTTGTTGAACGCCATCTTCGGTTACGCGGAAATCCGATGGCTTCAGGTCCGTCACGGGCTTGCCGGACTTGTCATAGACGCGCACATCCACCAGCACCACGTTCGTCGCGGACCGCAGGATGAAGGCTTGCTGCGGGCTCTTGGAAACCGGAGTCGTGGGTTTCACCTGAGCATGAAAGGCAGTGGGCAGGAAGGCAGATAGGCAGATCGCAAAGGCGATCCTAATGCCCATCTGCCCACCTGCCCATCTGCCCACCTGCCTCATTATTCTCTCCCTTAGAAATTCATCCGCAAACTGAGGGTCACCGCCCGCATCGCCCCGACGCCGGTCACCCAGCCAAAATTCTGTGCGTTGATCGTAGTGGCGACGCCGCTGTAATTCGGGTGATTGAAGATGTTTGCGGCATCGATGCTAAAACGGGCGCGTAAGTTTTTTTCCCGCGAGAAAGTAAAGAATCGACCCAGCGACATATTAAAGTTCACCGTCCCCGGGCCGGTGATCGTGTTCCGTCCCGCGGTCCCGAGTTCGCCGGAGGGTGGAAGCGTGAATGCCGCGGTATTAAAGAAACCCAGCGTGCTCCGGTCCGAGCGCGGCAGGTCGACGGGAAGGCCCGTGGCATCGGGGCGCGCGGAAGCGAACACGCCCGAACCGTTATTGTTCGACTGGTTGCCGGCTACCTGCGCCGTCAGGGGTGACCCGGATTGCACGGTGGTGACGCCCGAGACTTGCCAGTTCCCGATCATGCGTGCCGCGACCCCGCCGCAGTTGAGGAAGTGGCGCTGCTCACCGAAAGGAAATTCATAGGTGTGATTGACCACCAACTTGTTACGAACGTCAAAATTCGAAAGGGCGCGTTCCGCCTCCAGATCAAAGCTGTTCTGCGGCACATTCCGCCCAGTGCCTCCCACGCTGGCCGCGTCGTCAATCGATTTCGACCACGTGTAGTAGCCACTCATGGAGAAGCCGCCGTGGAACTGCCGCCGCAAGGTGACCTGGAGCCCGTTGTAAATCGATGCCGCACCAGAAGTTTCATAGAGAAACTGTTGGACGGCGGGGATGGAGGTTTCCTGCGAACCCGTAGCGCTGGGGTTTAAGCTGTTGGGCGAGAGCAGCAAATCGAGTTTAGTTCCTTTGGTGCCGATATAGCCGACCGATAGAATGACGTTGCGAAATAGTTCATCTTCCATCATGAAGTTCCAGCTCTGCGCATAAGGCCGCCGGAAATTGCTGTCGGCCGCATAGGTGTTGTGGATGGTATTGGATGAAATCGCCGGGAAGCCATCTTCCAGGGTCAACACCTGCTCCGGATTGGCGGTCAGAGTGGAGGCCGTCGCGAAGGGCGGTTGGTCCAGCATATTGGCGACCATGCGGGAGTAAATGCTTCCGTCGTAAAACACGCCGTATCCGCTGCGAATGACCAGGTGATGCTGAGTCCAAGGCCGGTAGGCAATTCCTACCCGAGGCGAAAAGTTGTGCGCGTCGCTGTGAATGAGCGACGTGGGCAGCGAGCCGGGGTCCTGCCCCGTCACCACTCCGGGTGAGGTGAACCCGGGCCCGAACGACAGGTCCGAAAGGTGTCCGTATTTTTCCGACTGGGGCAGAAAGTATTCGTACCGCACACCGTAGTTGATCGTCAGGTGCGCGTTCGTGCGCCAGTCATCGTTAAAGAAACTCGTCGTGACCCAGTTACGAAGGTAATTGCTGGCGACGCCGAAACGAACGGAGGTGGTCTGTGGGAGCCCCAATAAGAAATCCGCGAAGTCGTAGCCGGTGCCCGCCACGGGAAACCCATTGCTGAAGTTGCTGGTGTTGTAGCCCGTGAAGCTGAAGGTGCCGCGCGCATTGGGGTCGGTTTCCGTGTTCGCCTGCACGCGGCGCAATTCGCCTCCCAGGTGGATATTGTGTTTTCCGCGGCTCCAGATCAGCGTGTCGTTGGTGCGCAAAGTCTGTGGGCGGCTGATTGAGGGGAGCGCGTCGCTAACACCTCCGAAATTGGTAAATCCAATCGAGGGAACTCCCCAATCAAAGGGGTTGGTGGATACCCCCGTAATCCCCAACTCTGCGGCAATATCGTCCTGAAACGCGAAGGCATTCAGCAAGGTGGTTCGCTGGCGATTGAAGTTCACATTGAAGCTATTGACGAGGTGCGGATTAAAGGTGTGGGATTCGCCCACGCTCACGTTCTGGCCGAGGACGGTCGTGTGTGATGATAATTCCGGGACATTGCCCACGGATCGGCTGCGCGACGAGTTGAAATAGTACATGACGTTCAGGCTGTTCTTGGAATTAATCTGTTGACCGATGCGGCCCATCACCCGGTCATTGGAGCTGGGCAGGGGCACCTGTAAATGAAAGTTCTGCACCTCGCCGGGAAGGTTCGGCAGGGGGATATATTGCAGCAAACCGAGGGCGGCGGAATTGAGCCGCGGAGTAGGAATAGCATTACCCATGAACGCGGTTCGAGCCCCAGCGGCGCCGGACAAGGGGTCGTAGATGGTTGGCGCAGAGCCCGCGTAAGGCCCCGAGGCAATCACCGTATCGGCGAAATCTCCCTCGCGCTCTTCCAGGGTCGGGACGGTAGAGAAGTTGTCGAGCCCCGTCCGGCCGCGCTGCAAGTTGTAGCTTGCGGACCAACTCGTTTTGTTTCCGCCGCGATAAACGTGGGGAATCACCAGTGGACCGCCCAAGGTGAACCCAAAGGTTTCACGATAAGAGGGAATTCGTGGCGACTCCGCGACATTCAAAGGGTACGGATGGGCGTCGAAGCCTGAGTTGGTGAACTGATCCATAAAATTGCCACGAACCCGGTTCACCGCCGCGCGATTGCGCGACCAGCCGCGGGCTCCGCCACCACCTCCCCCACCTCCGCCGCCAAAGCCTCCTCCACCTCCGCCGAACCCGCCACCCCCACCGCCGGGACCTCCACCACCTGGCCCACCTCCACCGCCAAACGGACTTCCGGCACCACCGCCGGGACCGCCAGCGCCTCCGCCGAAGCCCCCCATTCCTCCTCCGCCGCGCCCACCCCGCCCGCCAAATCCACCTCCCGGGGTAGCTGCATCGCCCATGCCCCCTCCCAGCAGGAATGAGTTGTTGGCGCTCGTGGAAGTGTCGGCCTCTTCAGGTTGTGCCTCCGCGGTAGATGGACCCTCCGCGCCATTACCCTCGGCAATACGCAGTGACGGAATGCCTCCGCCGGCGCCAGCGGCTGTGGGATTTTGCATTTCACCACCACCGCCTCGATTACCCCCTCCCCCCGGCAACGCGGGGCGATTGCCAGCCGGGCGAGCCGCAGCCTGCGTCTGCTGCGGTGCGGTTCCCTCCGGCAGCGCGACTACCAGCGCCACATTGACTTTCAGAGGCTTGTCTGAAGTTACCGGCACCGGCTCGCGAGAATCAGCCCGAAATCCCACCAAGGAAACATCGAGGCGGTAGTTTCCAGGCGTCAATCCCGTAAACGTGTAATTCCCCTCTTCGTCTGTCCACGTTTCTTTGCGCTCGCCGGTTTGCGGATTAGTAAGCTGGACGGTTGCGCCCGGGACAGATACTCCGCCGGGACCGCGCACGTGCCCGGTTACCGTTCCTGTCGTGGCCGGTTGGGGGACGATTCCCGGGGTGGTCACTGCCGTCGGTATCTGTCCGAACAGGAGGGTACAGCCCAGCGGTCCGCCAGCGGCAAGCAGACACAGCGACTTAGCCCAACTTGTAAAGTTTGTAAACAAAATTCGCGTTTAACCCCGCTAGATTAAATAGCTTACAAGGATTCTGTACGTTTATCAACAACCCGAGGTTACAGGTAACCCCACAAGCATTTGAGCCGTCCAAGTTTCCCGGAGGGATCTATGTCTAAGAAGTTCTTATTGAGCATTCCGGTAATCCTGGTGTTGAGCTTTGCCAGTTTCTTGGCAGCACAGCAAAACCCCCCATCCCCTGGCCAGGAACAGGGCCGGCGAGGGATGGGTGGTCCACCGCCGCTGTTGGGAACCATCACGTCGGTGGGAGTTGATCGCTTTGAGATCAAGAAGCCCGACGGCACTACGCAAACCGTAATGGTGAACGATCAGACGCACTACCGTCAGCGGGTGGAAGGACAGCAGCAGCCCCAGGAATTCGCGTTGGAGGATTTGAAAGTCGGTGACCACGTTTTCGTGCGCGGCGCCCCCAACGCTGACAAGCAGGGGGTAGCCATGGGAGTGAATCGCGTATCGGCAGAGATGTTTGAACGCTTCCAAAGCGGCGGCGGGCCGGGCGGTCCCGGCGGAGGTGGGGGCTGGGGTCCCGGTGGCGGAGGCCCTGGTGGTGGCGGGCAGATGGAAGGCACGCGCGCGGGGGGCGAAATTACTTCCATTAGCGGGAATCAAATCAAAGTGCAAAGCCGACGCGGAGGCGAAAGAATCATCGTCGTGAATGACCAGACGACTTTTAATAAAGAGGGCCAGACCATCACGCTGAAAGATCTCAAAGTTGGCGACCGCATCTTCGCCATGGGGAAAGAGGCCAACGGCCGGTTTGTGGCTACGCAAGTCCGGTCAGGCCGCCTCGGCGGTGGCGGTGGACGCGGCGGTTTCCAGGGTCCTCCACAGAACTAAGCTGGCGCATCAACGGGTTTGAGAGCCGAAAAACGAAGGCGGGTATAATCTGCGGTCCAGCGCCCTTGGCCATCACACAGAACAGGTTTGAGCAAGGCTGTGACTTCATCGAGAAAACCGTAACGCTCATGCGGCGCCAGGGCTGCACAGAAGGGATTGGCCAACGTTTCCAACCACCCGCACATTCCAGTGGGCACGGGGGTGGGACGAGGTAGCAGTTGCACACTTTGCGGTGCAAATCCGGCCCGCCGCAGACGGGTTTCGTATTCGGCGACGGTCGGGAAGTACCAAGGAATCCGCGAAGCGGCGTCGGCGATGCCTTGACGCTCAAGCGTGGCCAGCATTGCGACCGTTATCGCCCCGACGCACCTATGGCTGCCCAATTCACCCACGAACCGACCTCCAACTCTCAGCGCACGGAATGCCCCGGCGATGGGCGCGTCCGGATCATCCCTCGCCCAGTGCAGCGCCGCATTGGAAAAAACGGCGTCGAATTCGTTCTCAAACGCGAGTGATCTGGCATCCATCACACTGGCGTTAAGTCCGCGTTGACGCGCCGCCGCGATCATATGCGGAGAACTGTCAATGCCCACCACCTCCGCACCCAGCGTGGCCAGCTTTTCGGTGAGGGGTCCGTCTCCGCAACCCAAATCGAGGATGCGCTCACCCGGCTGCGGTTTGAGCAAGTCCAGCGCCGCCTGCCCGAGTGCGGGTACAAAGTGCGCGTTGGCAGCATATCCAAGCGCATTCCATGTCTGGGAGGACGGCGATTGAGTCATGCGAATGCTCCGCATAAGGGTCCGATCTGCCGGCACTGGCTCTCCTGCTTGGTGGCGACCACGCAAGTGGCGTCCCAAGCCGGCGGGGCTCGGGACCCGGGGGCTGTTTTCCCATGGCTGGCAAATGTGTGAAGAACAAATAGGCTCGCGCCGAGACGCCACGGCGCAGAAATTCGGAATAGACAACAGCTTTGCTTCATTTTCTACCTCTGCACCTTTGTACGAGACGGCCTGCTTGTTCGGGGGCTTTCACCCACTTCCTAGCGCCGTGGGCTACATTCTGTCGGCCCTGCTGAGCCTGCTCTGGGACAAGTTGAATCGGTTTTTGTCGTGCGCAGTTGGCGAACCGCTCCCGCCACGCGCTCGGGAAGGGTAAGCCGCGCCCGGATTTCCTACCGACAGGAAATTCAGGCGCCAAATCTCAAATATTGCACCTACTTGCGGGCATTTGGTCATGCTTGGCTTCATAATGGATGAGTTATTGCTCTGATAGTATATGGATAACTATTTTCGGGTTGAAACACGCACTCTAAAGGCAAACATGACAATCTGGCCCGAAAAGGAGGCCCATCACGGTAGGTGGTAGGTCGCAGATGATGGTAGGTGGGGGGAGAGGGCGACATTGACTCAACTGAACGGAAGGATTGAACCACGCGCCGCGTGGGGCGATTCACCAAGCTACTGTCCGAGGTCGAAAATCGGGCCCACGACCCCAAGCGATGTCAAAAATGAAGGAACCTCCGAGGATGTGTATGAAAACAAAGGCAACATGACAAAATGTCTAGCGATAAATTCGGCTTCTCGCACGAAAATGCACCAATCTCATGCTAATCGACAGCAATCTGTCGGGCTTCTTGGCCGAGATTGCAGCAATTGCGCCAATGTCGAGGCGAAGTGGACCCCATTTTAGAGACTGCCCAAATCCCACTCGCTCGAGTGAGGATCATCTCCTCTCGATTCGTCGGGTTTCTCCCCTGATGTGGCAGGGAATCCTGCGCCAATTTGCCGGGATCCCGGACGCGACCATCATGGCCAGCATGGCCATGCCACAAGGGTTGGGGCACGTGGGTGGAGCGCTGACCGGCACTTGTCCCGAAACGAGCGTGAGGTCGGTCCATGATTTACTGAAATCAGCATTGCGAAACACCCTCGCTTTCCATTATGTACTAGAAAAAAAAGAGTTAGTCGCTGACGGTCAAAACCCTGCGAAGTTCTATGTTACTGAAAGTAAAATAGTTATTAATTTGCTGGTGCCGCTTGAAGAAGAAACGCGGGGGGGGGAAATGAAGGAAACCTCCATTATGTTATTGAAAACAAATGGAGAAAATATGTCCGAAAACAGGCTTTCCATTATGTTGATGAAAACAAAAAACATAGAGGCCGGTTTCCATTATGTTGATGAAAAGAAACGGAGTTATTGAAACTGAAGTTGACATGTGGCAAGGGACGACTGCCGAGCGCGGGAGAAAGGCGGAAGGGCAGGAGGGGAAGAGAAACAGGAGCATCATGGGATCGCGGCCGGGATGGCCCGTGCGAATCTCCCCCGAGCGTGACACACTTTCCCGCATCGGCTATCGACAGAGTTCGGTTAGAGGACGAGCCGAATTGCGACTTTGCATAATCGCAAATCTCAAACCGCAGATTTGGAATGGGCAGGGGCAGAGAGAAGCGTTATGAGGTCTTACACCGCGTCAGAAACGCGCTCCGGCGCTTGCCAGAGGGTGTATAATCATCATCTCAGATTCGTACGGGTCACGTTGGCGGTCGGGTCAGGGTGGCGTTTCCTTGGGAATGGGAGGAACCTGACCGGGTCCTAAGGGTAAGCTATCGGAGCCTCAGCCAGCCGACCGCGAATACTGCATTTTTAGCAGCCGCAATGGGCTTTTGCCAAGCTGAGTAAATTGTATGGATCAAGTCCTTTTAGCCATTTTATTAGCGCCCACCAACCCCATCGTCAAGTCGGTGGGCGGTTATCTCTACAAGATTTTTCACAAGGACCCGTTTCGCGGCATCTACCAGGCCAACGCGTTTGACCTTTCCATCCTGATTCCGTATTTCACCATTCTGATCATCCTTTCAATCTACGGCATTCATCGCTATTGTCTGGTTTATCTTTACATGAAGAACCGCAGCAAGGCGCCGAAGCCCCAGGGGCAATTCGAGGCTTTGCCGCGCGTTACCATCCAACTGCCGATTTACAACGAGCGCTACGTGGTGGAGCGGCTGCTGGAAACGGTAACGCGCATCGATTACCCGCGCGACCTGCTGGAAATCCAGGTGCTCGACGACTCGACCGACGAGACGCGGATCGTTTGCTCGCGCCTGGTCAGTGAATACGCGAGCGCCGGCTATCCCATCACCTATCATCATCGTACGAATCGCGAGGGCTTCAAAGCAGGCGCGCTCGCCGAGGGTATGAAGACCGCCACGGGTGAATTCATCGCCATCTTTGACGCCGACTTCGCGCCGCCGCCCGGCATTGTGCGCGAGATGATTCATTATTTCACCGACCCCCAGGTGGCGGTGGTACAGGGCCGCTGGACCTGGATCAATCGCTATTATTCGAACCTTTCGCAGATCGAAGCGATTTTGCTCGACGGCCATTTCGTGATCGAGCACGGCGGGCGGAACTTTTCCGGGCGCTTTTTCAATTTCAATGGCACCGCCGGCATGTGGCGCCGCGTGGCCATTGACGATGCCGGCGGCTGGCAGCACGATACTCTGACGGAAGACACCGACCTCAGTTACCGCGCGCAGCTCAAGGGTTGGAAATTTGTTTACGCGCCCGACATTGTCTGTCCATCGGAACTGCCGGTGGAAATGAATTCCTTCAAGACGCAGCAGGCGCGCTGGGCCAAAGGGCTCATCCAGGTGGCGAAGAAGATTCTGCCCAAAGTTTGGCGCAGCCCGGAGCCTCTCAAGATCAAGATTGAAGCGACGCTCCACTTGACGGCCAACATCGCCTATCCGCTCATGGTCGTATTTTCGGTCATCCTGCTGCCGGCCATGATCGTGCGGTTCTACCAGGGCTGGTTCCAGATGCTGTACCTCGACCTGCCGCTGTTCCTCGCCTCCACGTGCTCGGTCTCAAGCTTCTATATGGTGGCGCAGCGCGAGCTCTACCCGCGCGAGTGGCGCAGCCGCATCAAGTACATTCCTTTTTTGATGGCCACCGGCATCGGCCTGGCTGTCACCAACTCCAAGGCGGTGATTGAGGCGATTGTAGGAAAGCAGTCGGAATTCGTGCGCACCCCGAAGTACCGCCTGGAAGCGGCGAGCGAGGGTTGGGAAGGCAAGAAGTATGTGCGCCGCCGGGCCGGGTGGATTCCCATCATCGAACTTTCCCTTGCCGGCTACTTCCTGTTCACCACCGTGTATTCCCTGACCGCGGGGAATTATCTCACCACCCCGTTCCTTTTGTTGTTTTTAGTAGGCTACACATATATGGGGACGATGTCGCTGTTCCAGACCCCGTTGCGGCGCCTGGCGAACGCCCTGCCCGCCCTCCTGCGCCCGCGCGCCGTGGAACCTGCCACATAATGCCCAGCAAAACTGACGGCTCGCCGGCTATTGCCCGTAATGCGGGAATTCTACCGCTTGTGGCCTGGGGTGTCTCCCGCTCCGATCGGATCAGACCGTTGGCGCGAGTTCCCCCAGATTCCGGTAGGGGAGAGGCTCTCGACCCTAAGGCGCGGTCATCCTCACTGGAAGTGCAGCGTGAAGCTCGCCTCGCCTTGATTGGGGTGGCCATCACACTGTGCGGGCGTGAAGGTCCACTGCTGAATCAGTTGGAGCGCCGCCGGGTCCAGCTCCGGCCGGTCCGAGCTTTGCACAACCGCATCGTGAACTTTGCCGTCTATGCCGATCAGGCCGCGGACCACGACGTCGGCCTCACCCACGTTTCCAGGCTTGGGCTGTGGCATGTTGATCCCGAAAGCGCGGCGATAGGTTGTGCAAAGACGGCGGATTTGCGCGTCTGGCGGAGCGGCGAGGACGTTGGGGGTGGGGTTGGTTAGCTCGGTCATGGTTTGCGAGACTTCAAGGTGGGGATTCCCATTTAAGGAATAGCGAATCGTGCCGGGGATCAACGCCCCTGCGAAAGGAAAGAAGTCACTGTATTCCATGAGTTGATTGCCGAGCTTGGCTTGGACCATGGCGCCATTTTGGACATCCATACACATCTCGTTGCTGCTGCTCTTTTCGCCTGCAATGGTGTTGAACTCGATGCAACGCGCCGGCCGCCCGTTCACTCCACTGTTGGTAATGGCATAAATAACGTCCTCATGATCAAAGCGGACCCGGAAGGTGGGCGCCAAGCGGAGCACATCCATCAGAGGCGGAGGGATGATCTCGCCCGTCCGCACCGTGGCCAGTCCGTTGGATGTCCACACATTGATGACGTGAAAGCTGCCGAACGTGAGTTCGTCGCGGCGGCCTGTTCCCTGCACAACGACGCGCGAGAAACTGCCTTCCTGGGGGCCGGTCGCGGCATCAAGCACTCGGAATGCATCCACGCGCTCGAGATCCGGCCACTGCGGCGATTCACTCACTTGCTGGGCGCGTTCGAGCATTTCAATGGCAGTGGCGCGCAATTGCGGGTCCTGCGCAAGGCACAAGGGTGAAGTGAGAAGAAGCCCCAAAACGGCAAATGCGGTTCTCAACGGCTCACCTCCAGCGAAGGAGTTTCCGGCACCTGCATCTGGCCAGTGTTGGTCACAATTATAGGGCCAAGGCGCCTGTTGTCAAATGTGGGTGGTACGATATGCTATTTGATCGTCACACAAGGAGGGTTCGAATGCACCGAGGACTTCGAGGCCGGGCAATTCGGGCCTTAGCCGTGGCGGTCGGCCTGGGGATGGCGCTTGAGGCAGGCGCCTGGGAACGGGAGCCGCTCTCCGCCTTTCACGAGCGGCGCGCAAGCCTCGTTCGCGACACGGCTGGCGACGGAGTGATCGTGCTCTACGGATATGGCGAGGCGGATGTCGCGGCCACCGTCACGCCGTTCCGGCAGAATGAGGAATTCTACTACCTCACCGGATGGAACGAGCCCGGCGCCATCATGGTGCTCGTGCCCAAGACTCATGCGCCAGGAGCGTCGGCGGAGCTGGGGAAAGAGGTCCTCTATATTCCTTCACACGACCGGGGGGAAGAGAAGTGGACGGGCCCCAAACTGGCGCCGGAAGATGCTGACGCTTCTGCCCTCACGGGATTTTCCACGGTTCGCAATGTTTCACAGTTTGCCTCTGACCTGAAGGAGGCGCTCAAGGGTTTTCCCAAGATTTACTCGGAGCTTACGCCGCAGCCTGAGAGCGGGGAGGAATGCTTCCAGGCGGAGATGGTGAAGAAGCTCCGCGACCTGGCTCCGCAAGCTTCCATGGATGACCTTCGCCTGATCATCGGGCGCCTGCGCGCGGTGAAGAGCGCTGGAGAAATCGCCCTGATCCGCAAGGCCGTGGACGCATCGGTGGAAGCGCACCTTACCGCGATGCGGGCGGTAAAGCCGGGCGCGTGGGAGTACGAAATTGCCGCCCTGATGAAGTATGAATTCGAGCGCCGCGGCTGCGAATGGCCGTCGTACCCACCCATTGTCGGGTCGGGTTTCTTTTCCACCGTGCTGCACTACGATCAGGACGCGAATCAATTGCACGATGGCGACGTGGTGTTGATGGACGTGGGCGGTTCCTACGGTGGATACGCAAGCGACATTACCCGCACCCTGCCGGTCAACGGCCACTTCACCCCGCGGCAGCGCGAGATTTACGAAATCGTCTTGGGGGCGCAGAACGCCGCCATCGCCGCCGCCAAGCCTGGGGTCTACTTGGGTCGCCACGGCACCAGCGGGCTGTACGAGATCGCTTACGATTACATCAACACGCACGGCAAGGATTTGCATGGACAGCCGCTTGGCCAGTACTTCATTCATGGGCTGAGCCACCCCATTGGCCTGAACGTTCACGATCCGATGGATTATAACCGGGCGCTCGAACCTGGCATGGTGATTACCATGGAGCCGGGAATTTACCTTCCCGACGAAAAAATCGGGGTCCGCATTGAAGACGATATGCTCATTACGCCGGATGGCAATGAACTGCTCACGCGCCGTCTGCCGCGCGCCGTCGATGAAATCGAAAAGGTGATTGCGGGGAAATGAGGAGCTGGGGATCAGTAGATGGTCGACACAATACCGAAAAACGGCACAGCATCGAGGACGCGCTCCTGACTATCGTTGTCCATCTACTTGCTTCTGGCCCCGTACTTACCTGTTCCCCGAACCTTGCGGCTTTTCTTACCTCTGTGATAACTTCGTAGGTTTGAGGTTTCCGAGGAATTTTGGCTAAGCAGGGGGAAGGATGATTCTTACCCTGGCGGGACGCACTCCCCGCATTGCCGGATCGGTCTACATTGCCCCCAGCGCCGATGTGATTGGCGACGTCGATCTTGGCGAGAACTCCAGCATATGGTTCCAGTGCGTGCTGCGGGGAGACATCGAGCCCATCCACATCGGAGCGAATAGCAATATCCAGGATGGGACCGTTATCCACACGATGCACGGTGCTCCGGCGACCGTGGGAGATTGGGTCACAGTGGGCCATCGAGTGGTGCTGCACGGCTACCTTGTTGAGAATCATTGTTTGATCGGAATGGGCGCAGTGTTACTTAATCACGCGCATGTGGGCGAAGGATCGATTGTCGCCGCGGGCGCCGTGGTGGCGGAAAACACCGTGATTCCGCCGCGAAGCCTTTATATGGGCGTTCCCGCCAAAGTCCGCCGGGCAGTCACCGAGGACGAACAGGCATTCATCCGAATGCATGCGGCGCATTACTTGGAATACAAAGAGCGGTATCTGGCCAACGAAACCCCAACCCGCGCTCTAGGCGAATCAGCGAGACCGCAGGGCTCATAAGATTTGCACAAATATTGAGGCTAACGACAAGGTGTCGAATCGACTCGAACCAATCCGGTCTGTGAAGGGGACACGCGACCTGCTGCCGCCTGACACGGGTCTGTGGCAGCGCGTCGAGACCGAGGCCCATCGCGTATTTGCGGCCTATCACTACGGCGAGATACGGACGCCGATTTTGGAAGAGACCGCGCTCTTTGCCCGCGGCGTGGGAGCCGAGACCGATATCGTGATGAAGGAAATGTACACCTTCCGCGACCGCGACGAAGACTCGTTGACGCTGCGTCCGGAAGCCACAGCTTCCGTGGTGCGCGCATACATCGAGCACAGCCTTTACAACCTAGGTGGAGTCCAGAAGCTTTACTACATCGGCCCCATGTTCCGCCGCGAGCGCCCGCAGAAAGGGCGCTACCGCCAGTTTTATCAAATCGGAGCAGAAGTTCTTGGGTCACAGAACCCTCTGGTCGATGTGGAAACCATCGAAATGCTCGTGCTGTTTCTCGAGCGAGTGGGGATCCGAGAGTACCAACTCCTCATCAACTCGGTGGGTTGCCCCACGTGCCGCGCGGCGTATCTGGAAGTCCTGCGCCAGGCGCTTCAGGAGGTCAAGGCCACGATGTGCCTGGATTGCCAACGCCGAGCTGACACCAACCCGCTGCGTGTGCTCGATTGCAAGGTGGAAGCTGACCAGCCGATCATTGAGAAGCTTCCCAAGATCATCGACCACCTTGACCCCGAGTGCCGCCAGCATTTCGAGCGTGTCACGAGCGGTCTCCAGGCGCGCGGCCTGGTTTATCAGATCACGCCACGTTTGGTTCGCGGGCTTGACTACTACACACGGACCACGTTTGAGATTACCAGCGGTGCTCTGGGGGCCCAAAACGCCGTTGTCGGCGGCGGACGTTACGACGGGCTTTCTGAAATGTTGGGTGGCCCGCCCACTCCGGGCATCGGATTCTCGATCGGCCAGGACCGACTGATTCTCGCCGTGCAGGCCGCGGCTGTGCTTCAACCGGGCAATCCTCTCGCGGCTTATGTCGTCTGGATGGGCGAAGCTGCGCTTGCTCCGGCATCGCGCCTGGTGCGGGAGCTGCGTGCGCAAGGTGTGAGCGTTGAGATCGATTACGAACCCATTAAAATCAAGAAAGCCATGGGCATCGCCAACAAGCTCCAGGCGCGTTTTGCCATCATCATCGGCGAAGGTGAACTCGCCAGCGGCAAATACCAAGTCAAGGATATGGCGAGTGGTGAACAGCAGCAATTAGACCCAGCGGCGATTGCGTCATATGTCAGAGAGAAATTATGAATTCTGAATTAGAACCTCTAGATCCCAGATTCGGCGTTGGAGCCTTTTCTTAATTCATAATTCAGAATTATCGTGCCGGCGGTGAATGTGAAATTAGACCTTCTTGGTAATCGACAACGAACGCACTATTGCGGCGAGCTTCGCAAAGAGCACGCCGGGCAGACCGTTTTCCTGGCCGGATGGGTGGATGTCCGCCGCGACCTCGGAAACCTGATCTTCCTTGATTTGCGCGACCATACGGGCAGAACGCAGATCGTCTGCAATCCCGCCATCAGCGTGACGGTACACGATCGGGCGGATGAGGTTCGACCCGAATACGTGGTAGGAGTAGAAGGCGAGGTCGTAGTGCGTGGCCCGGGAACGGTGAATTCTCAGCTCCCCACGGGCGAAGTGGAAGTAATGGCCCGCACCTTGTTGGTCCTGAACGAGGCAAAGACTCCGCCCTTTCCTATCGAGGATGAGACGAAGACCAGCGAAGAGACCCGCCTGCGCTACCGCTACCTCGATCTACGGCGCGGAAGGATGCAGCGCAACCTGCGCCTGCGCCATCGCTCAAGCCAGGTAGTGCGCGCGCACATGAGTGAATACGGCTTCCAGGAGATCGAGACGCCTTTTATGACCCGCTCAACGCCGGAGGGCGCGCGCGACTACCTGGTTCCCAGCCGCCTGCACCACGGTCAATTCTACGCCCTGCCGCAGTCGCCGCAACTTTTCAAGCAACTCCTGATGATCAGTGGCTTCGACAGGTATTACCAGATCGTCCGCTGCTTCCGTGACGAAGACCTGCGCGCTGACCGCCAGCCGGAATTCACCCAGATCGACATCGAGATGGCTTTCCCGCAGCGCGACGTGTTGTTCGACATCATCGAGCGTTTGATGGAAAAGCTCTTTGCGCTGGTTGACGTCAAAGTGGAACGGCCTTTCCCGCGCATGGCGTACGACGAGGCCATGGAAAGGTATGGTTCTGACAAGCCGCATTTGGGTACTTCGCTCGAATGGAAACGCGTTAGCCTTGCGCCCGGCGACATCGAGAAGGTGCGCGTGGCTCAACCCATCAAAGCGATGCGCATACCAGGGTGGAGCGGTGCTTCCCGCAGCCAGCTTGACAAGCTTCAGGAGACCGCGAAATCACTGGGCGCGGACTGGTTTTCCTATATCAAGGTGGGCAGTACCGAAAAGCAGTCGCCGCTCGTAAAGGCGCTGGGCGGCTCCGCTGTGGCTGCGCTGGCAGCCTCCGTAGCGGCCGAGGCCGGAGATTTGGTCCTGCTGCTGGGCCTCAAGTCAGCCGCGGGACCCGGCGCGTTTCATATGCTGGATAACGCTTCAGGCGAGCTGCGCATGGATATTGCGCGCAAGCTCGACATGCTTAAACCAGGCAGCTGGAACTACCTTTGGGTCGTGGACTTCCCGATGTTTGATTACGACGATAAGGAAAAGCGCTTCGCGGCGATGCACCATCCCTTCACCTCGCCGCGGGAAGAGGATCTCGAAAAGCTCGAGACCGACCCCGGGGCCGTCAAGGCCCGCGCGTATGATCTGGTGTTGAACGGCTCGGAGATTGGCGGTGGCTCGATTCGTATCCACCGCCAGGATATCCAGCGCCGGGTGTTCAGCGTCTTAGGGCTCAGCGAAGAACAAGCGCGGCAGCGGTTCGGGTTCTTCCTCGATGCCTTGGAGTATGGCACACCTCCGCACGGAGGAATTGCGCTTGGTCATGACCGCATCAATGCGCTGATGGCCGGCGAGTCAAGCATCCGGGAAGTCATTGCCTTTCCCAAGACCGCCAGCGCCATCGATATGATGTGCGAATCACCAGCCGGGGTGGACCCGGAGCAATTGGACGACCTGGGACTGAACCTGGAGAAAGACTGACGATTGTCGATTGACGATTCTTCATTCTTGCTCTAGCGCGAAGGTTTACAGTTAACAATCATCAATCGACAATCGTCAATCCCACATGTCTATCATCCGCATCCTCCCCGAAACCGTAGCCAACAAAATCGCCGCTGGCGAGGTGGTGGAGCGGCCGGCGTCCGTGGTGAAGGAGTTGCTTGAGAACTCCCTGGATGCCGGTGCCGCGCGCGTTGAAATCTCCGTCGAGGGCGGCGGAAAACGGCTGATTCGGATCGTCGATGATGGGCAAGGAATGACGCACGACGATGCGCTGCTGGCTTTCGAACGGCACGCCACCAGCAAGATTCGCTCCGCCGAGGACTTGTTCGAGATTTCCACATTAGGCTTCCGCGGGGAGGCATTGCCCTCGATTGCCGCCGTCTCGCGCCTGGTCCTGGAGACCCGGCACGCCTCGGAGAATTCTGGGACGCGTGTCGAGATTGCCGGAGGCAAACTCCGCGACGTGAAAGAGGTGGCTTGGCCGCATGGCACGAGTATTGAAGTCCGCGACCTTTTCTATATCACCCCGGCACGACGCAAGTTCCTGAAGTCCGAGTCCACCGAACTCGGTCACATCGCCACGTTAGCCACGCACTACGCCCTTGCGCACCCCGAGAGGAGTTTCCGCCTGAGTTCCCTCACCAATGAAATCCTGAACGTCTCACCCGTCGCAAACCATCGCGAGCGCTTGTACCAAGTGCTGGGGGGGCAGACGCTCGAGCAACTTCTGGAGATGGCGCCGGTGGAGCGCCGGGTATTGACGCCGGTCTCGCCTGAAATCAATGAGGAGGGCGGGCCCGCAGAAGAAGCGCCCCTGATCCGGGTGCAGGGGTTTATTTCGCGGCCGGAAGTTCAGAAGTTGAACCGCAACAATATATACTTCTTTGTAAATAGACGTCTGGTGCGCGACCGTTTGATTCTCCATGCTATCACTGAAGCTTACCGGAATATCCTGCCGGTGGGTGTCTTCCCTGTGGCTTTGATTTTTCTGGAAATCCCCCCGAGCGAGGTGGACGTGAACGTGCATCCCTCGAAGACTGAGGTGCGGTTCCGGCATGGGAGCTTCATGCATGACCTCGTGCGTGACTCGATTCGCCAGACGTTGCTCGCCACACGCCCGGTGGCTTCCTTCCCCATGTCAAAGCCCGCGCCCTCGGCGGGATTGGCAGTGGAAGCGGCCGATGTCGCGGATGCACTCGCCGAGGAGCCCCCGCTGATGCGAGGTGCGATGATGCCCCCTCCCGCTGCGAGGCCATCGGCCGGAGGGTCGACCCGGGAGTTTCATCTTTCGCCTGCGCGATTGGAGCCTCGTCCGCAGCGACTGCCTCTCGATTCGGCTCTCGCCCCCTATGCGCCGGTTGCGCTGCCGAACGCGCCCCCGGAACCGCCGGCGACCGCGGAAGAGGCGCCCATACAGGCTCCGCGCGAATTACCACTCGATCTCCAGCCCCTAGGTCAGGTGCAAGAAAGCTTCATCGTGGCGGTCAACTCCGACGGCCTCTGGATTGTCGACCAGCATGCCGCGCACGAGCGCGTTCTGTTTGACCGCCATGTGCGTCTGCGTAAGGAGAAGAAGATCGAAGTGCAGCGGCTCCTGATGCCGATTATCGTTCAATTGAAGCCGGAGCAGCAGGTCACGTACCAAGTTATCGCTGACGAATTGGCGGCGAATGGCTTTGAAGTTGAACCGTTCGGTCAGCGCACCGTGGCGATTAAGGCAGCGCCGGCGGACCTCCCAACGGACGAAGTGGAGAAGCTGATGATGGAGATCCTGGAACGGGCAAGCCAGGACACCGCAACCCTATCGCTCGACGATCTGCGCGGCAGAATCGCAGCCTCCATCTCCTGCCACGCTGCTATCAAAGTGAACATGGCGCTCGAGCAAACCAAAATGGACTGGTTGCTGCAAGCGCTGGGCGGAACGGACTGCCCGATGACCTGTCCGCACGGCCGCCCCACGGTGTTGCGTTACGGGACGAAAGACTTGATGAAGGCGTTTAAGAGGATTTAGCAGTTTGTTCTTCCTCCGCAACATTGGTGATTTGCGATTGGTGATTGAAGAGCCCTTTGGGCGTCGAGAACAGGCATAGGGGCGCAGGGAGAATCACCAATCGCAAATCGCCAATCACCAACAACGGACCCCGGACAACGGACCACGGACAACTATGGCTCAACCCTTAGTCATTACCATTGACGGCCCGGCGGGCGCCGGGAAAAGCACGGTGGCGCAAAAGCTCGCAACCCGCCTGGGGCTGATGTATGTTGATAGTGGGGCCACATACCGCGCGGCGGCGCTCAAGGTGCTGGAATGCGGCATTGATCCTCACGATGAGCCGGCGGTAGCCAAGCTGATCAGCGCGACGGACGTGCAGGTGACAACCGGCGGGGGTGAACCTCGCGTGCTGCTTGACGGCAACGACGTCACCGCGCGGCTGCGCACACCGGAAGTGACGTTTGCCGCGGCGCAGGTCTCGCGCTTGCGGGAAGTACGTGCCAAGCTCATCGAAATGCAGCGTGCCTTCGCTCGCGACCGAGGTGTAGTCATGGAAGGGCGCGACATCGGCACCGTGGTGTTCCCCCAGGCGCAACTCAAGATCTTTCTCAAAGCCGACGTGGAAGAGCGCGCGCGGCGGCGGCTGAAGCAGGATTCACGCGATGGCCGCGAAGCGACGCTCGAGAAGACCGCCTACGAAATCGGCCGCCGCGACCAGCTCGATGCAGAACGGAAGATCTCGCCCCTTATGCCTGCTTCTGATGCCGTGGAGATCGATTCCACGGACCTTCTCGCCGACCAGGTAGTGGAACAGATCCTTGCGCTCGCCCGTAACCGCCAATTGATGTTAAATGGCTGATTGTCCTCGGGTGCTGGCTCAAGGGATAGAAATAGAAGCGATGGGGGAACAACACAATTGCGGGGCTTTAAGCCGCAACGATGCGCAAGGCGTTAAGACGAAGTCCTGCTAGTTCTCAACACCTAGCCTCTAGTCGCCAACCTTGGTTCTTATGACCTTCCGCCGGGGCCGCCGCCATTGCTCATGGATGAGAGGAACTCGGAGTTGGACTTGCTCTTCTGGAGCTTGTCGATGATGAGTTCCATCGATTCCACCGGCGAGAGCGGGCTCAGGACCTTGCGCAGGATCCAGATGCGGTTCAACTCGTCCCGCGACACCAACAGCTCTTCCTTGCGAGTGCCGGACTTATTGAGGTCGATGGCGGGAAAGACGCGCTTGTCCACCAGCTTGCGATCGAGGAGGACTTCCATGTTACCGGTGCCTTTGAACTCTTCAAAGATGACGTCGTCCATGCGGCTGCCGGTATCGATGAGGGCGGTGGCGATGATGGTCAGGCTGCCGCCTTCCTCGATGTTGCGCGCCGCGCCGAAGAAACGCTTCGGCCGCTGGAGGGCGTTGGAGTCGACGCCGCCCGAGAGCACCTTGCCGGACGGCGGCACCACGGTGTTGTAAGCACGCGCCAGGCGGGTGATGGAGTCGAGCAGAATCACCACGTCGCGCTTGTGCTCGACCAGGCGCTTGGCTTTTTCGAGCACCATTTCCGCCACCTGCACGTGCCGGGCGGCAGGCTCGTCAAAGGTCGAGCTGATGACCTCACCCTTCACGGTGCGCTGCATGTCCGTGACTTCCTCGGGGCGCTCATCGATGAGCAGAACGATGAGGGTGATCTCCGGATGATTGGTGGTCACGGAGTTAGCGAGGCATTGCAGCAGCATGGTTTTGCCGGTGCGCGGGGGAGAGACGATGAGGCCGCGCTGGCCTTTGCCGACCGGCGTGAGCAAGTCGAGCACGCGCGCCGAGATGTTATCCTTGACCGTCTCGAGGTGAATGCGCTCCTGAGGGTACAGAGGCGTTAGGTTATCAAAGAAGATCTTATTCCGCGACTCATCAGGTGGTTCGAAGTTAATAGCTTCAACCTTAATGAGCGCGAAATAGCGTTCGCCCTCTTTGGGCGGGCGGATCTGTCCCGAGATGGTGTCACCCGTGCGCAAATCAAACTTGCGGATTTGCGACGGCGAAACGTAGATATCATCCGGGCCGGGCAGATAGTTATAGTCCGGCGCGCGAAGGAATCCAAAGCCATCGGGGAGGCATTCGAGCACGCCCTCGGAGAAGATGAGGCCATTCTTCTCGGTCTGCGCTTGCAGGATCTTGAAAATCAATTCCTGTTTGCGCAAGCCGGTGGCCCCCACCACGGCCAAGTCTTTAGCGACTTGGGTCAGCGTGGTGATGTTCATCTCTTTGAGCTTGCCAATATCGAGGACCTCGCCGTCCTTCAGTTCCTCGATCTTTTCTTCCTGAACTTCATCTACTTTTACTTCCTGTTTCTTTGCAGGCATAGCTTTTCTCTCAATAATGTTGAAATACCGGTCGTATGACCGTCCCGTGGGTTGTTCGGGTTCCCCTGCCAAGTCGCTCGCGGAATCGATCGTTAGGCGTGATGGATTACTCGAGATACCTCGGCAGTCTTACAAGATGCGGCAAGAAGCGTCGTACGCAGTTGCAAACCTTTGCGGACCAAATTGTGAGAGGTTGAAAACGGGCGCCCTTCCATGTAACAAGCAGAGCCTTTAACCCAACCGGTTTGATGCACCTGTGCCTCGATTGGTTTCCAGATCCTCCGGCAAAAACCTTGGTCCTTTGAGACGTTTAGTTCGTCATGGGTTCCCGGCCCAAATCTGTTGAAGGGGTCTCCATCGTAGGCGGGGTGGCCACGCCCGGGACAAGGATGGGTCGAGATTCCAACTTCTTTTCCAGTGCAATGTCCAGCACATCGTCCACTTTGTCAACGAAACGAATCGTCATCTCTTGCTGGATATTCGCGGGGATATCCGCCAGATCTTTCTCGTTATCCCGCGGAAGGATAATCGTCCGGTTACCCGCGCGGTGCGCTGCCAGCAACTTTTCCTTCACCCCACCAATGGGCAGAACTTTTCCGCGCAGAGTAATCTCGCCCGTCATGGCCACATCACGGCGCACGGCAATTTTGGTGAGCGCACTGACCAGCGCCGTCGCCAGCGTGATTCCTGCGGAGGGTCCGTCCTTCGGTATAGCGCCTTCAGGAATGTGGATGTGAATGTCAAGATGGCGATAAAAATCGGGATCCAATCCCAACAAGGCTGCCCGGGACCTCACATAGCTCATGGCGGCTTGAGCCGATTCCTGCATCACATCGCCGAGTTTCCCGGTCAGCAGCAGTTTGCCTTTCCCCTGCATGAGGGTAGCTTCAATGGTCAGGATCTGCCCGCCCACTTCCGTCCAAGCCAATCCGGTCGCCAAACCCACCTCATTAGTCTCTTCGGCTTTTGTGTCCCGAAACTTGAGGACTCCCAAGTACTCTTTAAGGTCATCCGGCCCCACCGTGACCTGGAAGTTGCGGCCTTCCTTTACAACCTTACGGGCTACCTTGCGGCTAACATTAGCAATTTCACGCTCGAGGTTGCGAACTCCCGCTTCCCGGGTGTAGTGACGGATAATATGAGTAACCCCTTCGTCCGTCAGAGTGAGGTTTTCCGCTTTAAGACCGGAAGATTCGCGCTGCTTCTTCACCAGAAAGCGCTTGGCGATTTCGAGCTTCTCTGGCTCTGTATAGCCTTCCAGCCGTAAAATCTCCATGCGATCCTGGAGCGGTTGGGGGATAGTGTGGACGACATTGGCGGTGGTAATAAAAAACACCTTCGAAAGGTCAAACTCAACGTCCAGATAATGATCCATGAACGTGCTATTCTGTTCAGGATCAAGGACTTCCAGCAGCGCCGCGGAGGGATCGCCGCGAAAATCCATACTCATTTTATCCACTTCATCCAACAGGAAGACCGGGTTGACGGTGCCCGCCTTTTTCATCATTTGGATGATTTGGCCGGGCAATGCGCCGATGTAGGTCCGGCGGTGGCCACGGATTTCCGCTTCGTCCCGAACTCCCCCCAGGGAGAGGCGAACGAACTTCCTGCCCGTTGCCCTAGCAATTGACCTGCCAAGAGAGGTTTTTCCGACACCGGGAGGCCCGACGAAGCAAAGAATCGACCCGCGGGGATTCTTAACGAGCTGGCGCACCGCCAGGAATTCCAAGATGCGCTCCTTGATCTTCTCTAACCCGTAGTGGTCTTCTTCCAGGACTTTCTGGGCGCGGCTAATATCCCGGATTTCCTTGGATTTCTTCTTCCAGGGCACGGCCAGCAACCAATCCAAATAGCTGCGCGAGACCGTGGATTCCGCCGACATGGGGGGCATCATCTCCAGGCGCTTCAACTCCGCCATGGCGTGGTCGAGAGCGTCTTTGGTCATGCCCGCGGTCTCGACCTTTTTCTTCAACTCATCGATTTCGCTCTTTTCATTGCGGCCCAATTCCTTCTGGATCGCCTTGATTTTCTCGTTCAGGTAATACTCGCGTTGGGCGCGCTCCATCTGCCGCTTCACCCGGCCCTGAATGGTCCGGTCGACGTTCAGCTTCTCGATTTCGATTTCCAGGATATCGGCCAGGCGGGTCAGGCGGTCCACGGGGTCAAAGATTTCCAGCAACTCCTGCTTTTCCTCAATGCTGACATTCAGATTGGCGGCGATAGTGTCCGTGAACTTGCCAATTTCATCAACCTTCACGGCCGCGATCATGGTCTCATAGTTAAGGCTCTGGGAAAGTTTGACGTACTGTTCGAAAAGCGAGGTAGCGCGCTGCACCAACTGCTCCAGGCTGGGCGTGGTGACCGGCCGGAATTGCTTGGTCTGCACGCTGACGCGGAAGTGCCCCTCTTCGTTCGCCATCTTCAGAATCTTCCCGCGTTCCACACCTTCCACCAGAACCTTGATGTTGCCGTCGGGAAGCTTCAGGCTCTGAATGATATTCGCGATCGTCCCCACCTGGTAAATCTCGTTGGGCTTGGGCTCGTCGACGGCAGCGTCATGCTGGGTCGCCAGAAAAATCTTCTTATCGCCCGCCAGAGCTTCCTCGAGCGCCCGGATGGAGGTCTCGCGTCCCACCACAAAAGGAGTCATCATGTGAGGAAAGATGACCACATCGCGGATGGGCATCATGGGCAACATTCGAGTTTCGTTCTTTTCACGGCCTGAAAACATAGAGGGATCCATTAACCTGCCTTCTCAAGGAAAGCGGAACTGAAGTTGATTTCGTGGGTCTTGACCATTTCGTCGGTTACAACGAACTCGCGAATCTTACGCTGGCTGGGGAGGTGGTACATGAGGTCCAGCATCAGGTCTTCCAGAATCATCCGCAGCCCGCGGGCGCCGACTTTTCTCTCCAGGGCCTGGGTGGCGATCGTACTGAGGCTCCCGTCGGTAAATCGTAATTTGACGTTTTCGAACTCAAACAGCCGTTGATACTGACGAACCAGCGCGTTCTTGGGTTGCGTCAGGATCTCAACGAGGGCTTGCTGGTCCAAGTCGCTGAGCACGCTGACCACGGGCAGGCGGCCCACAAATTCAGGAATCAGACCGTAGTGAATAAGGTCGGTCGGCTGCACTTGCTCTAATGTGGCAATATCGCGCCGACCAGCGGCTGGCGCTGGCGCGGGCGTTTCCGCACGAAAACCCATGGTCTTCTTACCCATCCGGTGTTCGATGACCTTCTCCAGCCCCACAAAGGCCCCGCCGCAAATGAACAGGATATTCGTTGTGTCCACCGGAGTGCATTCCTGGTGAGGGTGCTTGCGTCCCCCCTGCGGCGGAACGCTGGCCACTGTGCCTTCCAGAATCTTTAGCAGCGCCTGTTGTACCCCCTCGCCCGAAACATCCCGGGTGATGGAGGGGTTTTCGTCCTTCTTTGAAATCTTGTCGATCTCGTCGATGTAAATGATGCCCTGCTGGGCGCGCTGCACATCGCCGCCGGCGCTTTGCAGGAGCTTCAAAATGATATTCTCGACATCCTCGCCAACGTACCCCGCTTCAGTCAGGGTGGTTGCATCGGCAATGGCAAACGGAACTTCCAGCACGCGCGCCAGGGTTTGAGCCAGCAGGGTCTTGCCCGTGCCCGTCGGGCCGATCAGCAGGATATTCGACTTCGTCAATTCCACGTCACTGCGAATGCGCGTCAGGATGTTGCGCTTGTAGTGGTTGTATACCGCCACGGCGAGCTTTTTCTTGGCCTTATCCTGGCCCACTACATACTGATCGAGAAATGCCTTGATCTCCGAGGGGCGCGGCAGCTTGGTTTGCGCTGCGGGTACGCGATCGCTGCGGTCTTCCTCCAAGATGCTGTTGCACACCGCCACGCACTCGTCGCAAATGTATGCTCGCGTATGGTCACCGGGCGAGGATATCAGCTTCGCCACCGCGTCCTGAGGCTTCTGGCAAAAGGAGCAGTGAAGCAATTCCTCGGTACCAGGGCGTTTCAAATTCATCTCCGTGGTCTACTTATGCTTGTATATGATTTCATCGAGAATGCCATACTCGTGTGCTTGCTGGGCACTCATCCAGAAATCACGTTCCACGTCGCGCTCAATCTTTTCAATCGGCTGATTGGTATGCTTTCCCATGATTTCGTTCAGGCTGGCACGAATGCGCAGGATTTCGCGGGCATGAATGTCAATATCGGTCGCCTGTCCCGAAAGTCCACCAATGGTAGGTTGGTGAATCAAGACGCGGGCGTTGGGGAGGGCATAACGCTTGCCGGGGGTCCCGGATGCGAGCAAAAGCGCGGCAATGCTGGCGGCCTGCCCAATGCAGATCGTCGCCACATCGGGACGAATAAACTGCATCGTATCATAAATGGCCATCCCCGCTGTAACCACGCCTCCAGGCGAATTGATGTAAAGGGAAACGTCCTTCTCCGGATCTTCGGCTTCCAGGAAGAGCAATTGGGCTGTCACCAGGTTGGCGATGTTATCGTCAATCGGAGTTCCGATAAAGATAATATTGTCACGCAAAAGGCGGGAATAGATGTCGTAAGCGCGCTCACCACGGTTGGTTTGCTCCACCACCATGGGAACTAACGTCAGGTTAGGCTGGTTGCTCATGTTCTTTATCTACGGACTCTCTCAAACCGGGCCGGCAGACTGCACATTTTTCCGAATGATTTTCGCGTTGCGGTATATGAAGTCCAGCGCTTTTTGATTTCGGCGAGTAGACTTCAGTGTATCCAGCTTCCCGTCGCGTGTCAAGCGCGTCTTCAATTCCGCCGCAGTAATGCGACGCTCCTGCGCCATCTCCCGAATAGTGTTGTCCAGTTCCTCTTCCGTTAAATCAATCTTCTCGGCTTCGGCCACCCGGCCGAGGGCCAGAGCGACCCGGACTTCCTTCTCGGCTTCCGGCCTGGCATCCTCGCGGACTTTTCTCCAATCCACCTGGGTTTGCCGAGGATCAATTCCTTGCGCCATCAGTTGCCCCAGGGTCCGCTCGATCTTTCGATCCAATTGGGTTTCCACCAGCACCTCGGGAACCGGGAACTGATTCGCCTCGAGGAGTTTTGCCGCCAGTTTTTGCTTGGAGTCCATCTCCGCCTGCCGCTTGGCATTTTCCGCCAAGTCCTGGCGCAGCTTAGTGCGCAACTCCTCCAGCGACGCAAACTCGCTAACGGACTTGGCAAGCTCGTCGTCCGCGGGAGGCACTACTTTTCTTTTGATGCTCTGAATCTCCACTCGGTAACTAAAAGTTCTGCCCGCGAGAGTTTTCTGGGGGTATTCGGCTGGATATGTAACCGGGAATTCCTTGACTTCGCCTACATTGGCTCCACGCAGATTCTCGGTGAATGCCTGCACCGTGTGCTTCCCGCCCAAGTGAACCACCGCTTCCTTAGCCTCAGTCGGTTGGCTCGCCGGCGAGGAGGTGTCTTGACCGCGGTAATTTACGGTGAGATGGTCGTCGTCCGCGGCGGGACGGTCAGTGACCACTTCGAATGTCGCCGCGCTTTCTTGCAGATCCGCGACAGCCTTGTCCACGTCGGCGTCCGTGACCTCTCGAGGCTCCTCTTCGACTTCGAATTCCTTGTAGGGTTGGAGCTCAAACTCCGGGTAGATTTCGAAGGTCGCTTTGCAGGTAAGCGGTTGGTCGTCCTCGAACTTCAATTCCTCGAATTGGGGTTGACCGGCAATCTCCCATTTGTGGTCTTTCACCGCCGTTTGGAAGAAGCGGGGAATCAAGGTCTGGGCAACTTCGCTGCGAATGTCGTCGCGAAAATGCCGGCGTACCAGCGAAGTGGGGGCGCGACCCGGGCGAAATCCCGGAATCCGCGCGCGCTTGGCGAATTGCCCCGCGACGGAATCTGCTTCGCGCTGCACGACGTCGAGAGGTACTTCAATAACCAGTTCTTTTTTGCAGGTTGTGGCTTCCACGGCGCCTCAAAGGCAAATTTAGAAGGTGAAATGCGGACGGCAGGGTCTGCACTGCGAACCCGAATCCGATATGAAAAGCCCGAGTCCCACCTGGTAGGCGTCCGAGCCTCCTTAGACCCGAACAGTTTGAGTATAGCATAGGCGTGTGCCCTGTCAATATTGGAGCGGAATCCCAAGAATCGCGATTGAGCGATGGTAGGGTGTTCCTGAGATGGTGGAAAGATCGTTTGCCGCGAGCCGTGGTTAATCCGGGTGAGGTCGCGACTCCATTGCGGTCAAGATTCAGGGGTCCA
>JBEKLF010000062.1:0-34719 GCA_050010335.1 Terriglobia bacterium
GAATTGGTCGCCACTTTGACCCGGGTCTTCGAGGATATGCAATCCTACCCGGAGCTGATCCGACCCCGGCTGCTACCTTTTTGCTAGCCATCATGTCCCTTTATTTATGCGCGGATGTATACCAAGGGGTCGACGCGCAAGGCCCGCCGTGCCGGAAGGACGCAAGCGGCGAAGCCGGCGGTTCCAAGGACGGCAGCAATCGCACCGAGCGTCAACGGATCGCGCGTTGAAACGCCCCAGATTTGGCTCGAGATGAATCGAGTCAAAACGAGGCTTGCAACCTCGCCCAGAATAACCCCCGCAGCGATCAAACGCATTCCGTGAGCGAGCACCATTCCAAGAACATTGCCCGGCTGGGCGCCTAGAGCCATCCGAATCCCGATCTCGTGCGTCTGAAGCGAAACCGAATACGCCATCACACTGAAGACGCCCACGATCACCAGCACCAGGCCAATGGCTGCGAACACACTCAACACCAGAAGACCGAACTTGGGCTGCGCGTAGGCATAATCTTTGATGAAGGATTGTAATGGGCGGGCCTCGGTAACGGCCACATCAGGATCCACCGACCACACTGCCTGGCTGACACTCTTCACCTCCGAGGCGGGGTCTCCGGCAGTCTTGACCATGATGCCCCTCCGGCCGTAGTTGGCGAAGGTATAGGGAATAAAGCCCTCGGGCAGCGGTGGATGCTGCAAGTCGTCGTTTTTGAAGTCGCCCACGATGCCGATGATTTCAAAGTAGGCGTCATGGGGCGCGTCAGGAATCTGGTCAAAGGCGTTGAATTTGATCTTCTGTCCGATGGGGTCCTCCTGGCCGAAATAGCGCCGCGTCAGAGTCTGGTTGATCACCGCCACCTCCCGCGCCGAATCGACTTCGGTCTCTGAAAGCAATCGGCCTCGTACCAACGGGACTCCTACCGTCCGGAACCAGCCCTCGCTGCACGCCTCCACTATTGCCTCCCAGCGCTCGCTGTGCGACTTGCCTGGCACCGTCACCTTGCTGATGGGCCCGCCGAACGGCGGCAAGGTGGCAGCTTCCGCGGCGTCCACCACCCCCGGCACGGCGATGATGCGCGGCAGAACTTGCTGAAAGAAGATCTTATTTTCCACCGCAGTTTTGTAATGCCCCTCGGTGAAGACCAGCCGCGCGGAGAGGATTTTCTGCGGGTTGAAACCCATGTTGACCTGCTCGATCGCAAAGAAGCTGCGCATCATCAAACCGGCGCCTGCCAGCAGCACAATCGCCAGCGCCACCTCCACCACTACGAGAGCGGCTCGGAATCCGCCATGGCGGGAGCCTGAGCTTACGCCCCGGCCCGAGTCTTTGAGCCGCGGGTGCAATTCCCCCCGAACGGCGTGCAAGGCTGGCACAAGACCACAGAGCAAGGTGGTGATTAGGGTGACACCCATCGTAAAGACCAGTACGGCCAAATTCAGTTCAATCACCGATTCGCTGGGCAGGGTATCTGGCGGCATCACGGCGATCAATGCTTTGAGCCCTCCCCACGCGAATAGGTACCCGAAGATGCCCCCCACCGCCGCAAGCACGAAACTCTCCACCAGGAGTTGCCGGATCATTCGGCTGCGGCTGGCCCCGATGGACGCCCGGATGGCAAACTCTTTTTCGCGCGAGGTCGCCCGGGACAACAAGAGATTGGCGACATTACTACACGCAATTAAAAGCAACATCCCGACGGCGGCCAGCAGAATAAAGAACATCTTCTTGAAGTCGCCCACTACGTCGCTCGCCAGCGTGTCAGTCTTCACGTTGAAGCGCTTGGGATAATCATTCGAATAAATCTTCGAGAGGCGTTGGGCGATTACATTCAAGTCCGCCGCCACGGCTTCAAGGGTCACGCCAGGCTTGCGGCGTTCTTCGGCAATCAGATACATCCGCCCGCCTCCCGTTACGGCAGCGTCGGGGCCACTTACGCCGCTGCGGCTCAAGCTGAGGGGCAGGTAGATGTCCCCACCAAAATATTGGAAGCGCGGGGGCATGATGCCCACCAGCGTTCTGGAAATGCCGTTTAGTGTGAATGTGGTTCCAAGAATGCTCCGGTCACCGTGGAATTGCTCCTGCCACATGCGGTAGTTCATCATGAAGACGGGAGGGGCGCCGGGCTCACCATCCTGGGGCGTGATCCAGCGGCCAAGAAGAGCCGGCACCCCAAGGAATTGAAAAGCATTGGTAGTAACAAAAATCCCGGTCAGTCGTTGCGTTCCTTGGCCGCGAGTGTAGAGAACATCACTGCCGCCCGTGCCGGTCATGTCCGCGAAAACGTTGTTTTGTTCCCGATAGTCGAGGAACTCAGGAACGGAAAGCCACAGGCGGCCGGATTGGCCGGACTCATCGAGGTCATGAATCCGGAAGATGCTGATGCTTTCAGCGTCCTTGTAAGGAAACGGGTGTAATAACGCGTTATCGATCATGCTGAAGATGACGGTGGTGGCTCCGATGCCCAGCGCCAGCGTGAACACGGCCACCGCAGTGATGCCACGAGCATGGCGAAGTTGCCGGATACCGTAGCGCAGGTCCTGCCCAAGCCGTTCGAAAGATGTCGATCCCCACATATCGCGCACCTCCTCCTTCACCAAATCCGCGTTGCCGAAGGCGCGATGGGCGGCGTAGCGCGCCTCCTCCGGCGGCAATCCAGCGTCCTGTTGCTCCTCGGCCTCTACGTCGAGATGGGAGCGCAGCTCGCGCTCCAGATCCGCTTCTCTTTCCTGGCGCTGCCGCAGCCAAGGGGCCCAACCTCGAATTCGGCGCCAAAGGCCCGCCATGAGCTTCTCGTTATCGGCCATTCATCACTTTGTTGCAGCAACCGGCCACATCACTCGGGCGATGGCGCCGGCCAGTTGCTTCCACTTTGATTCTTCCGCCGCGAGCTGCCTTCTGCCCGCAGGGGTGAGCCGGTAGTATTTGAATTCACGATGGCGGTCTTTCGCCATCTCCCACTTGGACAGGATCAGGCCCTTGCGCTCCAGCCGATGAAGGGCGGGGTAAAGCGAGCCGTGCTCAACCTGAAGCACGTCATCACTTGTCCGTTGAATGTGCTTGGCGATTTCGTGGCCGTGCGCGGGGCCGAAAAGCAACGTGCGCAGGACCAGCATGTCGAGGGTGCCCTGCAAGAGCTCAAGCCGGTTCGAGGGTTCGGTTGTCATGTTCATGGTAGATATTCTACCATCTATGACGGTAGACGTCCTACCACGAATTTGGTTAGCAACCCATGGGTTTTTATTGTGGATTGGCGCCGAATTGAAGGGCTTCGGCCCCCTCAGGTACTCGAATATTGAATAAGGTTGGGCGGGCAGGACGGGGCCCGCTCAATAGGTGTTTTTTCACCCGTAGAGTCAGGTACGGCAGTTCCTAACAAAGCCCGGGGCCGGCGGAAACCGGCCTCGGAAGCATCCGTTTCAGAACCCGACCCGAATGGTTTTCACCTCGAACGATTTTACGGGCACATTTACTTTTGTCCCGTGAACTTCAAATGATTTCGGAGCCACGAATTTATCCCATTCCATCATGTCGGTTTCACTTGCCTTCCGAGGACTGCGGGCGAAATTGAGGACTGCGGTCGTGGGTTTGTCCGCAGTCTCATAGAGCCGGACGATGTACTCGTTGGTGTCCTCGGCCTTCTTGACGGATTCCACCGTGACACTTGCGGGGGCGACGTCGAGCACGCTGTAAGCCGTGGCGAGTTCACCGGCGTGAGAGGGCTCGGATTTTGCCAACAGCGGTGCGTTGAACTCGGCGCCCAGCCGGGTGGTATTCGCGTCCTGCCATCCGCCGCGATGCGGAATGAGCGAGTATTTGATGTGATGGATACCTACAATTGGATCGTCCGATTGGTCCGACCAGGTGTCCTGCATCCCCTGGTATGCGCGGCGCGGACCGCGAATCAGGCTCAGGCGCAGCGTATTCTCCTGGTACGAATATCCGTATTTCGAATCGTTGACCAGTGTGACTCCGTAATCGCCGGGCTGATTGCTGACGTCCGCCCAGCGTTGCCCGGCCACTTCGAATTTAGTGCGATCGGCGAGTTCCCACGCCCGCAGTGGCGCCGCGAGGCGAATCCCCGGGTCCTCTTTCAACGTGTAATCGAACCGTTGAATGGCGCCGTAGGGAATCTCGTAAGTTGCATAGACACTCTTGAGGTTCAGCGGGAACGCAACTTTGGCGAACCGGTACTTCTCATGCCAGTCGACGCTGAGTTCGAAATCCACCCGATCCGCGTGGCTATATAGAACGATATTCTCCACGAACGCTGAACCGCCAAACGACTTCTTCACCTCCACAACGGCGCGGATGGGCCCGGTTTCGACGACCTTTACATTCTCGGCCTTATCCAGCTTGTTATCAGACCCAAGATAGATATTCCATGCCGGCTCGCCGCGCGGAGCCTCGGGAGGCTTGTCCTCCCAGACTTCCAGCGCCGCGCCGGGATTGTCCGCGCGGAGGAAGTTGGTCTCCATACCTTTTTTCTTCAATGACTTCAGGTTGCCGGAGTCGGGGTCAATCACCACTTCAACCTGGTTGTTTGCCAGCGTAAGGCCAGAAACCACGAGGTCAGTCGAAAACTTGGGCGGCTCTTCGCTAGCCACAATGCGATACTCCTTGTATCCCATTCCCGGCACTTTTTCGGCGAGAAACAGCGCCTTATCCGTCCCAGCTGCATCCTCAAGCTGATAAGGCACGGTTTGTCCAGCAGCATTGAGAATCTTGAAGTGATTGAGCCCCGCGAAGTACCCCGCATCCAGCGAAACGAGGTCGGTCCGCTCCCATGGCAGGGAGTTAAAGATCAGGACGGCGCGTCCCTCGCCCTGCGTATTGATCCGCTTGGCAATGGTGGTGAGGGCAGAGTTGAGCAACTGCCCGCCATCATGCTTGATATCTCCATAATCCGTCGCGGCGTCTTGGTAGACTTCGGCAACGGCGGAACCATCAATGTTGTCGTGAACCTGCCCAAACAGTACCTTCTCCCATAGTTTCTGAAGCTGTTCCTGGGGATATGGCTGGCCGAGCTGTGAGGCGAGCAAGGAGAACTTTTCGGCGTTCATCAGCAGCACTTCGCACAGGCGATTATCGCGCTTTACCTGCGAGTCGGTGGTAAAGGTGCCCCGATGGGTCTTCACATAAAGCTCATCGTCAACGATGGGGAAATCTTTGCTTTGCGGGAGCGCTTGGATTTCATGGAAGTAATCCAGCGCCTTGATAAAGCGCACGGTGGGGTAGTCGGGATCGTGCATCAACTTCACGGCGCGATCCATCATCTCGGGCATGGGCCCTCCCCCGTGATCGCCCTCTCCGTACAGGATCAAGAGTTTGTCGACGTTGTGTATTTTCTCCAGGGTCTGGAGGTATTCCAGCATCTGGCCCGGCTGGACCGGCTGGGAGTAGTTACCCACGGTGTGGAAGGCGAGAACCCGCGAGCCGTCCGGGCCCTCCCACCAGAAGAGGTGATAGGGGAAGGGAATCGGCGGGTCGTTGCGCTCGATTTGCCATTTCAGCTTGTGCGTTACAAAGTAGTCGATTCCACATTTGCGGTAGATCTGCGGCAAATTCCAGTTGAAGCCGAAGGTGTCGGGCAGCCAGCCAATCTTGACGTCCACGTCGAACTTCTCTTTGAAATATCGCTTGGCATAGAGATGCTGGCGCACCAGAGACTCGCCGTTGGGAATGTTGGTGCTGTGTTCGGTCCACGACCCGCCCACAACTTCCCATTCACCCGCGGCTATTTTCTGGGAGATCTGCGCGAAGAGGTCCGGATAGTACCGCTCCGTCCACTTGTAGGCTTGGGCTGCGCTCTGGGCATAAACCATGCCCGGATGCTCTTGCATCATCTTGAAGACGCTCTCAATCGTCCGCGGAAGGATTTCATGTATTGTTTCACTTCGGGGCCAGAGCCAAGAAAGGTCCGTGTGGGCGTATCCCACCAGGTCAAGTTCCCCATGAGGCTTGGTCTGCCCGGTCATGCTCACCGTTAAACAGATCAGGATTGTTGCGATTACAAGCGTGTAGCCAAGAGCGCGGAACTTAGACACGGATGCCTCCGTTGATAGGCCCTTCCGCAGCGTGCTCCGTGGGGGCTGCTGGAGAAAGACGCAGGATCGACATGACGGAAAACGGTTTTCTCCGTCGCCTAATCATGTACGACGTAACGCCTCTACATCCCTTGACGGGACGGAAGCAGATTATCGCATCGAGAGATAGTTCACTTGCACCGTCAGGATTTCGTACGGATGAATGGGCGCCGTGACCGTATCATTTACAATTTGCAACGCCGACCCCTCCGGCTTTTCCATCAGGTTCGTAATGGTGGCTCCTGTCGCGCCCTTCGGCACATGGATTTCGACGTCGCCTGATTTTCCGGCCCATTCGTATACACGGAAAATCAGCCCGTTATCATCCTCAGCCTTCTTGAGGGCGGTCAGCACCACATTCTCCGGCTTCACCGTTACATACGTATGCTCTGCCGGCAGGCTGCCTGTGTGCGCTTCCACCTGCATCGCCTGGAGCTTGTAGTTGTATTCGTAGCCGTGCCGCACCGTCAGCGCCTGCTTCCAGTCACCGCCATGCGGATACAGAGCGTAATGGAAGTGATGGTGCCCGCGGTCGGCATCGGGATCTGGCCATGTCGGCGAGCGCAGCAGCGAGAGGCGCAGCACGTTGTCCTTGTCGTCGTATCCATATTTCGCTTCATTCAGCAGACTAAAGCCATGTTGACCATCGCCCAGGTCGGCCCAGCGCAACGCCGGCACTTCGAACTGCGCTTGCTCCCAGGTATTGTTGCGCGTCGTCGTCCTCCGAATGCTGCCATAGGGAATCTCGTAGGTGGCCTTGTCGCTGGTCGCGGCTAGCGGAAACGCGGCTTTCAATAGCACGTGCGTTTCATGCCAGTCGATATCATTCGCCACATCCACCTGGTCCGCGCCCGCATCGAGCGTTATGTCCTGCACGAACTTCGAGTTTTGCCATGTGCGCGTAACGCGAATCGCGGCACGCAGCGGCCCCTTCTCGGTCAGCTCGACCGAATCAGCTTGGTCAATCGAAGTAAAGTGATCGAGCGTGCCGGGGTCAATATTCCACGCGTCGTATTCTTTCGGCAGGTCCTTGAAAGTCTGTAACTGATTGCCGCACGCGCCCGACGCCAGTGCCTCGAACTTCGTCTTCTTGTCATAGAGGCTTGTAATGCAGCCTGTCTGCTTGTCCACCGAAACCTTCAGAGCGGAATTCTCGATGGTCAGCCCCTCCGCTTTTAAATCGCTTGCGAACGGCTTCGTACCTGGAACGACGTGCAACACCCTATACCCCAGTGACGGCACGTCCTTGACCGCGACCAGCAGTCGGTAGCTGTTGGTTTTGGCATCGCTCTCGAGAACCTTCGACGGCACCACGCGGTTCGCTCCGTCCAGCACGCTCACCCCGCCCGCGGCTGGGGCCGGCATCTGCACGTCCACCCGTACCGACCCCGAGCGCTCCCAACCCAGGGGGTTGAAGACAATTACGGGCACGTCGGCTGCAACCTGCGTGTTGACTTCCGCCGCCAGCGTCTTCAGGGCCTTTTGTGAAATTTCGTTCGTGGCCCAGTGCACCTGATCGAAATCCTGCTGGGCTTCCTTATAGATGACCCCGATTCCAGAACCTGCCGCCAGATCATGGAAATCATTGAACGTAATTCTCTTCCACGCCTCCGTCAGTTCACCGCCCGGGTAGCGCTTGCCTTCCAGCCACGCCAGCGACGCGTATTTTTCGGCATTGAGTGTCCATTCTTCACTCTCCCGCATGTTGCGCTTGTGGTTGGCCTGGGTGGTCATCACGCCACGGTGGTACTCGAAATACATCTCCGTCTTCCACGTCGGAATCGCCACCTGACCGTCGGGGGGTGCGGCGGAGGGCTTGTACCCTTTGGCAATCGAGTCGTAATCCCATAGCGGCGAATCCGCCGCGAGCTTGCTCTCGATCCCGGTGAAGTAGCTCTGCGCGGTCCCGAACTTCATCTTTGGCACAACCTTGTCCGGTTGCATCCAGTGCGTGCCCTCATCCAGAACGGCCCGCGTCGGCCCGCCGCCGTGGTCACCGATCCCATAAAGGTCCATTATCTCCGCCATGCCCGGAGCCAGTTTGTGCGCGGTGGCCAGATCGTTTGAGAGACGCACGGGGTTCAGATTGTCATTGGCGTAGTCATGGGGGAAATACGTCAGCACCTTGCTGCCATCCGGCGACTCCCACCAGAACAGCTTGAATGGAAGCTGGTTGGTGTCGTTCCACACCATCTTCTGGGTCACGAAGTAGTCGACGCCGGATCGCTTGTAAATCTGGGGTAGTTGCCAGTTGTATCCAAATGAATCCGGGTTCCAGCCGATGCGGACATCCACGCCGTAGGCTTTTTGGAACCACCGTTTGCCCACCAGCAGCGCCCGAACCTGCGACTCGCCGTCGGGCATATTCAGATCCGGTTCCACCCACATGCCGCCCACAATTTCCCAGCGCCCTTCCTTGATGCGTTGTTTGATCTCCTCGTTCATTTGGGGATACTTCGCGGCAATCCAGTCGTTGTACTGCGCCGCCGATTGGGTGTACGTGTAATCCGGATATTCATTCATCAACTGCAATGCGGTGCCAAACGTTCTCCTGACAACGTCCACCGTTTCCGTCCATGGCCACAGCCATGCCGCATCAATGTGCGAATTTCCGGTCAGGTGCAGGGTGGTTTGCTGGAGCATTGGCTTCAGGCCTTCGAGGGTCGCCTGGGCCTGCTTCAACGATGAGTCAAATTTGGCCTGATCCTTCGCGTCCAGCGCCGCCAGATCGACCGTGCCAATGGCCTTCTCCAGAGTCGCGGTGTCCGCACCAACATCTTTTGAGAATCCAGGGATCAGCAGGCCAGTAGACAGAATTTCAAGCCTCAGATCCTCGGGGTTCGGGCGGTTCTCGGCGAAATCGATCTTCAGCTCGGTCCCCGCGAATGTTTTGTTGTCCACCGTGTGAAGCAGCTTTACGGCCACCAGCACCTTGTCGCCGGGCTTCGCCCAGTCGAAGAGCACGATCGGTTCCAGGTCATCGCCCATCGCCACACGGCGCCCGTTGTAATAGATAATCTCCGGCATCGGACCATTGGCGTCGGCTTGGAAGCTGAACCATACCCGCGCGCCCGTCAGGTCGTAGCCATGCAGGCTCTGGGGAACTTCGATCCACCGCCGGAACCACACTGCGTCCTTCGATCCTTCCATGCGCCGCTTCACCACTTGCCACGATGAGTCGTCCAGATTCGGCGATTCTCCATGGGCCAGGTCGCCCGGGTGATATCGCCATTCTTCCGCCGGAAGCCGGTTGAGCCCGCTCAGCCGCTCGACAACTGCTCGGGAGCCACCGCTTAGGGATTTGACGATCCCCGCCGCTTGCTCCGCTGTCTGCGCGTTTGCCCGTGCTTCGTTGAACACGCCGATAACGAGCCCGGATAATACGATTGCAGCCAGGCTGATATTCAAAACCCGCATCCCGAATCTCAGAACTTGCCTGCTTGTCGAAACCCTCATTGGAGATCTCCTGGTCTATTTAGCAAATAGAAGCAGCCCCGCATTTCCGCATGCGATCCATCCTCAAAGTACCGCCGGGAATTATACTCTCGTGGGCACATTTGAGCCATCCTGTTGCCTTCCCACTCCATTCATTCCTCATTTTTCCAGGACATCAACTTCGCGAATCTCGCCTCCGTTGCGAGGCACGCGCAGTGTCTTGATTTCGAGCGGACGGAAAGATCCCGTCCAGCGGCGGTTCACAAGTCCCAGGTCCAGGTTCGCCGCCGTCGCGCGCTCGGCGGTTTCGTATAATCGGACAATCAGGTCGTCTCCATCCTCGCTTTTCTTGACCACGGATACCACAACGTTGGGCACATCCACAGACATAAATGAGGCGGAGAGCGGACGGGTTCCCCGATGGATGCCCTGGTAGAAGACCGGCGCAGGCGCCGTGAACTCCTCTGCCTGCCGCACGACGGCTGCATCCTGCCACGCGCCAGCGTGGGGCAGCAGCAACAGGCGGAACGTCTGCTCGCCCTGGTCCTGCCAGATGTATTCGCCGTTAGCTTCCAGCTTGGCCGGTTCATGTTGAGCGTAGACCGCACCGCGCACGATGGAAATGCGCATATCGTTCCCCTGCACGCTATAACCGTATTTGGCGTCGTTGATGACGGCGAGCCCATACGGCTTTCCGGCGCGATCGCCGGAAAGATCGATCCACCGCTGCCCCGGATCTTCATCTCCCTCGGCCCTCCGCACTTTGTAACCGTATGCGACTTCGTAGGTCGGCTGGGGATTTTCCACGTCCACGGGGAAGGAAAACTTCAGAATCTTCAGGTGCTCGTGCCAGTCAAGGGTTTCACGCGCTTCCAGGGCATGCGCGCCGGCGTAGAGTATCCAATCCGTCCGGAGCGAGGAGGCGTCGTAGCTCGTCCGCTCGCGCACCACCGCGCGCATCGGACCACTCTCGAGCACGCGGAAACTGGCGCCGCCAAACGCCCCCACTTCCTTCGTGTAGGCGCGTACCCCATGGCTCCACGTGTCACCGGGATCGTCCAGCACGATGGCACGCGCGCCTCCTTTGCCGCCGCGAAAGACCTCCGCGCCGCTGTCTTTGTCATAAATCGATAAGGTCCCGTCGTCCGCGAAGCTTACGCGAAGATGTTCATTTTCCATTCCCCTTTCTGATGCGTGTACCGCCGAAGCCTGTGGGGGAACCGTCACCGCCTTTCGCAATCGAAATTGCCGGTAGCCAAAAGCCGGTACCGCCGCGCTAAAGACCAGCCTTCCCCGCCGTTCATAGACGGTAGTGGCCTGCGCCCATTGGTGAGGTACAGGGCTGCCGCGATCATCTTCCAGCGGGGAATTAATCTCGCGCCCCGTCCAATCATCCCAGCCCAAATCGTATTCAACATTCAGCGTGGCATCCCAGGCGTGAGGATTGAAAACGACCAGGTATTCCGAGGCCGGGTCTTGAGTGGGAATCTGCCAGGCAATCTTCTGCGCGGCAAGGTTGGTAGCTTGATTCGCGACTTCCTGCGCGTATCCGTAAGAGTGCCTCGACACCACGTACTCTTCCGGAAGCGCCGTGCCGGAGATGCTGTCGTGAAACTGCATCATCAGCACCTTCTTCCAGGCGGCGGTGAATTCGTCCTGGGGATAGTCGAACCCCGCCACCGCGTAAGCCAGGGAGGCCATCTTCTCCCCTGTGGCCAGCGCCGCCTCGGTGACCCGGTTGTCCTTTTTGATTTCCGACACGGCCGTGTAGCAGCCCACGGAATGATGCTGGAGTTCGTCGGCCACGACAGGGAGATTATCGAGCTTGATGACCTCATCAAAATAGCGGTCCAGCGTGCTGAAGAGAATGGCCGGCGCGCCTGCTTGCTTCTGCATATCAAGGATGGATTGGATGATGACCTTCGTGGGCCCCCCGCCGTGGTCGCCGACGCCGTAGAAGATCATCATGTCCTTGGTGGGCTCGGGTAACTTCGTGATGAACCGGCGGACCCAGTATGGCAAATGGTCCTCAAACCCGGAATCAAGCGGGATTCGATAGGCGAGCACGCGCGTGCCGTCCGGGCCTTCCCACTAAAACAGATCCCCAGGAAGTTTCTTCTCCGGGGCCATCGGGCGCTTGAAGACATAGCCGCGCATGCCCTGGAGCTTGAGAATCTGTGGCAAGGTCCCGGTCTGGCCGAAGGCGTCAGGGTTGTAGCCGAGTTGCGCGGTGCGCCCGAATAACTGTTGGAGCACCCTCTGGCCGTAGAGCCCCTGGCGGACCAGCGACTCGCCGTTCGGGATATTGACGTCCGGCTCGATCCACCAGCCGCCCACCACATCCCACCGCCCTTCGGCCACGCGATTGCGAATCTCGTCCATCATCGCCGGGTCGGTTGCCGCCACCCAGGCATAGAACTGGGCGGAACTCGCGGTGAAAGTGAAATCCGGATACTCGTTCATGCGGTCGAGCGCGGACCGAAATGTGCTGTGCACGACCGACATGGCTTCCGGCCACGGCCAGAGCCAGGGAGCGTCAATGTGGGCGTTCCCGATCATGTGGAATCGGTACTGCGAGGATTGAGGCGGCCAGGAGCCTGAGGATTGCGCAAGGGTCTTCGGCGAGGACCGAAATAGAATGCAAGTCACTCCGATTATGACAAACCATCGACCTGCTCGGGAATTCATGAAACCGTCTCCGACATTGAAAATTCAGACGAGTTTGGATACCTCGTGCACGAACGAGCGAGTCGTCAGCGGTCTGGGGTCCATACATTTTCTGACCCAGCAAAAAGGCACAGGCACGAGTGCCTGTGCCTCGAGTTTCTACATTTTGAAGCCCGGGATTTGTTTCACAGCGCTCGATTAGTGACAAGAGAGCCGACGATTTCCGCAAATCACGTGTTCTTTTGTATAAAATGTCGCTCAGTTGTGTAGAATTGTCCCTTTTTTCCTCGGGCAACATGTCGTGTTTTTGTTTGTTTTCATACACATTCAGGCTTCGCTCGTCTTTTTATAACATCTTTTTTTCAGGGCTCGCTCCCCACGCGACCTTTCCCCTCCGCTGCGGCGATCGAACCTTCCCTGCCTCGGATAATCTGTCCTGCGTTTTCGCCGTCGATCGAGGCATCCGTCATTTCCTCCAAGCGCCCCAGCGGGGCTGCCGCGTTCCGCGCCCGTCCCTGCCCCTAGACTATAGCAGAGCCCAGGCGTATTGTCAAGAGAATTCTTGCCCATTCTTTTACCGGGAGGAAAAGACTTTAGAAATGGGCTCCACCTTATCTTGCCGGAAGGAAAACGAGGTTGCTGGTTTCCCCTATTTAACTCTTTTGGCGCCCTATTCCCCCAGCCGTCGCCGAGTGAAAAAAAGTAGAAACTCGAGGCACAGGCACGAGTGCCTGTGCCACAGCCACTCCTGGCTGCGCACAAACTCGAGACACAGGCAGGAGTGCCTGTGTCACTCCAGAAGCGGGCTAGCTCCGATTCCCCTGCCTCGCAACGATGCCTGCCCCTTCTTTAATCGTGATCGTCTGGTTCGCTTCGACATTCGTGAAACGCTCGACTTTCTGAGTCGTCGGCCATTTCACCTCGATCAAATCGACCATCTTGCTGCGTCCCAAGCCGAAGTGCAGGCGAAGGTCACTCTGTGACATCACGCTCGTGCCGCTCGCGACCTCGTCGGTCTGCGCGTGCTTCCCGGTCACCACGCGTACCCGGGCGCCGATTGCGGTACGGTTGCACTTCGTCCCCACCAGCTTGACCTTAACCCAATTGTTGCTGTTCCCTCCGTCATTACGTAATAGTGAAGGCAGATCGTTCAGGTTTAAGACCAGCACGTCCACATCGCCATCATTGTCAAAATCCCCGAAGGCGCAGCCGCGGCTGGAGAAGCGCTCGGCAATCCCCGGCCCCATCTGCGCGGAGACATCCCCAAACTTGCCATTGCCAAGATTGCGGTAGACCATGCGTGGGGTTTTGAAGTGCTCGCCGACCTGCTCGACTTCGGGGTATACGTGACCGGTCACATAGATAATGTCCGGCCAGCCGTCGTTGTCGAAATCCACGAAACCTGCTCCCCAATTGACATACTTCGTGAGCGTCCCGACCCCTGCCGCGTTGCTGACCTCCGTAAAGGTTCCGTCACCATTGTTGTGGTAAAGGTCGATCGAATCGTTGATGAAATTGGTTTTCACAATGTCCAGAAATCCGTCGCAGTCGTAGTCACCCACACCCACGCCCATACCGGATTGCTCGAGTCCATCCTCGCTCAGGGCGCAACCCGCCATGACGGCCTGATCGGTAAACGTCCCGTTGTGGTTGTTGTGCAATAACAGGCTTGCCTGGGAATCGACCGCCACATAAATGTCGGGCCAACCATCATTATCGAAATCGTAGGAAACTGCCGTGATGGAGTACCGGGGTCCGGGCTTGAGGATCCCGGCCTTCTCGCTGACATCCGTAAAGGTGCCATCACCGTTATTGTGATAGAGACTGTTCGTGCCGGCAGGCAGCCCTTGCGGACCACAGAGCACGGGAACTCCGTGCCATTGGCATGCGCCTCTCTGGCCGACCATGCCGGGGAGGTTTTCCAGGTCCAGGTTAATGTAGTTGGCCACGAACAGGTCGAGGAAACCGTCGCGGTCGTAGTCCAACCAGGTGCACCCGGTCCCCCAGCGCACCCGATCTTCGAAGAGACCGGAATTGTGCGTCACGTCCGTAAAGGTTCCGTCACCGTTATTATGGAACAGGATATTATGACCCCAAAAACAACAGAACAGGTCATCCCAGCCATCGTTGTCATAATCACCAACGCAGACGCCGGTTTGCCAGCCCGTGCGCGCCAAACCGGACCGCTCAGTTACATCCGTAAAGGTGCCATCCCGGTTGTTCTTGTAGAGATGGGAGGTAGGCGCTGTCCCGGGTTCGTAGGTCTCTCCCAGCCTCACGCCGTTGGTGAGATAGATGTCCAGCCAGCCGTCGTTATCGTAATCAAAAAAGGCGATACCACTGCCCTTGGTCTCGATGATGTACTTTTTCTCGCGGACACCGCCCCAAACGTTCGGAATGACCAGCCCGGCTTGCTCGGCAACGTCGACGAAGGTCACCGGTACGCCTCCATCAGAGGCCGCTGACGCATGCGCTTGGATGGCCAAACTGCCGGTCAAATTCGCGATGGGAGTTGTGAATAGGTCAGTGAGGTTTGCCCCAAACAAGAGCGCAGAGGACTTGAGCAAGCTCCGACGTGAGCATCGCATCGTTGAACAAGATCCTTTTCCCGTGCTCGGCCCGTCTGAAAGATGAGTCGGTGCGTCTGGCCGCGTCGCCCTCCCCTAGCCAACTCGCTCGACCCAATTATACAGGATTATCGCGACGTCGAGGCCTCCACGTCTTTCTGCGCCTCGAGGCTTTGCGGGAAGGCTTTGAGAAACCGCCGGTACGTCTGATGGACCATCACCGGCTGGTGCTCGGCCGAATAGATTTCGGCGAGTTCCAAGTACGGCTGCTCGAGGAGAGGATCAAGCCGTAGCGCCTTCTCCAGATTTTCAATCGCCCGCTGAAACTCCTTGGCATCTTTCCAGGCGAGCGCGAGATGGAGGTAATTTGCGGGATTGTCAGGCTCGGCCTGAATCGCCCGTTCGAACACGGCGGCCGCCTCCTTGTTGTCATGGAGGCCCAGCATCACCTGGCCGATGCTCGTTAGCACCGGAGGATCATTGGGAAAACTCGAAGAACACTCCATCAGAAGCTTGGCCCCCTGCGCCACCATCGAGAAGTTCTTCCTTTTCTCGCCGACCTCAATCTCGGCCAGGCCAAGGTTGCGCTGCGCCAGTGCGCCTGCGGGTTGATGCCAGGCAACGAGCGTTGTGGGTTCGCTGTTCTGGGGACTGACGTTTTCAGCAGGAGGGCGGCGGGCAATTCGATGGTCGGTAAATACCGTATGTCCGCCATCCGAAACCGGCCGATGCGGCATATGGCAGCCCACGCAATCATCGCTAGGCTTGGGATGCCGTTCGAGAAGCGCCGCGCCATGGCAGGAAAGGCACCGGCTGCGGAACCAAGCCTGGGTATCCACCGACTGCTGGTGGGGATCGTGACAGGTGCCGCACCAGAGCCGGCCGTTGCTCATCCGCGCGCAGGTGCTGAGCGCGAGTTGCTGGGCCTGGCTGATCACCTTGAGCCCGGCGGGGCGGGAGGGATCAAGCGAGTCGGGAAAAACATACACCGAGAAAACGTCTTCCAAATCCTCACCTGGGCGGAAGTCGCTGATCACCTTGCCGGGATTGGCAATCCGCGCTTCGCCGCTTAAGTGGCATTGCTCGCAGACGCTGTTGCGGGCGCGCGGAGCGAGGTTGGCCGGGTTGATGATGCTGCCGGGAAGAGGGCTGCGCAGGTGAGCTTCCACCGGACCGTGGCAGCGCTCGCAAGTGATGGCCTCGGCCGCGAACGGAGGATCTTCAAAGCGATTCAGGGTGTGGGCAACGGGACGAGCCTTGCCGACGTGGCAAGACACGCAATCGGCCGTGACCGGGCGCAGAAAATCCGGCGCCGGATTATTCTCATAGCCGGGCGCCATGTCCCATGCCCGCTGGGAGTAGAGGCAGATGGGCGATTGAAAGAGATGGCCATTGAGATCGATGAGATAGGCGACCGCGTGAGTGCCGGAACCGATGGCATAGGCCGGGTGGTAAGCGCCGCTGAATCCCTCCCGCTTCAGCCGTTGTAGGATGCCGCCCGAATCGGCCTCCACGGAGAAGCGGGTTTTCGAAGCGGAATGCACAAACTCCCCGGCGGGTTCGGTGGTGGCGGCGCTTAGCGAGTGCGCCATCTGCGTGGAGGCGTATCCGGCGGTTTCTCGAGGGTGGCACACAGCACACGAACTGTCCGCCCCGGGTGATGATGCGCTCAGTGTCATCGTAACCAGAAGGGCGAGGAAGGATAACCTGCCAAGTTTTGTTCCCCGCTGCATCGCCCTCTCTCAAATGTGACTTTTCAAATTAGGCCACTACTCGGGGCCGGGGGGCATGGGAGGAAGGTTGACTTGGGAAAGGCCATTGGTGCCACCAAAAAAACCGGGAGTGCATAACCCCTTCCCTTCTGCTCCATCTTCGAAGCAGCCCGGTGGGATACGCACTCCCGTGTGAAACCACAATCAATTCCCACAGAAGATCAGAAAATCAGCTTCAAGGCAAACTGAATCTCCCGCGGGTCGGCAGCGCCGTTCACCACCCCGAAGGTACTGTCCGTCACCGTGGTGTCGATCGAATTGAAAGACGGATGGTTCAGGATGTTGAAAAACTCCGCCCTGAACTGGTATTTCAACCACTCGGTGATCGGGCCGTTTTTCAGCAGAGCAAGGTCGAGGTTGTCAATTCCCGGCCCCTCGATAGCGTTTGGCTCAACCGTCCCGTACAGCGTGGAGGTGGCGGCTGACGGCTGGGAGAAGCAGGAAGTGTTGAAGAATTGAGAAACCGTACGACTGCCCCGGTAGTTGCAGCCAGACTTGACGGCAGCGTACTCGGTTCCGCCGATGCTCCCAACCCCGTTCCCCAGCGGATCGCCACTAGCGGTGATGCTCTTATTGAATCCGCTTAAGAGCGCGAGGTCGCCCGAGAGCTCCCAGCCGCCGACAGCCTTCCCATACCATGTTGTTGCGTGCCTATAGAACGGCAGGGTGTAAACCCAGGTGGTGGTCAAGTTGTGTGTCTGGTTAAAGCCGGAAGGCTCCCAGTTGTACTTAGGGTTGTAAGTATCCGTCACCACGGAGTAGATGTTGTCCGCCATATCAAAGGCTTTGGAGTAGGTATAGGACACGTTGTACTGCAAGCTCTTGACAAGGCGCCGCTGTACGCTCACCTGTAGACCGTCGTATTTGGAATTGCCCTCTTGCAGGGTGGTCGCGTCGCCGCCAATGCCCGGGTACGGTCGCAACGCATCCTGGTTAATACCGGCGTTCTGGGGGTTCAAAGTCGTGTTAAAGGTGCCGATCGCCGGCTCGTTCAAGTCGGCATTGATGGGCATGTGACGGGCACGATTGCCAACATAGCCGACGCTAATCAGGGTGTCATTGAAGAACATGTGCTCGACGGTAAAGTTCCAGGAATAAACCACCGGCGTATCGTTGATCATGTCGTTGCCGGTCATGGGAATAGGCAAGTTGGGAGCAGTCGCGCTGCTGGGCGAGCAGGTCCGGGAGGCCGTTACTGCCGAACCCGGGCAATCCGCCAAGCCGTTAAACACTTCCGAAGCCAACTGGTAAGGCGTAACTCCGCCTTCCAGCGTCACGTCGCTCAGGGTGTTGTGGTTGTAGAAGATGCCAGCGCCGCCGCGAATAGAGGTCTTGCCATCACCCTTCGGATCCCAGGCAAACCCGAGGCGCGGCTGGAAATCGTGCCACTGGGTCCCGATGATCGAATTCGATAGGCCGCGCGCCATGCCGTAATACTGCAACTCCTGGTTGATGGAGGCAATATTCGATGTTGTCAACGCCTGGCCTAATACCGCGAAGTGCCCGGCGGCATCGTTGGGAACTCCCGCACCAGGAACGACAATACCGTTGTAAGGGTTGCCTCCCACGATGAACCCCGTGCTGGGATCGACTACCTGCGCAACACCGGGTAAGAAGGAGTAAGCGTACGGCTGAAACATCGCGAAGTTGTTCCACTTACTGTTATAAGGTTGGAAAACATCCCACCGCATACCACCCTGGAGGGTGAAGCGTGGGGTAATCTTCCAACTGTCCTGACCAAAGAAACCGACCTGGTGGGCTCTCCAAGGGGTCTGGTTGCGCCAGCCCAATTCGGAGTAATTGTCAAAGTTCCCGAGCAGGGCGTCCGCCAGAGGCGAACCCGTGGAGTTAGGATTGGTGGTCGCAGCGTTAAACTCGAACTGCCCGTTCAGGTTGTTCCCCACGCCGCCACCGGGTGAGACGCGCACCTGATCGTGGTCGTTCTCGCCGTCGTGCTCCCACCAGACCCCGACCTTAACGGTGTGATTGCCCCTGATTTTCGTAATGACATCCTGAAGGGTATACACGTGGCCGATGCTGCCGGAAGGATACGCCTGGCCATTGACCCCGTCAAAACCACTCAAGATCAGTGTGGGGATCTTACCAGCAATATCTTTGCTTGCATCCCCTCCAGGGATGATATAGGGGAAATTGATGCCAAGCGAGTTGCGATCCAGCCCGTTCTTCCCATAGATACCATTGGTCAGAACAATGTGATTGATGTCCTCATTGGCGCCCACCGAGAAGTCATTGAGCAGGGTGGGGCTAAATGTGGTCGTCAAATCCACCGATCCGCCGCGGCTGGGCCAATGGTAGCCTTGATCGATGAGCGCGGAACTGGCGCCGGTTCCGTTGGCCGCGCTGCTCGTGTTCCCGAAGTAATGACGAATAGAGACAGACAGGTGATTCTTGTCGTTCGGGATATAGTCCCCTTTGATACTGTACATATGGGTGTCATTGGGACCATTGTAGGTAGTGATGAAGTTATTGCCACCCTCGTAAGGGTAAGCGGCGACTTGCGTGATGGTATTGGGAGCCACATACAGGTTACCCACCATCGCCGATCCGTTAGCACTGAAGAGGCTTTGAGGAATGATGTCGCCCGGAAACGGTTGGCCCGCAACCAGCGCTTCACCGCCGATAGTTTGGCCGCCCAAATAAGCAGGAACCGTGGGACAACTGCTGAAGACATGGCAATAGTCACTCAGATTACCCAGACGGTCGTTAGCCGTCGGCACGGTACCCACCCAAGTGCTGCCGCTAACCTCTTTGTTCCATTCTTCCGAAAGGAAGAAATAAAGCTTGTGGCCTTTCGGAATGACCGGGCCTCCAATGGTGAACCCGAAGTCGTTGAACTTCAGCGACGGGACCGTGGCGGAGAAGAAATTGCGGGAGTCCAAAGCGTCGTTGCGGATAAACTCGTAGACGGTTCCGTGGTACTTGTCACCGCCGGACTTTAGATTCACGGCAAACTGTCCGCCCGCTGCGCGAGAGTATTCGGGCATGTAGCCGGTGGTAACGATGTTGACTTCGGAGATCGAATCCATGCTGGGCAGGGCCACGGTGGCGCCGTTGGCACGGGTGCGCGTTGAGGGCGTGCCGTCAATCAGCAGGTTGTTGGACTCTCCGGTCAAGCCATTCACCTGAGTGCATTGCGAAGCAAAAAGGCTCATGGCCTGGAAGCTGTTGAAGGAAAAGCTCTGGACAACCCCAGGTTGAAGGCCAAGGAGGCTGACGAAATTGCGCCCGTTAACCGGCAAGTCCGTCATCTGAGTGGAGTCGACGGTGCGGGTTACCTTGGAGTCGGTCACTTGAACTTGTACCGATTGGGCTTGAACCTCCACCGTTTGCGTGACTTGTCCTAACTGCATCGTGCAGTTGACCTGTACGGAGGCGGCTGGATCGAGGTGTACGCCCTTACTTTCGCATGCCTGGAAGCCCTGCTTCTCCGCCCGAAAAGTGTAATCGCCGGCCGGAAGGTCGGGAAGCACGTAGTTCCCGGACGGGTTCGTGTTCGCCTTGGCAATTTGTTGCGTTCCGGTGTTCGTTGCCGTGATGGCTACATCGGCAATGACAGCGCCGGAGGGGTCGGTGATGACCCCGGTCATTGTGGCAAGTACCGACGTCTGCGCCCAAGCAGACAGCGGTGCTATAAGAAGCATCCCAAAAATAAAGATCCAATAGGCTGCACGCGGAAGGTGCATTCTACTCATTTTGTCCCCCCCTTTGGGATCATATTGCTACGTTATGTGTCCGGTTTACCTCACTAAATCGCCCAAAGCCGTCTAGGTACTAGTGCAAATATACTACCAAAACGACTGCTTTCGATTACTTGAATAAGATGCGTGTTTTAAATAGGTAAGCGGAATGAGATGAGGCACCGAGGATTGGGAGTATGGGATTTCATATATTATTTCTGAAACTATACAAATCTCAGTAGGACTAATCGTTTCTTTAAGATCGTTTTATGAGTCCGGGGGTCTCGCCCACGCCCCCATAAGGCTATGTTTTGGGGCTCGCCTGGAGTCAGTTGTCATCTTCCAAAGTTATAATTACTTTTCCCCGAGCGTGTCCTTTTTCCAGATACCGGATCGCTTCTGCTGCATCACTCAATCGGTAACACTTGTCAATGACTGGTTTTACCTTTCCGGCCGCCAGGAGCTCGCGCATCCTGGTCAGGTCCTCCTTATTCCCCCTCGCCAGGAAGAATTTGACCAGCTTTTGGCTCACGAACAGTGACAACACCATTGTTGTGATCGCCCGGGCCAGCGGACCGATCATCCACCGGCCACCCTCTCCTCCGAACGGAACGTATATTCCCTTAGGATTTAAGACGCGCCTGCATGCTGACAGAGAATGGTTCCCCACGCCATCGAAAAAGATGTCGTAACGTTTCCCGCTTTTGGTGAAATCCTCTCGAGTGTAATCAATCACCTGATCTGCGCCGAGGGATCGGACCAGGTCCACATTCCTCGTACTGCATACGCCGGTCACATCTGCGCCGAACCACTTGGCGATCTGCACAGCGAGCGTCCCCACGCCTCCCGCCGCACCGTTAATCAGGACCTTGTGCCCCGGCTGAATCTGTCCCAAGTCGCGAAGACCCTGCAAGGCGGTGAAGGCGGCCACAGGTACCGAAGCCGCTTGCTCAAACGTTACGTTGTCCGGCTTCGTGACCAATGCTGATTCGGAAGTACACGCGTACTCGGCAAAGGCCCCGCGGCATGAGCCGAACACCTTGTCGCCGGGTTTGAACTGCGTTACGTTTCTGCCCACTGCTTCCACCTGGCCGGCCAAATCAACACCCAGCCGTGGGTCCTTGGGTTTGCCGAGCCCGGCCATGATGCGAACCATATACGGCGTGCCTCTCATGAAGTGCCAGTCAAGGGGATTGACGGAGGCCGCGCAAACTTTTATCAAAACTTCGTCGTCCCCCGCGGCCGGCTTTTCAATTTCTTCACATTTGAGCACGTCGGGTGAACCGTAGTTGTGGTAGAGAACTGCCTTCATGGGCGTTCCTCCGCTGCGCTGGCCCGCGGCTCCCGAAATGCGGCAAGCGCCGGCTGCTTGAATACCACCGTCGTGAAGAACTCGATCATCAACCCGAATATTGGATTGCCAATCAGGAGGTTGACCAGCGGCAGCGTTCCTAGTCCCCCATTCATAAAAAGGAAATAGGAAAATGTCGATCCGACCACCAGCCCCATGACGATGCCATTCCAGGCCCAACGCAGTTTCAGCACAGATGTGCCGATCGCAAAGCCCATCACTGCCCTATTCAATAAGATCCACGCCAAATTGACAGCGGTGAACTTCATTAAGCCGCCAGAGAATGACATGGTTGCGCACAGCACACCCGCAACCAAGCCGAACAGCGTGGCAATCATAATTCGCTTCATAGGTCCTCCCCCGCTCCGAGACGAACCCCGCTGGCGCTCGGATGAGTGTTACGCCCAGATGTGCGTAGCGACGCTTCTGCCATCCGTTCCATCATTATGGTTGTTCTGCTACTCGTTTCTCCTTAGGCGAAGTCGTGAATCTAATGCCCACGCGCATCAGATGGGGCCACGATAGCGGCGAAGCCGTGCGGCTGCCCCGAGAAATACCACCGCTACTGCCAGCCCGATCCACAGTCCCGGCGTGCTCAAGAATCTCCCCGGAGCGAGTGCTCGCAGCGGGTCCATGAGGGCGTCACTATGTGCCTGTGGGTCAAGGGCCTGCGCAACCCAGCCAAACAAGCGGTATTTCACCAGATTGGCGAAATGAGTGGTGTTGAACGCAACCTTCTCGATGACGCCGATCGCGAACAGCGGCAGGACGGCCCAGAGAAATGCCGCGCGCCGCGCCCAACCGGAGACCAGCAGCAGCCAGCCATAGATGGGCGCCTGCCAGAGCGCCATCGCCGCCAGAGCGTAGGGCAGTGCCAGCCACATTTTGACCAACGGCAACTGTGCCCACACCGCCGCGACAGTCAAACCGTTTCGCGGTAGGACCACGATGCTCAGGAGCAGCATGACCAACTGCGTGGCAACGATAGTCGCGAAGGCGACCAGCAGCAGAACCGCGAGCGGAATGCTCGCCTTCGAGAGCACGGTCGAGAGATCGGAAACCGGCAGCGACTTCCAGAACAGGATGCTGCGGTCGCGGCGTTCGCCGTACAGCGCGTCGAGACAAAAAAACACCCCAACGATGAATATCGTTCCCATGATCAGTGCCGCTCCGATGTCGTACGGCATGTGGATCGCTGCGCGCTGGTGCGCCGGGTCGGCCAAGGCGGCACGCATCTTCACTGCCGGATGAATTATGCTGATCAGGAAGCCGAACAGAATGACGCCGGCTACGGCCAGCGGCGCGATATAGATCGAACTGTTCTCCCACCATTCGCGCCGCACCGACCAATACAGGGGCCGAGTCGCGGGCATGGCCGCGGGCGCGATGACCTGCGAGTCGAGGGGAGGCTCAGGCGCGGCGTTCGATGGCGAATTCATTTGGCTGCTCCTTGTACAACGCCGGCCTGATCGCCCATTACCGCGACGAACACGTCGGCAATACTGGGCGTGTGCACGTCGCCCAGTGTGGAGATTTGCTGGCGATCGGCATGATCGAACAGTAGAATGCTGCGGCCGAACACCTGGCGCTCGTGAAGGGGCTTGAGCGCCCGCGCAGCCGCAACCTGCTCGGGATGCACCATCACTTCCAGATAGCGCGACTCGAATTCTTCCATGCGGCAATCAAGGACGATGCGGCCGCGGTTGATGAACATGAGGTCAGTAAGGACGTTCTGGACCTCTTCCACCTGATGGGTGGTCACGAGGATGGTGCGGCTGCGATCGAAGTAGTCGTTCAGCAGCGAATCGTAGAACTGCTTGCGATACAGGATATCGAGACCGAGCGTCGGTTCGTCCAGCACCAGCAATTTCGCATCAATGGCCATCACCAGGGCGAGGTTCAGTTGGGCCACCATGCCTTTGGACAATTCCCCGACTTTGCTGTCGCGACGGATCGTCGTCTTGGCAAGAAAACTTTCCGCCTTGGCGCGATCAAATCGCGGATGCACGCCGGCGACGTAGTCGACCGCCTGCCGAACCCGCATCCAGCGCGGCAGCACAGCGATATCGGCAATGAATGAGACATCGCGCATGAGCTGGTCGCGCTCGTTCCAGGGGTCGCGCCCGATCACCTTCAGTTCTCCCTGGTAGGCGGTGAGGCCGAGAATCGCGTTGAGCGCGGTGGTCTTGCCTGCACCATTGGGACCGATGAGGCCTAGAATTCGGCCCTCTTCGACACGCAAATCCACGCCGTCCAGCGCGATGGCGGAGCCGAAAACCTTGCGGAGTCCGCGTGCTTCGATGACGGTCATGGCTTCGGCTACTCCTCGGGAGCCTTCGACGGCCGGTGAGATTTGGCAGCATCCAGCAGTTCCTCCGGCGTCAGGCCGAGCCGCTGAATGGTGGCGTGGACTCTGGGCCATTCGTCCGTAAGAAACTTCTCTCGTTCGCCTTTCAGCAGCAGATCGCGAGCGCCGGCATTGACGAACATGCCGCGGCCTCGCCTGCTCTCCACAAGCTGCTCGTCCACCAGTTGTTGATAGCCCTTCAGAACTGTCAGTGGATTGACCCGATATTCCGCTGCGACATTGCGCACGGAAGGCAGCGGGTCGCCTTCTTTGAGCACGCTGTCGAGGATCATGGCGACAACGCGATCGCGAAGCTGGCGGTAAATCGGCTGACTGTCGTTCCACTCACGATCCATCATGTGTTCCTGCTAGCTCTTACGCGGGTCTGCCGCACTGTGACTCCTCGGTTTCGTCGCCATGCATGGCGGCACCTCTTGAAAAGCTGTCGCATGCCACATAGTGATATACTTAACTACAACACTATATCAAATTCAAGTGTTTTTTTGTCTTTTTCCCGGCATGTACGCTGCTGTCCGTTATGGGTTTAAGAATCAATGGTTTGCAAAACCCGACATTAAAGGGAGCGGCTGGTATATGCCTCCAGCGCGCAGCTTTAGAGTGCGGCAGCTTGCTGCCGCTTTTCCCCCAGCCAGCTTGCTGGCGGCAAAATGTGCGCCGATTCGAAATCCCCGCGCGCAAGTTCGCGTGGAGGAAAGCGGCAGCAAGCTGCCGCACTCTAAAGCTGCGCACTGGCGCACGGGACTGCCGTTCGATTCCTCATGGATCTTTTACAGGGGTTTATCAGTGGTGGGGAGCCGAGGTCGCAGGAGGTGCCGATAAGTCTTTCGCGAGGGCCGGGGGCAGAGCTGCTTTGAGTTCAGGGTTGAGGCGAATCCCCGTCTCGATTTCAGACCGCGCTTCGGCTGGCAGGGTCGGTTTACCGGAGGCCAGGAGCAATCCCAGTTCGAAGTGGGCAACAGCCAGATCGGGAGAGAGGATCAGGGCGTCGCGCAATTCCTTCTCCGCTTGGACGCTCTGCCCTGTTTGCGCCAACGCTAATCCCAGGCTGAAGTGGCCCATGGCAAACCCCGGCTCAAGCTTAACCGCAGTCTGGTAATGCTCGATGGCTCCCGGAAGATTCCCGGCCACCATCAGGGCGTTGCCGAGATTATTGTGAGCCTTGGCGAATTTTGGATCGGCGCGGATGGCTAGCGTAAATTCATCCGTCGCTTCCTTCACCTTCTTCTCCTGCCAAAGCACTCCGCCCAGATTGTTATGAGCCTCTGCGTAAGCCATGTGGGCCGCCACGGAAGTCCGGAAGGCTTCCTCAGCGCCCGCCAAGTTGCCATCGTTCCACATTCTGACGCCGTTATTATCCTCTCCTTGCGCTCGCGCCATCGCCTGGACCATTTGCAACATATCCTTGGCCTTGGCAAACTGAGTCGCCGCCGGCGCGGTCTCGCCCAAGTGCCGCAGCGTGGTGCCCAGTCCGTAGACGGCCGGAATGGCGTCGGGCTCATCCTTGATCGCATCTTCAAAGGCCTGACGTGCGCCCTGCCAGTCCCCAAGCCGCATAAGGGCGTTTCCCAAGTTCTGCTTGGCCTCAGGGAACCGAGGTCGTGCCGCAATGGCCTTGCGAAGGTTCTCGACCGCAGGCTGAAGTTGGCCCTCCTGCAACTGAAGGTAACCTAATCCCCCAAGGGCATTAGCATTTTGGGGGTCAAAGCGCAACACGGCTTCGGTTTGCTCTTGCGCGCCCTTAAAGTCGCCGCTTCTGAAGAGCATTGCTGAGAGCTCGAGCCGCGCACCGACGCTTTTGGGATCGTACTCGACTTCCTTCTGGAGATAGCCGATTGCGGCCTTCAACGTGCCACCATTGATTGAAATCAGGGCTTTTTGCAACCACGCCCCTGGGAGCCTCGGATTGAGCGCCAACGCTCGATCTATAGCCACCCTGGCCCCCTGCTGGTCATCGCCGGAGCTAAGCGCGATGGCGAGATGAAGGTAACCTTGCGCCGAATCCCCCTCTTGCCGAATTTCTTTCCGCGCGGCGGCCACCGCGCTAACGATCTGTTCGGGCGGAACCGTCCCCAAGTCAATTTCACCCGTGGGACTCACATCCTCCGAGGCCTCTCCTTGTCCTAAAACAGGGGCTACGCAAGAAAGGAAGGCCGCGAGGGCTGCGGTGGCAACCACCAGCCCGCGCCTAGGCCTTTTCATTTTTGTCCCCCTCCCGGAAAGCGTGTTCCCGGTTCACGGCCAGCCTTTCATACTTCTCTACCTGACGGTCGGGCCAGCGGATTTCAAGTCGATCAATGGACTTTGCCTGACCCAAGCCGAAGTGAAGCCGAATGTCGTTGGTGCAAAGGTAGCTGTCTCCGCTTCGAACCTCATTGGTCTGCGTGAGCTCACCCGTCGTTACTCGTACCCGAGCCCCGATGGCGCTGCGGTTCGAGCGCGTGCCAGTCAGCCGGATCCGAACCCAGTTGCCAGCGGTTCCGGAAGGCTCATACAGAAAGGGTACCTGATCGATGTTATTCACCACCACCCAAACACGTCCGCTATTCGCCAAGTCGCCAAAGGCGGCGCCGCGGCTGGACCATGCCTGTGTAAATCCGCTCTGGCTTTCGGGAAGGAGTTCAAACCGGCCGTTGCGAAGATTGTGCCACAAGTGGTTGTGCTGAAAATAGGAATTTCCGGCCTTCTCCGCCTGCGGATAGAGGTGCCCATTGGCCATGAAGATATCGAGCCAGCCGTCATTGTCAAAGTCCAGGAAGCCAGTGCCCAAAGTGAGTTTCGAGAAGTCCGTCCCAAGGCCGGCTTCAAAAGTGACGTCGTCAAACATCCCCTTCGAGTTGCGGTAGAGCGTATTGTAGTCCTCGGAAAAGGAAGTGGTACAAATATCCATCCAGCCATCGTTGTTATAATCACCCACGGCGACGCCCATGGACGATTGCGGGCGCCCGTCCGCAGTCACGGCGCATCCCGCTTCCATGGCTACTTCCTCAAAGGTCCCGTTGCCCTTGTTGCGCCACAGGAAATTTGGCTCCGAGTCGTTGGCAACATATATGTCAAGGAATCCGTCGTTGTCGAAATCGAGAGTGATCACCCCGAGGCCGAAGGCCTTGTCGCTGTCACGAATGCCCACGTCGTTTGAGACTTCTCGGAACCTCCCATTGCCCTCGTTGTGGTAATACAGATCAGGCAGGCCGGTCAAACCCAGGGGGCCGCAACACACCGGCACACCTCGATAAAGGCAATATTTCGCTTCCCCTGGGGAGGGGATTCTGGCGCGGTCGAAGTCAACATAGCGCGCGACATAGAGGTCCAACCTACCATCGCCATCAAAATCGCCCCAGGCGCAGCCGGAGGACCAGTTCCCGCCTTCGACCCCGGCTTCGTGTGTGACATTAGTAAACGTCCCGTCGCCGTTGTTATGGAACAGGGCGTTTGTACCGAAATTCGTGATAAACACGTCGACATAGCCGTCATTGTCGTAGTCGGCTGCCGCTACGCCTTGGCCCCACCCGGTATTAATTAAGCCGCTCTGCCGTGTAACGTCCGTAAAGGTGCCGTCGCCGTTATTGCGGAACAATCGGCTCATCGTTCGGGGAAGCTTGGGATCATCGAGCAATTGGAAGGTCGATCCGTTGACCAACAGGATGTCCATCAGGCCATCGTTGTTGTAGTCGAAGATAGCGACGCCCCCGTTCATGGTTTCCACCAGGTAGTTCTTCAAGAGCGAACCACAGGTGTCGTGGAACGTTGTGAGGCCCGCTTTATTCGCCACATCTATGAACCATGGCCCGCCAGAGGCGAGGATCGGCTGTCCCAGCTTGTCATTGGCCAGGACAGGAACAATGAAGCACAGACCGGACAGGCTTCTGCGCATCCAGTCGCGCCGGGTGAGGAGGTGGGAATTGCTCTTGGTCATGTAGGCTCCACTCAGTGCTCCGTTTGGTCGAGAGCTTGCCGCTCCTTCTCCATGGTTTGAAGTACGTCCTGGCCGTGTTGCGATGAGGCTTGGCGAAGCTGGTTAGATGCTGCAAATGCGGCGTCCGCCTTGGCGGAATAACCCTGCTTGCGATACAAGAGAGCGAGGCGATAGTGAATTTCTCCATCCTGGTCCTGTCCGGCCACCCGCACGAGATAATCAATAGCTTGCTGGGTGTGCCCGAGGCCCGCCTCAGCCTTGGAAACATCCAAGCACGCTTGGTAATTGAGCATTGCGTTCCCCACAGCGGGTTGGAGGTAGGGGAGGGCCTGTTCCCATTGTCTCCTCTGGATGTACACATCGCCAAGCTCATAGCTGGCGTTCACCAAGCTTGGCGACAAGTCGAGCGCCTTGCGCAGCGGCGCTTCCGCTTGATCCCAATCGCCGGCCTCCCAGTAAACGGTGCCAAGGCCCAGATGCAGGTCCGGCAGGTCCGGTGACAGTTTAATCGCCGCTTCGTATTCGGCTACGGCGTGCGCAGTTTCGTGTTTGTCAGCATAGTATTTTGCCACGATCTGATGTAATCGCGCGGAGTTGGGACTTAACCGCGATACTTGGCCAAAAGCGGCATATCCCAGCGCTTCATAGGACTTCACTAGCCAATACATTGCCCAGCCATCTGAGGGCTTGGATGCGAGCGCGCGCCGGGCGGCGGCCTCAGCATCGTCCAGTGATCCCTCGCGCAGTTCGGCTTCCGCAAGTTTAGCCAAGTCAGATTGCCCAGTTCCCTTCTGCTTGTGCAATCGGTCCGCAAGTGTCCGGTAGCAAGCTACAGTAAGCCAGGTCCCAGGCGCGAGTTGCGGCGGGCCAAGGGCTTCAGAACATGTCTTTGCGGGGGCAGCATTCAACGCGGACAGGTCCACGTCAGACTCTTGCAGCCAGTTGCTCCACGCTGCTCCCTCCGGTGTTTGCGCGAACTGAATGGGAATCGTTATCTGCTTTTGCTGTATGGCCTGGCGGAGCAAAATGGGGGGAGATGACTCAAATAGCCGCGACAATTCCTGGGGATTGGATTCCGCCAGGGACCGCAGATTCTCGCGAGCGCCGTCCCAATCTCCGCGTAGCGCCATGACTGCCGACAAACCCCAGAGGGCGTCCGGCGAGTGAGGGTCCCGCTTCAGTTCCTTCTGGAATTGGGGCTCGGCGGTTTGAGGGAAACCCAAGTCAAGCAACGCGGTCCCCAGGTCAGCGTAAAGTCCGGCCGGGGGAGTGTCCTGTTTCAACATCGCGAACAAGGTTCGCAAGGCTTCCGGGTAGGCCGCACGCGAAATGCTTCCCTCCGCCTTGAGTTGCTGACCGACAGGGTCGTCTGGGTACCGCTCCCAGAAACCGGCAGAGGTCTGCTTGGTCAAGAAGGTGTAAGCGAGCCCCAGCTTGTACCATGCTTCGACTTCGTTGGGTGTGCGCCGCAGTTGCTCCTTATATTGATCGACGGCCGCGGTAAGGTTGCCCTCGCGAGCCAAGGCGTCCCCCAGCGCCAGGCGGGCCGTGCCACTGGCAGGGTTCAGCTTTAGGGCTTCACGCAAAGCCCGGATCGCCTCGGTGAGTTGGTTGAGTTCGAGCTCGTCCAAACCCTGCACCATCCAAGCCTGCTGAGGCACCGGGACGGATGAACCTTTGGCGCTGGTGAGGGGAGTGACCGTGCGAAGGGATTCGCGGTATTCATGAAGCAGAAAGTAAATCGTCGCAAGCCTCGTGCGCACTTCAGAGTTGGCTTGCGGATTCATTTGGGCCGGTTTTACCTTGTCCAGGAAATTCTGAAAGAGCTTCGCGGCGGTGGGATAATCCCCGGCTTTATCCGCCGCGGTTGCCGCCTGCAATTCCTCGGCGGGGGTGGGGGGCATTGTGGATAAAGGGCAAATGCCCGCTACTGCTCCGAATTGGACGAACGGCAAACACAGACAAAAAGTCATTGTCCGCCAGCGCTTGCCGCAAAAGCCCCAATTCCGAGGCTGAACCATCACCTTGGCTAGCTCCCGACCCGACACCGAATCTACTGATAGCATACGCCACGGAAAAATGGCAAGCCTTAGGCGACGCCTTGGGCGACGTATTGGGAATGCAGCTCTCTGCACCTGGGACTGGGACTCTCGTGCCTCGGCCGCGGCACATTATGGCTTGCAGCGAAAGTGCGCAGGCGGCTACAATGCTTCCCCATGAAGCTACAGGTCGTGCCGTGCCTGTCCTGCGTGGTCCTTCTGGCCACGATGACATTTTGTCAACAATCCTCACCGGCGGTCAGGGCGGAGCTCCAGCAGGGACTTGCGGCGCTGAGTAACGGTGATTTTGTCGCTGCCGAGCAGCACTTCTCCTCCGCCGTGAAACTCGCCCCGAACCTTGCCGAACCCCACGCCAACTTGGGAGTCGCATATTACAGCGATCATCAGTATGAAAAAGCGATTGCCGAGTTCAAGGAAGCCCAAAGGCTCAATCCCTCCCTCGTTATCGCCAAAGCCTATCTGCCCCTCAGTCAGGCGGCCGGGGGCGATTGCCCTGCCGCTATGAACGCCTTGGTGCGGGAGTTCGCGTCTAATCCCGACCCCAAGTTGCGGCGAATCCTCGGCCTCAGTTTGCAGCGATGCGCGGACCAGCAGGGGAATGAAATGGAATCGGTGCAAGTGACGCAAAAGCTGATGGCCGCTTACCCGAATGATCCTGACGTTCTTTATGCCGCGGGGGAACTTTATGGAAGGTTGTCTTCCCAAGTCTATTTGAAGCTGATGAAGGTGGCGCCGAAGTCCGCGCGGAGCTATCAGGTGATGGCCTCTTTTGCTGCCACCGATGGCAACTGGAAAGCGGCATTGGACGCCTATCGACAAGCGGTCAAGCTGGACCCCACTCTGGTGGGAGTACACCTGCAAATCGCCATCCTGCTCCTGACGAATTCCCCCGATCCCGACGCCTGGCACGAAGCTCTGTCAGAACTGCAACAAGAACTGACGCTAGATCCGAGGAGTGCTCAGGCCGAATACGAAATCGGTGAAGTCTACCGCAAGCATGGTCAACTCAATGAGGCGGTCACCGCCTTCCGGAAGGCCCTGGAAATCAATCCTTCCGCCACGCCTGCTCGACTGGGCCTGGCGAAGGCGCTCCTGCAATTGGGGCAGAAAACGGAAGCTCTCTCAGCCTTGGAGCCGGCGGCGAAGACAGATCCCGATGATCCTTCCGTCCACTTCCTGCTCGCGCAGATTTACCGCGAGCTCGGCCGAGCGGATGACGCTGCGAAGGAAGAGGCTGAATTCAAGAGGCTAAAGCCCGCGGCGTAATGAATCCGGCCTACGGCGAGCCGGGAAAAACACCTCACGCAGAGGCGCAAGGGTGCAAAGGCGCAGAGAAAACTGTTGTTCTTTTCGAGCCTCCATGGCTTGGCGCCTTTGCGTGAAACTGTTTATTCTTTCACACCCTCCGCGCCTTTCCCTCTACATTTTCGAAGGCGCAAACTAACCTGGAACGCTGCGGCTCTCCCCTCCAGCGGGCCGGAGGGGCCACTTGCCACTCCCCGGTGGCACATTCTTTTTATCCGCGCGACCCTCCGTGGAGCGGGGTTTTGACTTGCTCTCCGAGTTGCCAGCGAAGCCGCGCGCACTGGAGCGGTTATGGCCGTTATACGGCCAAGTGAAAAGGACCGCGGATCCAAACATCCCAAAACCCCGTATCTCGGGAGTTGGGATAGTTACTGGTGGGAAGGGCTGTTATCATCAGCTATCGTAACCCTTACGCCCCCTTTCGGCGGACAGTTTGGGATTTGCCCTTGGGTGACCGGTCCGTACCCTAAGTCCAAGAGCTCCCTAATTTGCGTTTGAGTACCGCTGGAGAAACTCTGTCACACTGGGCTGCTGCACCTTCTTGTAGGCGATGCAGAGATCAATCCGTTCCAGCGTCTGAGCCAGAAAGCGCGGCCCTCCAGTGTACTTCGTAGAGCGTGCTGTGAAGAAGCTCGCGGCATCCTGGCGATGCTGCTCGTCGCAAAAGCCATTCGCTGCGGTGGGCAGGATCGCTCCCGTGCTGAAGATGAAGAAATTAGGCACCTTGGTCACAATCTTATCCGCGTTCTGTTTCACGAAATCGTAGGCCAACTCGCGTGTTCGCGGTGACCCGCGAGCCCCCTGGAGAATGCCGAGGGACTGCCGGGGATCGACTTCGTTTGTCAGCACGATCGAAAAAGCTTCCTTGTCGATTTCGGGTTCCGGGAACAAGCCCATAGAAGTGAGCAGACTCCACTGAATATCTTCATTCTTCTCCTGGTCGGCCGCCGCGCGCATCCGATCGAATAGCGCGCGGTCGCCGTGCCGCGCCGCCGTTTCGAGCACCGTGGAAATCATATCCGGATCCAGGGCCTTGTGATCGGCCAGCCAGTCGAGCGCCAGGGCCTTCGCCTGCGCAATCAACTTTGCATCCTCAGCCTGGTTGGCCACAACCTCGAGAACCGCGGGGCGGAGCAGGCGGTCGTCGTCACGCTCACCAGGTTTGGCCTTCCAGCCAAGTTGGTGCGCTCGCGCGCCGTAGAGGTCTTCGAGATACCGGCGGTAATTTGGCAGGAATTCGGCAGCAACCACGCGGTCCTGAAGGTCAGTCGTGATCGTCATAGTCTGGGTGACCACGTACCGGTCAGAGTCTCGAGCCAAAGCAGGAGTTAGTGCCAGCGCCTTGCCGAGCGGGATCTTGCCGTTGCGAGTCAGGGCCAAGATGTCCCCAACGAGCGCCACCTTCTCCGCAAGGGTGAGTGGACGGGCCTCATCCTTAAGCAGCGCGTTGAGCAGGTCTCCTTGGTAAAGAACACGATAATACCCGTCTGCACCCGCGTTGGCCTCGAGCCAGACCGGGCACCCGCTCGCTTTGGAGAGCGGCATTCCGCTGGACGGGCGATCCAGCAGCGTGCACTCCCGCGCCTCAGCCGAGGCGGCGTGGTAGCGTACGCACACCGGAATTTTCCAGAGGTGGGCCGCCACGTCCGTGGACCCAAGCGGGAGAAATCGCTGCTGGGAGAGTTCCAACTTTGGCGTCCCGCCGCTGCAGTCTAGCCCCGCTGTGATCAAAGGCACTCCCGGCTGGTCTAGAAAACTTGAAAAAGCCGGGAAGATAGTTGTATCGTCACCGGCCAGCGCAGTCAGAAAGTCGGCGGACGTGCCATTCTTCCACGCATGTTTTGCAAGATAGCGACGGACGCCTACGCGAAATCGCTCCGGGCCCATGTACGATTCGAACATGTGAAGCAGTGCCGCACCCTTGTTATAGGTAATCTGGTCGGCGGTGTTGGCGATGTCATCGTTCGACTCAATTGGTTGCCTTACTCGGCGCGCGGTCACCAGGGCGTCGTTCCCCATCGCCCCCTGGGTCGCGTTTACAGCCTCAGCGTTCGTTCGCCACTCGGGGTGGTATTCGGCAACGATCTTGTTCGCCATCCAGTCAGCGAAGCCCTCGTTCAGCCAGATGTCGTCCCACCAGGCTGTGGTGACGAGATCGCCAAACCACTGGTGGGCGAGTTCGTGCGAGGCGATGCTCACCCAGAGGCGCTGGCGTTCGAGTGAATCTTGCTCAGGCTTGGCGAGGATGACGGACGCCCCATAAGTGACCTGCCCGGCATTCTCCATGGCGCCACCGAAAAGCGGAACGGCAACCTCATCGAGTTTTTCGTAAGGATAAGAAATACCGAAATAATCCTCGAGCAGGTTCAGGATGGCAGGAGTGGTCTCAGCAGCGTATTTAGCTTCGGCGCCCCGGCCCCGGGGAACGGCAATGCGAATGCGAGTATTCTTCTTTCCCGCCGTTCCGGCGTCCACCAGGTCCAGATCGCCCACACTCAGGGCCACCAGGTAACTGGGAAGCGGCCTGGTCTGGGCGAATTTTACCGTCTTCATGCTGTCCCCCGAATTGGTCTCGGAGGTGATGGACGTGTTCGAAAGTGCCACCTCGTCCTTCTTGACGTGCAGGGTCAACTGCCAGGGAACCTTATAACTCGGTTCATCGAAGCACGGAAATGCCCGGCGGGCGAAAGTCCATTCGAACTGTGAGTAAACATACCAGCGGTCACCGTCCTTCACCTGGAAGATGCCTTCCATATCCTTCCGGCTGATCTCACCCTGATAGGTGGCGCGGAACGTCGCCTCGCCTGGACCGACGGGATGCTCGAAAGCAAATCCGACGTAATCTTTCGCCTCCGGAATGACCTTGGCTGCCAGCCTCTCGCTGTCCACCGTCAAAGTCGCTTCCTTCAGCGTGAGCTTCTCCGCATTAAGCCACAAGACCCGCGCGGATTTGGCAAACTGCAAGTCGATCTCGACCGTCCCGGTAAAGGTGTCCTGGTCGGGGATTACCGTCAGATCCAACCGGTACCGCACGGGACTCACCACGTCGGCAGGCAGGCGCAACCCGGGCGGCGCCACCGAATCGTCCGCCCAAGCACTCGAGACATGGAGCGCCCCCAAGGCAGTCGTTACGACCAACGTTGCTGCGATAACGCGCAAAACTCGCTGCATGATACCTCCTTCAAGGCGGGTCAGGACGGTGCTTGCCCTCCGGCGCACACATCACGAACTCGGTGGGGTTTCCAGGCAGTCAGATTCGACACGGGGACCTGAAAATGTCGGGTTATCAAGTTCGCGACTGAAAGGTCCCTCGTGCCGATACCTTACCAGAACGCATATCCGTACACAACACCTTCGCCGGGGGCACATTCGGCATAACTGTTGGGAAATCATTAGGGCTGTATCGGCAGTGCTCCGGCCCGAGAGTCGTAAGGTAGCTGGACCAGGTTGGCGGGCCGGAGCATTGCCGATACGGCGATTTCCAGTAAGCCGCTAGCGCA
>JBEKLF010000063.1:0-34581 GCA_050010335.1 Terriglobia bacterium
AACCCAAATCTCGTTGCTGCAATTCCCCGTAACTTTATGATGGCGTTGGTTGCGGGGGCTGGATTTGAACCAGCGACCTTTGGGTTATGAGCCCAACGAGCTACCAGACTGCTCCACCCCGCATTGACAGTATACTCAATCGAGGCGGTCCTGCCAACCACTTTTTCGAGCGTGGTTGAATTGAAAAGCGGTATCCCTCCGCAGTCTAAAGCGCAACCGAAGTGGACTTCCCCCATAAGCGTTTGAGAAAAAAGGAGGAGGCCCCTCGTTGCCTTTTTCTGATCACGCCCAAAAGACCTCTGGGTGGTCCGTTGGGCCATCGATGTGCCCGATGAGCTTATGCTGCATGTCGTCGCGGAGAACCGACATGTCGCGGCGCAACTGATCCATCTTCTCGTTGCTAAAGGGTGTGAAGGCACGGGCCAATTCCACGTTGTGCTCGAGCATGTCCACCTGGGGCATACCGGCCACTGCGCATGTGACCGGCAAGCTCATGGCAAAATGCAGGAGGGTATCCGCCTCCTGTTTGCCGCCTTCTGTTCCGATCAGGAACTCCTGGCCATAAACCTTCATAGCAATGACGCCCAGGCCCTTCTTGCTGGCGGCGGCGAGGGCGGTCTTCTCAAACTCGCCGGTTCCCGAAGGGTTCAGCGCCATCTGCGTGCAGTCGAGCGGATGCCGTTCGATGGCATGCGCCAGGACCGCGCCCTCCGTGTGGCTGGTCATGCCGATAAAACGCGCCATCTTTTGTTCCTTTGCTTCCAGTAATCCCTTGAGGGCGCCATCGGGGGCTTCAATCTTTGCCAAGTCATCAGCGTGCCCCAGGCTGTGAATGTGCACCAGGTCTACGTGGTCCGTCTGAAGGCGCTTCAGGCTGGCCTCGAGGCGGCTCATGAAGCCGTCGCGTGTTCGGTCGGGAATTTTGGTAGCCAGCCAAACTTCTTTGCGGCGCGTGGCCATGACCTTGCCGACGCGTGTTTCGCTCTTGCCGTTGCCGTAAGCATACGCGGTATCGACGTAAGTGATGCCCAGATCAAGAGCGTGGTTGAGGACTTGGACCGCTTTCTCTTCGTCCTCGTACATCAAGAAGCGGCTGCCACAGCCAAATGCCAGAATGGAAACCTTGGCGCCCGTGTGCCCCAACGTGCGATGCGGCAAAGCCTGTTCCTTTGCGCTGGCGAGATTCGACCACAAGGGAAGGCTGGCGCTCGCCGCTCCCCCTATTGCGATGCTCTCCAAGAATTTTCTTCGCGAAAAATCATTGCTCATGGTGACTCCTCCATAAAAGTTTGGCGAAAGTGAATGCTTATGCGTTCCGTTTCGGCTGGCCCCGAAACCCATTATACCCTTAGGGGTGGCAACCGGCATCTTTTGATGAAAGCTTGACGTCGGCAAAGTCGCCCGTCTCATCGAACGATCCCAGGCCGACTTGACCACACTTAAAGGTGTTGTCGACCACGGAAAAACGCGGCTGAGGGTCGTTGTCGACGAAGACCTTTATTGAACCCGAATCCACATCGCGCTCGACGCGAACCCTGTGCCAATTGGTGTCGGGAAGGGCCGGTGCCGCTTCCGTGCCCGCGATGCGCCGACGCGGAGCGCCATCCACCAGGAAGATTCCGTTGTGAACATCAACCTTGGCCCCGGGGTCAACGGATAGGTGGGTGTAATAGAAGTGCAGATTATCGACATAATTAAACGCGATCGCCATCGAACTGCCCTCCCGGCGGACGCGGGTCTCAAGATTGAAGCTTCCCACGTTGATCCCCTTTACCCGTGAAAACTGCTGCGGCCGGCGGGGAATCAGCGGCTCGCGATTTCGCAGCATGTGCAGAAAATGAAGTGGGCCTTCTGCTTTGACCACCCAGTCCTCGGGGAAGGGGAACTGCCAGGCATCGAGCTTGCCTGAAGAAAAGTCGTCGTGAAAGTTGATCTTCCCCGTGGCCGAATTTGCCTCGATGGCAGCCACGAAAATGCCTAGAGCAGCAACCGTGAACAACCCACTAACAAGTAACATCCTTCGGCGCGCAAAGTGCATAGGAAAACCCTCCGGGAACTATTCTTACGGAAGCGCAGATTATCAGGCTTTGACGTTAATGGCCAAAGTTTTTTGGCGGTGTTTCGTTTGATGAAATGGGTGAACGGCGGGCGCCATGAATCCTGCAATGGCGCGATCCCTGTGCTAAAATTATCTATATCCGAAGAGTTGTTTACGCGCAGCGTGACTATGACAAAGCCGCTCAAGCCCGCTCCGAAGCACTTTGCCGTCAACCGGCAGGCGCAGCATTTGTATCACTTACTCGAGAGGTTTGAGGCGGGGGTGGAGTTGACGGGCACGGAAGTGAAGTCCGTTCGCGACGGGAAAATCAACCTCAAAGATAGTTATGTGGATGTCCAGAAAGGCCAGGCGTGGTTGATTGATTGCCACATCAGTCCGTACGTGGCGGGGAGTTATTCCAATCACGAGCCGCTACGCGATAGACGCCTACTTCTCCACCGGCAGGAACTTGATAAATTGGCGGGGCGTGTTCAGGAGAAGGGATTCACGCTGATTCCCACCCGGGTTTATCTGAAAAAAAACCTGATCAAGTGCGAGATCGCCTTGGCGAAAGGCAAGAAGGTCTACGATCACCGCGAGACTTCGCGGCAACGCACGATCGACCGCGAAGCGCAGCAGGATATACACGAACATCGTCGCCGCCACCAATAGCGCGGATTTCTCAATTCGAGTTTGGAAGTGTGGGCTTTAGCCTCGCGCTTTCACTAATCCACAGGAGCTTTAAATCGTGAGAATTGAATTTCAGCGCGAACCTCTGGCGCAACTCTCAACCCCTGCTCTTGTCGTATATAGCTTTGAAGGTGCGTCTGCCTCCAGTGGCACCGTGGAACGTTTACCGACGGAAACCCGCAATCAGTTGCAGCAAATGCAAACATCAGGCGAACTTACAGGCAAAGCATTTGAATGTACAATCCTCCGCTGGCCCGCAGGGATGGCGACATCCAAGCTGCTGGTGGTGGGAGCCGGTAAGAGCGAAAAACTTGACGCGACGCACCTCCGTAATTTAGCGGGGGCGGCAGTCAGACATTTGCGCGCTCGCGGGGTGAGAGAACTGGCCTGGATCCTTGGTTCCACAGAACCGGGTGTAATGACGTTGGTAGCTGATGGCGCTCTGGTGGCCGATTATGACCCGGATAACTACCGCACCGAACGCAACGGTGAGAAGGGAATTGACAGGCTCTGGCTAGCGACGGGCGGTGATGCGCTGCCAGCAAAAGCGGAAGCGGCCCTCAATCGGGGCCGCATTCTTGGCGAGGCCCAGAATTTCACGCGCGAGCTTGTGAATGAACCCTCGAATCACCTGACGCCTACGAGATTAGGCGAGCGCGCCAGGGAGATGGCCACGCGCTTCGGCCTGAATTGTGAAGTGCTGGGGGCGCAGGACATTCAGGATTTGAAAATGGGCGCCTTCTGGGCAGTGGCGCAGGGAAGCCAACAGGAGCCGGCCAAACTGGTCGTCATTCGCTATTCGCCGGAGGATGCGCCGGACGAGCCCGTCATCGGATTGATCGGGAAGGGAATTACCTTTGATAGCGGCGGCATCTCCATCAAACCCAGCGAAAACATGCACGAAATGAAAACCGACATGGCGGGGGGGGCAACCATGCTCGGCGTCATGCAGGCAATTGCCCAGCTCAAGCCGCGCGTCCGCATCACCGCGCTGATTCCGGCAACCGAGAATATGCCCAGCGGCAGTGCTTACAAGCCGGGCGACGTCGTCACCTCCATGTCCGGGAAGACGATCGAAATCCTCAATACCGACGCCGAAGGCCGGCTGGTGCTGGCCGATACATTGACTTATGCGAAGCAGCTTGGCTGCACGGTGCTGATTGACGCCGCGACCCTGACCGGGGCAGTCCTGGTCGCGCTCGGCACCTTCACCACCGGAGTCTTTGGATGGAACCAGGTATGGGTGAGTCGCGTCTTGGCCGCCGCAAACGTGGCGGGCGAGAAGATGTGGCAAATGCCCGTCGACGACGACTATCGAGATCTGTACAAGAGCTCGATCGCGGACCTTGCCAATACCGGCGGTCGATACGGTGGAGCGATTACCGGGGCGATGTTCATCGGGGAGTTCGCCGGCGATACTCCCTGGGTTCATCTCGATATCGCGGGTACTCGTTGGGCGAACGACGAGAAGCCTTATCGTGCCAAGGGCCCCACGGGCCATGGTGTGCGCACCCTGGTGCAACTTCTCACGGATCTCTCCACGTAGAGGGCGGAGCGACTTCAGTTGCTCTTTTCGGAGTTGCAGTTGAAGACCCTGCGGATTGGCCTCATACGCTTGATCCCCAGAGTGAACTCCTTGACCATGTGCACGCCGACCACAAAACCAAGCTGCGAGCGCCCTGCCTACACCCCCTGCACCAGGGGACTAATGGTCTTCGGATACCAGTAAGTGGGAAGCGTACTACTGCCGTAGGCGCCAACCAGAGGGGGCAGGTCCAGGCGTTTGCGGCCGTACTGATCGTAAGGAAGAAACCTCGTAGCTAGCATACCGCGGACATGTTGTGAGGGTCCTCAGTCCTTAAGTTCTACTCCGTGCCGCGCTCGCCATGCGCGGATTTTCTTGCAGCGGGCTTAATCGCCGAGCTCAATGGCTTTTCCAGATGGAATATGCCATCCTAAGATGCGATGCTGTGCTCGCTGGAAACGCATGAAATATTCAGTCCTGATTGTCGATGACGAACCCGGCATCCGCGAGTCCCTCACGGATGTCCTCGAGGATGAAGGCTATCGAGTCGAATCCGTCGGCAGCGGTGAAGCTTGCCTTGAGACCCTCGCAACTGGCAAGTTTGACGTCGTCCTGCTTGACATCTGGCTGCCGGGTCTGGATGGCATTCAAGTACTGGAAAGAATTCAGGCATTGGAAGCGCCCCCCACCGTCATCATGATCTCCGGACACGGCACCATTGAAACAGCCGTTCGCTCCACCAAGCTCGGAGCCTTCGATTTCATTGAAAAGCCCCTTTCCATTGAGAAGACCCTGCTGACACTTCGTCACGCACTGGAGCAGTCGCGCCTAACCGAGCAAAACCGTGAGTTGCGTGAGGAGCTGCGTGGGCGCGACCGCATCATCGGTTCGAGCGTGCCCATGAAGGCGCTGCGTCAACAATTGCAGCTCGCCGCCCCCACCAATGGCCGGGTGCTCATTTATGGCGAAAGCGGTACGGGAAAGGAACTGGTGGCGCACGCCCTGCACAACCACAGCCAGCGCGCCGAGCAGCCTTTCGTAGAGGTCAACTGCGCCGCCATTCCGGAAGAGCTTATCGAAAGTGAGCTTTTCGGGCATGTCAAAGGGTCTTTTACTGGCGCTTTGGAAGACAAGACGGGCAAGTTCGAACAGGCCCATGGCGGTTCATTGTTCCTCGACGAGGTGGGTGACATGAGTTTGCGCACCCAGTCCAAAGTCCTGCGCGTTATCGAGGAACAGCGCTTCACCCCAGTCGGCTCCGGCAATAACCTTACCGTCGATGTCCGCATCATTGCCGCCACCAACAAGCACTTGGAAGAGGAAATCCAAAAGGGTAACTTCCGCGAGGATCTCTTCTACCGCCTCAATGTGATTCCCTTTTACGTGCCGCCGCTACGCGAACACGCGGAAGATACCCTCACGCTGGCCAATTTTTTCCTGGCCGAATTCGCCCGCGCCTATGGACGCCGTCCCAAGCATTTTGCGGAAACGGCAATGGAAATCCTGATGACCTATCGCTGGCCGGGAAACGTGCGCGAACTGAAGAATCTCGTCGAGCGCCTGGTCATCATGGTTCCCGGCGAGCGAATCGAGCGGCGCCATCTTCCCCCTGCTCTGCACCAGGACGGACCGCGCCCCAGCTCCGCCGCCAAATTCCCGTCCGGGAGATTCTCCAGCCTTCAGGAAGCGCGCACCGCCTACGAGCGCGACTATATTCTCCGCACCCTGGAAGAGCATCAAGGCAACGTCAGCCGGACCGCCGAAGTGCTCGGCCTTGAGCGCAGCCATCTCTACCGCAAGATGAAATCACTGGGAATTGCAGTGGGGGGCTAACCAATTCTAACCGGTGAGGATCGGCGAGCTGTGGCGGGCCCCCAATGACCGCGCGGGGGGGATCTCCGGTGGCGTGCTGTACCCCCGTGGGTTCGCGACCCTGAAGGCGCGATTGTAAATTCAGATTAACATCTGGTGAAGTCCCCGGCACCACGCCTTATCTGCATTTTTCCAACCGTGCGCGCGCACCCGAGACAACCAGCCGCGCGTTCAAGGAATCGAAGGAAAGGGCAATCAGGAACGGCTTCCAATCAGGAATGGGGGGAGACGATGGCGAGAGTTTTCACCTTGACAGCTAAGGCAGCAATTCCCATTGCGGCCTGCTTTCTGGCGGCATCGGTCGTGGCGGTGGCGCGCGCCGATGATAAGACGCAATTGACGGGCCACTGGAATTTCAACCAGGACCAGAGCGACGACGCAGACCAAAAGGTTCAAGAGGCGCAGCAAAACAGTAAGGTCCGCGCGAGTAGCACTGACAGCGGCACCTATCCCGGTGCCGGAGGTGGCACCTATCCGGGTGGAGGCGGTATGGGCGGCATGGGCCGCGGCGGCATGGGCGGTATGGGCGGCATGGGGGGAATGGGGGGCGGAATGGGTCGCGGCGGCCGGCAGTCTTCAAATCGCGGTGATGCCGTGACCAGCGAAGATTGGGATCGCGTCGCTGCCAACCCAAAGTCCTTGCGGATTGACCAGCGCTCCGACCAGATTGTGGTCACCGACGACACCGACCATGCCCAAACTTTTTACCTCGACGGCAAAAAGCATGATGATAAAGACGCGGACGGCAAGAAGTTCTCAACCAAAGCCTCGTGGGATGGCAGCGCCTTCATCGCTGAGACTAAACTGCCGCACTCGGAGAAACTCACCCAAACATTCCGCGTCAGCGACGACGGCAAACAGCTTTCCGTCATTACTCGATTCGAAGCTCCCTCGCTCAACGGGCCGGTCAGCATCCGGCGCGTGTATGACATGCCGAAATCGCCATCTAAGTAGGGCTTCCGGATCTCTCACCACAGGTCGGAAGGGCGGGGCAGAAGCCCCGCCCTTCCAGTCTGGCAGTGCCCGGGGCGCGGGTAGATGGCCCCGATCTACTCCGCCGTACCCCCGTCGTTGCGGTAGTCCAGTTCGGCGATGACGGCGGTGTTATTCCGCCAGTGGGGGGCGACCTTCACGAAGAGTTCGAGGTAGACGCGGGGAGGGAACAGTTTTTCTAATTCTTCCCTCGCCTCGCTGCCAATTTCCTTCAGACGCGCCCCGCCGGCGCCAATCACGATAGGTTTTTGTGAGTCCTTCTCCACCACGATCGTGGCGTGGAGGCGCGTAATCAGCGTCCCCTCTTCAAATCCGTCAATGAGGACTGCCGTCACGTAGGGCATCTCATGCTTGGTATGGCGGATGACTTTTTCGCGTATGATCTCGCTCGCCAGGAACCGTTCCGGCTGGTCGGTGTATTCGTCGGCAGGAAAGTACTGTGGGCCCTCAGGCAGCCGCTGGACGATCGCGCCGAGCAAGCCTTCCAGGCCCTCCCCACGCAAGGCGGAGATCGGAAAGATCTCCTCAAATCCGTAAAGCTTCGAGTAGCGATCCATCAGCGGCAGCAGGTCGGGCTTGTGCACCCGGTCAACTTTGTTCAACGCTAAAATCGCGCGCGGTGAGTATTCGTTCAGAAGATTGATGACGAACTCATCGCCCTTCCCGTATCTCTCGCTCGCATCCACGATCAACACGGCCAGGTCGCGGTCCGCCAGCGCCTGCCGCACATAGTTCATCATCTGTTCGTTTAATCGCGAGAGCGGTTTGTGGACCCCCGGCGTATCCATGAAGATCACCTGGGCGTCAGGCCGGTGCAAAATCCCCAGAATGCGATTGCGCGTGGTCTGGGGAACAGGGGTCACAATCGAAACTTTGGACTCCACCAGCGCGTTCACTAGTGTGCTCTTTCCGGCGTTGGGGCGCCCGACGACAGCGACAAATCCCGACTTGAAGGAGGGCGTTTCAGACATGGGTAGGGTTCTCGGAAGGCAGGCTGGGGGGCATCATCATCCGTACTTTCAGCACCGTCCGCTGATTTGCCTCCAGCACTTCAAACGTCAAGCCGTGACTCTCCACTTTTTCACCCGCGGCCGGCACGTGCCCCAGATGATTCATCACTAGCCCCGCCACGGTGGAGTAATCGTTTCCCTCGAGGGGGACATTCACCTCACCGGCGACCTGCGCCAACTCGGCGTGCCCAGAGAGGATGTAGGTCGACGCCGATTCTTTGATGATGTCGCGCGCGTGTGGCTCCACTTCGTCGCGAATCTCTCCCACGATCTGCTCCACCAGATCCTCGATCGTAATCAACCCGGAAACGCTGCCGTATTCATCAATCACGATCGCCATTTGGGTGGTGGACTGTTGCAATTCTTTCAACAGGTCGTGGATAGGCTTGGTTTCCGGGACAAAGGGCACAGGCCGCACGAGGTCGCGGAGCATCGCGCGCTTCTGCTCGTCCGGCGACAATTCCATCAGGTCGCGCGCGCTCACGAAGCCTTCGATGTGATCCAATTGGCTGGAGTAAACCGGGTAGCGCGTCAAGCGCTTGGTGCGAAATAACCCGCGCAGATCTTCAATGGAAGAATTGATTTCGATGGCGGCGATTTCCGGCCGGGGCGTCATGACCTCGCGCGCCACCTTCTCGCCGAATTTCACCACCGATTGCAGCATCTCTCGTTCTTCCTCTTCAATCAACCCTTCCTGCTCGCCGGTGGCAATCAGTTCCTCCAGATTTTCCTGGGGCGATGGCGGCTCGGGCTCCGGTTCCGTGGGTTCAAGCAGCCGCGCAATCGTTGTGGAAATCAGGATCGGGAAGGTAAGGGGCAACGCCCAATAAACCACCCGCCGTAACATGGGTTCCCATTGCTCGAGAATCACTTCCGGTTCGTCGTGCCGCACTACGATCCGGAAAGGAATCAATTGATCGGCAATAGCCACAGCGGCAAGGACTATCAGGAGCGCTGTACCGAGATCACTCCAAAGGTGGTCCGGCCGCTGCCAGATCAGCAGGCCGGCGAGTCCCACCGCGAACAAGTGCATCGAAGCACCATGCAAGGCGGAAATCGACACGCCCACTCGTTCGCGGTTGTGGCGGATACGCCCGTCCTCGCGCGGCCCGAAGACCTTACGCGCCCCCACCGGCGTCAGCCGGCGCATCAAAAGCCGCAGGTATGAGGCGACGGAGCCCATTGCCAGCAACAAGGCCAGCAGCGCCATCCATGCGATCGTAAGGAGGAGTCTTTGGTCCATAACAGGAAATTAGAGCAAGTCAAAAGGCAAAACGCAAAAGTCAAAAGTTCAAACGGCCTGGGCTTTGCCTTTTGACTTTTGCGTTTTGCCTTTTGACTTGCCTTATCAGCGCGGGGCGGCCCGCCACTCCTAATTGTTCGCGCAAAGCCAGTTCGAGCGACATCATTTCTCCGGTATCATGTTCGTGGTCATAACCTAACAAGTGAAGCACCCCATGCAGGATCAGCCAGCGAATCTCACTGAGCGTCGAATGACCTTCTGCCCCGGCATTGCGCCCGGCCGTCTGCACGGAAATCACCACGTCGCCCAGGAAATCGGTAATCCCGTGCTGCCCCCCGCGATGGGAGCGCAGCCTCGCTTCCAGTGGAGGGGCGCCGCCCGCTTCGTTCCAGGGAAACGAAAGCACATCCGTGGGTTTATCCTGGCCGCGAAAGGCAAGGTTCAGGTTGCGAATGGCGTTATCATCCACGAAGCAGATGTTGAACTTTCTCTTCCCCAGCGGCAAGCGCCTTTTCAGGTCCAGCGCGAAGGCCAGCAAGGAGGCGGTTTGAACCCGATACCGTTTCTGAAGGTTGACCAACTCGACGCCGCGCGCAACTGAAACGCAATCCTTCCCCTTCATTTTTGCTCGCCATTGGCCTTGGCGGCCCGCCCCTGCTCGTACTCTTCATAAGCGCGGATGACCCGTTGCACCAGGCTGTGCCGCACCACGTCGCGCTCCGTAAAGTAGATGATGCTGATACCCTCGACCTTGCCCACCACTTCCACCGCTTCCACAAGCCCCGACCGCCGGCCGCTGGGAAGATCGATCTGCGTAACGTCGCCCGTCACCACCGCCTTGGAATTAAACCCCAGGCGGGTCAAAAACATTTTCATCTGCTCGCTCGTGGTGTTCTGGGCCTCGTCCAGAATCACGAAGGCGTCGTTCAGCGTCCGCCCGCGCATGAAGGCAATGGGCGCTATCTCAATAATGCTTTTCTCCAGATAGCGCTCCACCCGGTCCGGGTCCAGCACGTCGTAGAGGGCGTCATAGAGCGGGCGCAGGTAGGGGTTCACTTTCTCCTGGAGCGTGCCGGGCAAATATCCCAGGCGCTCGCCGGCCTCCACCGCCGGCCTCGCCAAAATGATCCGGCTGACCTCTTTAGTCAGCAACGCGTCCACCGCCATCGCCACGGCCAGATAGGTCTTGCCCGTGCCCGACGGTCCTATCCCAAAAACCATGTCGTGGCGTTCCATGGCGTCGACATAAAGACGCTGGTTCAAGCCTTTGGGGGCAATCGATTTCTTCCCGAAGGCCCGCGGCCGGCCTGCTTCCGCCAAACCTTTCAGGCTGGCTTGCGGATCCTGGCTGATGATGCGCAGAAAGCCTTCGATTTCCGCGTTCTCGAAGCGCGCGCCACCCTCCACCAGCGTTGCGTACTCCTCCACCAGGCGTTGCGCCCGGCGCACGTTTGCTTCCTCACCTTCAATCTCCACTGATCCCTCACCCAAGCGCGCGGAGACCTGAAAACACCGCTCGAAGAGTTTCAGGTTTCCATCATAAGTTCCGACAAGCGCTGGAACTCCTTTTCTTATTCTGACACTGGCCGTCATAGGGTTTGAAATGTGAGACACGCCTCCATTCTAGAAGATGCACATGTCGCGGGATTCGGCAGAATGCCGCCGGTTGGCAATCGTGGAAGGTTGATATACGTTCATTAATTCATTAGCGATGCTAAACGAGGCAGCCAGCAAAGTCAAGGCACGGAGCCATCGGATCATCGGGTGATCGGGTGATCTGGAGATCGGGTCATCTACCCATCGGGTCATCGGGTCATTGAAAGTCCTCTGACGCAGTAAGTCATGACCGTCATACTCTGGCCTTCCGACTTCATAATTCAGAATTCATAATTGCCCTTCAGCCGCTATCTCCATTCCTTTCAATGACTCATCCGGAAAACGAGCTAACTCCTTTTTTTTCATCAACTCATTGGGAGCACTTTTTTTCGCCCTTTGTTTTCAATAAGTCATTGGGAGGTACCTTCATTTCTAACATCTCTTTTCCACTCACCCTTTGTTTTCAATAACTTATTGGGAGGTATTTTTCGTTGTCGGTATCTCACAGATTCAACGCTCCTTTGCGAACCTTGGCCTGATTGTTGTTGAGGCGCCACTCGACTGCTGCCCCCACTGACACCCGCCACCTGGCACCTGACACCTCGCCGTACTGCGCCATTTCACGCCGACACAATTCTCCTCTCCCTCATCCCGCACGGTGGCGACCTAAGGCTAGTGTAATGTTTACTCAATTTCCTGCCGGCAGGAAATTGACTGGAGTTTTCCACAGAAATTTTGGGTGGAATTCTCGACTGGTTCCGACCCCAGCGGCCGTTACGACCAGTCGACCACGGCCTTAACCACGCCGGCTTCGCGATGGAGCCATGCGGGAAATCGTTGCGGCATGGCGGTTCGGCGGGCAAACTCGGTGGGCCACGCCCCCACATCGATCCGCCCGCTTTCCATGGATTCGAGCACCCGGAGGTGTTCGGCCGGAACGCTGTTGCGGCTCGACAGGATCGTGGCTTCGCGACGGTGGATGTCCGGGTCAAATATGGAGACGTGGTCGTTGATCAGGCCCACAAAGATCAGCTTTCCGCCTTGTTGGAGCAAGTGAATGGATTGCTCCATGGAGCCGCGGTCACCGGTGCAGTCGAAAACCAGCATTGAGGGTTCTTCCTGCCGCGCTTCCTCGTGGGACGGATAGTACCGCCTTAACCCATTGTGACGGGCCGCGAACGCAAGCCGCTCGGGAATCCTCTCCACGACGGCGATGTCGGCACCGGCAAGCCGCAAAAACTCGATCACTGAGAGCCCAATGGGACCGGCGCCCACGACGATCGCTCGCTCGCCCGGTTGCGCCGCTGCGCGCCCTACGGCGTGGATGCCAACGGCAAGGGTTTCCACCAGCGGAATCTGCTCCGGGGGCAGCTTTTCGCACCTGTACATCTGTTTCGCCGGCAAAATGATGCGGTCGCGCATGCCCCCATCGCTATGGACGCCAATCACGCTCATCTTTGCGCAACAGTTCGTCCGCCCCCGCAAGCAAGCGGCGCATTCGCCGCAGGTCATATAGGGGTTCACTGCACACCGGTCGCCGGGCTTGAATTCCCCGACGCCGTCGCCGGCCTCGACAACCTCCACCGCAAGCTCATGCCCGAGAATGCGCGGATAAGTGAAAAAAGGCTGCGTGCCCTCGAAGGCGTGGAGGTCGGTGCCACAGACACCCACGGTCAATACTCTCACCAGCACTTCACCCACTCCCGGTGCACCCGGCGGGTCGGTTTCGGTGAGCGCAAACCGTCCCGGCTGTTCAAGTACCATTGTCTTCATGGAGTTTAAGCCTCGAATGAATCAAGCAGAATTTCCGCGATTAATTCTTGCGCATCCTCGGACGTACGGCTGGCCGCCGGTGAAGGCAATTCCCATCCAGGCGCTCAGGGTTCGGCGCTGGCAGCGGGAGAGTGTCTAATTCCGGTAATACAAGCGGGTGATTGTTCCCGCCAGAAACAGAAACAGGCCGATCATGATCAACGCGAGGGGGAATGCGAAAGTGGATCTGCTCTCTCCAGCGAGGTACAAGAGTGGAGTGTACGTTAATCCGCCGATCAAGAGTGCGATACCGCCCCCGATTTGCGCCTGTTGCCCGAGACGTTTCCTCACTTCCACGAGAGATTGAGAGCGCGGCGATTCTGGGCTGGCGAATTCCTCAACCTGGCCCGTGTTCAGCTCCGCGCCACAGTTGGGGCAATTGCGGCTCCGTTCATCCACAGACGTCCCGCATTTCCGGCAAAGCATGGTGCCTCCCTTGGCGCCGACTCCGAAAGGTAGTTGAAAAGCGGGTCCCTTGCAAGCGCCATGGGGGAGAGGGATCCGAAAGGTGTTTACAGCGCGGCGGAGCCGCAATCAAACCCGTCTTGTAGGGGCACCTCTCGTGGGCAGAGGCGTTAATCTAGGGGTTTGAGGGACCTCAAAGCCCGCGAAGCGGGCGTTGTCATTTTAGCCCACGGCGAGCCAGCCGTGGGAGAGGACGCGAGCAGCGGGCGAGTAAGCCCCGTACGCGGCGACATCCGGCGCCGCGCAGAGAATCGAGGACGATTGGGGGCAGCCCTTTGCCGCAGGAAAACCCGTATGCCGCCCCTGCCGGGGCTCACAGATGTTCTTTCCAATTCGCGTCCCACGGCTGGCGCCGTGGGCTACAGGATGCCGCCCGCTACGCGGGCTTACGGGCCCTCCCGCCCTTAGGTTAACGCCTATACCTCTCGCAGGCTTGGGCAAGGGACAGGTTGCGGTACCGACGGGAACAACTGAAACTCCCCCCACCGAAATGGCTCTGATATAATTCAAAGTCTATCGCAGCGATCACGACGCGCTCCGTAAAGGTGGTTGGAAGCTTGCCCTGTGGAGCCGCATCCAATAACAGCAGAACACGGAGCGCCAATTGTTACCGGAGATTCAACAAAGGATACAGTCCAAGTTTGTGGAGGCCGTGCGCGCGGCGTTTCATTTGGAGGTTGCCCCGCCCGCGCTTGACGCGCCTCCCAACCTGGAAATGGGCGACATCTCTCTGGCCGGCTGTTTTGAATTGGCCAAGCAATTGCGCCAAGCTCCCCGCAAAATCGCCGAACAGCTCGTTCCCCTGGTCTCTACGCTGGAAGGAGTGGAGCGCGTCACGGTGGCCGGCGCCGGGTATCTGAATTTTCACCTGGATCGCGCCCAAACCGCCGCACGCCTCTTTGCCCGGCGGGAAACTTCAACTGGGGAGGGCCGACCGCCAATAAGCATTACAGACCGTACGGCGGAAGGCCGAACGCGGTTCGGCCCTACAGAGCGCGGCAAAATCCTGGTGGAACATACCAGCATCAACCCCAACAAGGCTGCACACATCGGCCATCTTCGCAACGCCGTTCTGGGCGACACCTTTGTCCGCCTGTTGCGCTTTAGCGGCGAGAACGTGGAAGTGCAAAACTACATTGACAACACCGGCGTCCAGGTTGCCGACGTGGTGGTGGGGTTTCTCCATTTGGAGAAAAAGACCCTGAAAGATGTTAAGGCTTTGATGCACGATGCCGCGACGCGCTTCGACTACTACTGCTGGGATCTTTACGCGCGCGTCTTCCAGTTGTATGAGGAAGACAAAGAAGTTCTAAAGTTGCGTGCTCAGGCCCTGAAGGACATCGAAGAAGGCCACGGCGAAACCGCGGCCATGGCGGAGTTGATCTCCACCGCCATTGTCCGCACGCACCTCGATACGATGTTGCGTCTGAATATCGAGTACGACCTGCTCGCCCAGGAAAGCGAGATTCTCAAACTCGACTTCTGGAAATCCGCCTTTGAGTTACTTAAGGAAAAGGAAGCTATTCGCTTCGAAAGCGCGGGCAAGAGTGCGGGCTGCTGGGTTATGGATTTGGCGGACTCCTCGACGGAGGCAGAGGGCGAGACGCCAGACGCCGATGACATCAAGATCATCGTGCGCTCCAACGGCACCGTGACCTACGTCGGGAAGGACATTGCCTACCACCTCTGGAAGTTCGCCTTGCTGGGAAAAGACTTTGGATACTCACCCTTCTATCGCTATCCCGGCGGCCGTTGGGTGTGGCGCACCACAGTTGACGGACAGGCCGACGCGCCCCCCTTCGGCCACGCCAGCGCTGCCTACGCCGTGATTGATACGCGCCAGTCCTACCTCCAGAACATCGTCAAGGCTGCGTTCCACTCCCTCGGTTACCACGAGCGCGCCCGGAACCTTCACCATTTCGCCTATGAAGTCGTAGGGCTCACCTCGCGCTGCGCGGAAGAGATGGGGATTGCGCTCAGTGACGAGGACTGCCAGCGTCCCTACGTGGAGGTTTCCGGACGCAAAGGTCAGGGGGTCAAGGCCGATGACCTCATTGATACGCTGATCGCGCGCGCCGCGGAGGAAGTGAGTTCGCGCAACATGGCGCAGGAACCGGCCGAGGTGCAAGACATCGCACGCAAGATCGCCGTCGCTGCGCTGCGCTACTTCCTGCTGAAGTTTTCGCGCCGGGTGATTATTGCATTTGATTTCAAGGAAGCCCTGGCCTTCGAGGGCGAGACCGGCCCCTACCTGCAATACAGCACGGTACGCGCACGGAATATTATTCGCAAGTTCCAGGAGACACGGCCGGAATTCGCGCCCGCGGAATTGTCGGGCGCCCTCACGTCGGAACAATTGCAACAGTTCTTCAAGGGGGAGGACGGCGCGGCGTTCTGGGAGCTAACCCTACTGGCCGCGCAACTCGAGACCGTGGTGGGGCAGGCTATTGCGAGCGAAGAACCCGCCGTGGTGGCCAAGTACGCGTTCCGCCTCGGACAAGCCTTCAATAATTTCTATCATCACTTCCACATCCTGAATGAACCGGACCCGTCACGCCAACAATTCCTACTGTACCTCGTCAACCTTACGGAGCGAACCCTGACCCTAGCCACTGAACAGATGGGAATTGAGATTCCCGATCGCATGTAGGTTGGAGTGCAGAGCAACATCCTTGGCGAATTCCCGAAAGCACGTCTCTTACGTTCCATAGGCCTCTTCTGTATTGGCCAACATGGCGCGGTCGGCGGGCAGTTCGATCACAAACTTGGTCCCGGTGGGGAAGTTCTCCTCCACGCGGATGGAGCCGTGGTGCTCGGAGATGATGCGATTGACAATTGCCAGGCCTAATCCGGTTCCCGAACGCTTGGTGGAAAAATAGGGAAGGAAGAGCCGTTCCTTGGCCTCCGGAGTGATTCCCGGCCCGCTATCTTCGACGGTAATTTCCACCACATCGCGATCCGGGGCGAGCGCGCTGCGCACCCAGATTTCCTTGCGCAGCGACTGTCCGACGGCCTCGGCGGCATTATCAATGAGATTCACCACCACGCGCTTCATCTGATCCGGGTCCGCCTGCACAATCGGCAGATCGGGGGAAAGATCGCGCTGCAAAGAGATCCCATCCAATCGGCCGGCAAATACCTTCAAGGCGTCTTCCAGAATATTGTTGATTTGCGCCGGGGCCGGCTTGGAGGCAGGGAAGCGGGCAAAGGCGGTGAACTCATCCACCAGGGTCTTCAAAGTGCTGACCTCGCGTCCAATCAGCTTGGCGCTATCGCCCACGGCCGCCAGTAGATCGTGGGGGGGCGAGTTGGTGTCCATCCGCTCGAGCAGCCGCAGGATGCGCTCGGTGGAAAGCTGGATGGGGGTAAGGGGGTTTTTGATTTCGTGGGCAATGCGGCGGGCGACCTCTTGCCAGGCCGCCGAGCGCTGCGAGCGCAGAACCTCCGCCAAGTCTTCGAGCACCAGGACGGAGCCCACGCGTCCGTGCCGCGCCTGCACGGAAGAGACCGTCAGCGCCATGAAGATGCGGCGTCCCTCCAGGTCAAGTTCCATTTGTTGAGTCACCACCCCTTGGCGCCCCGCCCGCCGAAACATGCGGGCAATCACTCGCGCATCCTCGGCGGAAAAAAGATCCGTCAGGGTGCGCGCGGAATGGGTGCGCGTCCTCCCGAACAGCCGCTCGGCGGTGGTGTTCAAGCGTGTGATCTGCCCTTGCGGGTCGAAAGAAACGACTCCGGTAGGGATGTTTTCCAGGATGGCCTCAATGGTATTACCCCGCTCCTCCAATTGGCGGTTGGCTTCCTGTAGCTTCAAAGATGCGTGCTCGATGGCACGCCGGTTTTCGAGAAGCTGTTGGGTCATCTGATTGAAAGAATGAACCAGTACCGCCAATTCGTCGTCCGCCGGCGTCGAGACTTGGAAACCCAGGTTGCCTTGCGCCACTTCGTGTGTGGCATTGGCCAGCGCCTGGATGGGAATGGTGACCCGCTTGGAAAAGAAAAGGGCGAACCAGGTAGCGATGAAAAGGATGATCAGTGTCAGCAACCAGAGCATCGCCACATAGGTGCGTTTCTCGGCCTTTCGCCGCAAGCTCAGCTCGTTGTACTTCTGCGTTTCACTTTGAATCTCGCCGGAAATTCGGGTCAGTTTCGAGGGAAGGCGCATGATACCGGCGATGGTGCCCAAGCGAGCGCCAGAATTGTCGAGAATCGGGTCCACCGAGATGAAAAGCTCATATTCGCCCGCGTACCAGTGGCCCACCAGGCCGTGGGGGGGAATCGTACCGCTAAAGATCTGCGGGAAGTAGCGGGCAACCATCATCGGGTCCGGCCAAGGGTCACCTGCCTGGGCTAAGAGCTCTCCCGCGGGATCGAAACACATGGCCGAGACCGTCCCCGGGTCAGCCGCCACTTCCTGCGTCACCGCGCGCGCCACCAGCGGCATTTGGCGATTCTCCAGGGCCTGGATCACGTCCTCATCATGCGCGAGATAATTGGAGATGTGGTCGGCCCGCTGCGCGGCCTGCAGTTCGAGTTGACGGACTAACTCCTCGGAGTCCGCGCGGATCAGGTCGAGAGGTACGCTAAACCACTTGTCGATGGTTCGATTTAACAAACCATACGCAAAGATAAAAAGAAAAATGACCGGCACCAGCGAGAGGCCGAGGAAGGCCACCACCATTTTCGTCTTGAAGCGAGAACCTAGCTGCTGCTGCCGCCGCTCGACGTACAGCTTGAGCAAAATACGCAGCAGAATGAGGGCAAAGATGACAAAGGCGAGAAAAATGACGGTGGAAAGAGCGACTAAGAGGAGGGTCTCTTCCGAACTATTCGGGTGGATAAAGTTCAGGTTCAGGGACGCCTGGCTCCATCCCAGGAAAAACAGGATCGGAACGAGGATCAGCAGGACAATGAGGAAGATCTTCCGGCGATGGGCAGGGTCGGGATTCATGTTCGAAAATCGAAACTGGAAACTCGAAATTAGAAACTGGAAAATGGAAACTGGAAAATCGAAAGTGGAAATTCGCGTCGAATTTCGAGTTTTACCCTTAGGCCAAATCCGAAACTGGAGATTCAAAATCCGAATCGTGCCCCGAGTTTCGATTTTCCAGTTTCCAGTTTCGCTTTTCCAGTTTCGAGTCTCGCACTAAGTACTTGCCCAACGGGCATTCCTCGCAGCGCGGCACGTTCCGGTGGCAAAAGCGCTTTGCCGCCTCCACCAGCAAGGCGTGAAACTCATTGAACAGGGCTTCGTCCGGCGGCAGATTCTGGTGTAGGAATTGCTGCGCGGACTCGTAATCTGCCCCAGGGGGAAGAAGTTGGTGGCGCGAAAGGATGCGGCGAGTGTAAGCATCCGCAACAAATGCAGGCAGCTGGCCGGAATAGAGCAAAATCGCGTCGGCGGTTTCCGGGCCGATCCCGTTGAGCGCCAGAAGTTGGGCGCGGGCTCGATCGGCCCCCAGGGAAAAAAGCGAGTCTAAAGAGCCGCCATGAGCCTCCTGGATCCAGTTGGCAAAAAGGTGAAGGGTTTTGGCTTTTTGCCGGTAGAAACCCGCCGGGCGAATCATCTGCTCCAAGTCGCGCAACGAAGCCAAGCGCAAGGATCGCCACCCGAGAAGGCCCGCCTTGCGGAGATTCTTCAAGGCCAAGGTCGCATTTCGCCACGTGGTATTCTGCGTAAGGATAGCACCCCAGATCACTTCCCAGCGCGTCCGAGCCGGCCACCAGCCTTGCGGCCCGAGGCTTTCGAGGAGGGTCGCGTAAAAGCGGCGGAGCATTTCCGCCGACGCCGGCTCGCCCTGCTCAACTGCCAAGTGCATAATTTCAAAAGGTATACTCGCCTCCGCGCAAAGTCAAGGCGCGCGCCGTCGCCGAGCGGCAGGAGGGGGCTGGACCGCCTGGCAGGGGTCCTCTGCGCCGCTTGATTTCTACCCATTTGTCTGGTAGGTTTGAAGATGTGGGAAGGGTAGGGGATTACCCTAACGCTAACCCCAGGAGGAGTTTCTATGCCGATCGAGCTTACATCTAAAGCCGTGTCCAAGGTCAAGGAGATCATGTCCCAGCAGGAACCCCAGCCCCTCGGGCTTCGCGTCGGGGTCGCCGGTGGCGGGTGTTCCGGATTCTCGTACCAAATGAACTTTGAAAGTCAGAGCAATCCCATCGACAAAGTGTACGAATTCGAAGGCCTAAAAGTTTTTATCGACCAGGCTTCGCTGATGTACTTGAACGGGACCAAGATCGATTATGTGGAAACCTTGGAAGGCGCGGGGTTCAAGTTCGAGAACCCCAACGTCAAGACCACCTGTGGTTGCGGCAGCTCCTTCAGCGTGTAAGCTCGTTCGCTGTCAGTTTTGCTAACCCCCGGCGCGCTCGCAAGGCGCCCCGGGGGTTTTCCTTTTGCAGCCCCTGTGGCCGCCTTACTACGCTAAACGAAAGCCGCGGCGGGATTCGAAATCCCACTACCCCCTCAAATCAATTGCCTTAGGTGCCAGTCGCCACGATTCTACAAACAAAACGTCAGTTCTCAATTCGGAAGTTGATGAACGCCTTTCGCCTGCATGATCCACGTCGGCCCGGTCCAAATGACCCCGGTTGCTGACTGCGACTGCCCGGTCTTTTGGTCATAGATCAAAAGCCCAGTAGTGTCCAATGTGGGGGCGGCAGTCAGGGCCGTCAACCCGCTGACCCCGGTGAAAACACTATTGGAGGAGGTTAACACGGTGATGGCATTCCCCCCAAACAGCCCGCCGCAAGGGGTCATCGTGAATCCGCCCGTCATCCCATCGGATCCGGCCACCTTTAAGGCTGTGAAATTCCCCACCACGTTGAGCGGCCTCAGGAAGACTTGGTTCGCCGTCAAAGTCAGTGGCAGGGCCGATCCAAGGACGCCGAATACGGCAACCTTTTGAGCCAGACCCAGTGTCTGGGGGCCGAAGGTGAATGCCTGGCGATTCAAATATTGCCAGTTGGTAAAGTAATTAGTGTTGGCGGTCAACTTGACCGTGAGTCCTGAATGAAGCGGAACTGTTCCGCTTGAATCAGGGACCTCATCATCGACCAGTAGGGTGAAGGAGGTCGCGTTGCCGGAGACGTCCCGCGTGACGTTGATGACTTTTCCCAAAAACGCCGAATTCTGGCTGATGGCGGACACTTGCTCTTCTGCGTCAACGGTCTGTGCGATGATCTGGCCGCTAGTGCTGACCGTGGCATCAACCTCGACAAAAGTATTTGTCTTGAGGCTGGAGAACGCGGTTACGCTGTCGCCTTCAAAGACCGTACTGCTATTGACCAGAACCGTGAGCGCCTGCCCCGTGCCGTCAGTTACGGCGAGGCCAAAACTGCCCGTAAAATCGCTCGGGACAGCAGTGCTCAGGCTTTGTACAACTCCGTACAGCGCCGTGGCCTCACCTACGGTGGTTCCGGAGGGGGTGGTGGGGGTGAGGGAAATCTGCGGGTCGACCGTTCCCGTAACTTGACCTTTGGCGTTCACTTCCAGCGACTGGAGGAGGTTAAGATCCAGAATGAGTCCGCTCGTGGCGCCGCTTGAAATAATCAGGGCTGGATTGATCGTGATCGTGAAGGTGGTGGCCGTCAGGGTTACCGGTACAACGACCGGAGCCGGAGGGTTCAGCGAGGTGTTCAGCACAACCAGTTGCGGACTCGTTACAGTGACCTGCAACCCGGTATACGCCCCCGCCCGCGTGACGTTCGCGAGGCTGAGGATATTCGTGAAATCGGCAAGGCGAGCAAAATCCACGGTCGTCGGCGCCGTAGAAGTAATGAGCGGCACGGGCGTTCCGCCGCCCTGTGGTACGAGGCTGGCGGAAGTTATGGTCACCACAAATGATTCCACATCGCAGAGGGGTGTATCGGTGCCGAAAATTGCCACCGACCCCGGTGTCGAGCGCACTGGCGGAACGGAAGTGGACTTATCGTTGCACCCTACCATCAATGCCGCCGGCAGGATGAGAGTCAGCGCTGACAGAATTCCCCTTTTGCTCATACAGCCTCCCAAATCTGCTCAGGCTGCTCTCCTAGGTAAGCGTATGTCCTGCCGAAAGAGGGTGGTCTGGCATTTGGCTTCCAACGCACGCGATTTGCGCACTTCGAACTATCAATTAACCAGTGTGAATAGATTTGATTCACTACTTTCACGCTTTGAGATTATCATTTTGGTTTGCAAAAATCCACCTGGGAGCGCCTGGGAGCGCGGGCATCCTGACCGCATTGGCACGAGCGTCGCGCCCGTGCCACTTCCCAATCACGCTAAGCCTAAAAAAAAAACGCGGCCCCGGGATTTCGAGGCCGCGCATTGTTTCAAGTTTGAAGAATCCGATCACGATTATTCAGTGACCTGATCGGCGGAACCCCGATCTAGTTCGGTAGTTGATGAACTCCTCTCGCCTGCATGACCCACGTGGGTGCAGTCCAGGAGGCACCGCTTTTTGTGGTCCCGTTTGCCTGCTCATAGAACACATCCCCAAACGTATTCAACGTGGGGGAGGGGGTCAAAGTGGGCAGGCCACTGACCCCATTGAAATAGGTGTCAGCGTAAGTCAACACGGTGATGGTTTGTCCCCCAAAAAGTGCCCCGCAGGGGGTCATGGTGAAGCCGCCCGTCTTCCCGTCGGACCCCGCCGCCAACAAGGCATTAAAGTTCCCCCTGACGGTTCGCGGTCTCAGGAACATGCGATCCGCTGTCATCGTGGGCGGCGAGCCTGATCCGAGCACGCCGAATACCGCCACCTTTTCCGCCACCCCGAGCGTCTGAGGGCTGAACGTGAAGACCTGGCGATTCCAATGTTGCCAATTGGTCCAGCAATGGGTGGTATCCGTCAACGTGACATTAAGTCCTGAATGGAGCGGAACCGAGCCGTTCATATGAGGAACTTCATCATCCACGAGCAGGGTGAAAGAAGTTGCGTTTCCGGAAGTGTCCCGCGTAACACTAATAACTTTTCCCAGGAACGCCGACTTCTGGCTGGCTGAGGACGTCTGCTCTTCCGAATCGACAGTTTGCGCGATGATCTGTCCGCTGGTGTTGACAATGGCATCGACCTCGACAAAAGAATTCGCCGTGAGATCCGCAAAGGTCGTCACGCCGTCGCCTTCAAATGCCGCGTCGCTGTTGGAGAGAATTGTCAGTGTCTGTCCTGTGCCGTCACCCAAGGTAAGCCCGAAGCTCCCGGTAAAGCCGCTGGGGAGGCCAGTGGTGGTGGAACTTTGGACGATACCATAGAGCGAAGTGGCCTCCCCCACCGTCGTTCCGGAAGTGGTGGTGGCCGCGATGGTGAATTGCGGGTCAACCGTTCCGGTAACTTGACCGCTGCCGTCCACTTGCACCGATTGGCGGAGGTTTAGGTCCACCAATGAGGCCGCTAGTGGTGGAGCTGGAAACGACCAGAGCGGGATTGATATTGACCGTGAAGGATGAGGTCGTCAGGGTTGTCGGGTTTACCATCGCGGGAGCCGGTGGGCTGGTCGACGTGTTCAGGACCACCAGTTGCGGGCTAGCGAGCGTCATTTGCAATTGGTTGTAGGTCCCCGGCGCAACCCCGTGCTGCTAAGAATATTGGTGAAATCCACCAAACGGGCAAAATCCACGGTAGCCGGCGTCGTAGAAGAAATCAGCGTGACCGGCGTTCCGCCACCTTGCGGCACGAGACTCGCGTTGGTGATTTGCACGATAAACGATTCCACATCGCAGATGGGCGCATCGGTCCCGAAAGCGACAGCGGACCCGGATGGAGTGGGTGAGACCGATTGCGTGATGGTACTCGGTCCGGCATTCGATCCGCACCCCACGACGAGAGCCCCGACCAAAACCAACAGCCCACCTAACAAGAACAGCGTTGGCCTTTTATTTATCCTTTCCTCCTAAACTGTTATTTTTGTGTCCATCGCTGTGCCTATCACGCGTATTCGCAAGGGGTCCCATGTCTCCGCCGTGCTCCCCTCGCAATCGCTCCGCCAAACTCAAGTCCCGGTTAAACGGTGTGAATACAATTGATTAGATAATTCCATGGTTTGAGAATCATGGATGTGTTGGGGAAAACTTACAAACCCCGTGCATCTGAGTCATCGTTTTTTTCTCGCCGCCGGCTCATTACGGCCCAGGAAAATCCGCCCCCTCTCCGATCCGATGAAGGAGCAACAAAACTCTTGTGGGTGCATCGGACCTACTCTTTCAACACGCTTGTTCACGGAAAGTTGCGCGAGGGGGGTAATTGCCATTCAATTAAGCGTCGCTCAGCTAATTGAACATGGCTTGCAGGCGGCGAATTCCGGTAAGGGCGAGCTTGTATTGCGGATCGATTTCCATTGCCGTCCGGTAGGAGGTAAGGGCGCGGGCGAAGTCGTGTTTTAATTCCCACGCCCGGCCGAGGTTGAAGTGAGGGTAAGCCGGATTGTCATAGCGCATGGCGCGCGTGGCCATTTCCAGCCACGGGAAGGCATCATCGACCTGGCCTTTTTCGATCAGGTAGGCGCCGATATCGTTGTAGGGGTTGCCGAAGTCCGGGTCAACTTCGATGGCGTGATGACACTCGGTGATGGCAGCATCGAAGTCGCCCATAAAGCTGTAGGTCCACCCGAGAAAGGTGTACGCTTCCGCGGTGGGATAAGCATTGATGGACTCGCGGTAGAGTTCCACGGCCTCTTCCAGTTCACCCTTCATCTGGTGACGGTAGGCGTCCTGAAAGAGTTCGATCGCGATATTGAGTGGTTCATCTTCAGCCATAACCCCGCCCCTCGCGAGTTTTCGACAAGCCGTGCGAAACCTTCGATATAATTATACCTCGAACCCGACATTGTGGCATGGCCATCTTGTCTATGGGTCCGCACGGGCAGCATGCCGGTGCCACCACAAAAGGATAACTCGTGAAAATCGCCCTGGCTCAAATTGACACCACGATCGGCGACTTTGCCGGCAACGTCGAGCTGATCGTCAAATATGCGGAATGCGCGCGCGGCCGCGGCGCCGATCTCGTGGTGTTTCCCGAACTCGCGCTTTGTGGTTATCCGCCGCGTGACTTGGTGGAGAAACCCGGCTTCATTGAACGCTCCGAGACCGAGTTGCTTCGGCTGGCCCGGAATCTTCCCCCCATCCCAACCCTTGTGGGCTACGTGCGCCGCTCGCGGGCGAATCAAGGGAAGAAGGTGGCGAATGCCGCAGCCTGGCTGGAGGGTGGCAAGGTGGTGGTGGACTACGCCAAAATCCTGCTGCCCTTCTACGATGTGTTTGACGAATCGCGTTACTTCGAGCCCGGCTCGAGCGTGTGCGTCCATGAATTTGGCGGTTTCCGCGTGGGCATCACCATTTGCGAAGATACCTGGAACGACAAGCACTTCTGGGCCAATCGCCTTTACACCCGCGACCCGGTGGAGGAATGTGTGGCGGCGGGAGCGAACCTTTTGCTGAACATCGCGTCGTCACCGTACAACACGGAAAAAATTCAATTCCGCTATGACATGCTGAAGACGATTGCCGACAAGCAGGGAATACCCGTGGCGTACGTGAACCACGTGGGGGGAAACGATCAATTGCTTTTCGATGGCTCCAGCCTGGCGTTCAACGCTCGCGGCGAGCTCGCGGTCCGCGCCCACGCCTTTGCCGAGGATTTGGTGATCTTCGATACCAGCGATGGGGCCAAGGAAATCCGCCCCTCGCCGGCATCGGAGGCGGAGGAGATTTACCAGGCGCTCTGCCTGGGCATTCGCGACTACCTGAGGAAATGCGGATTCAAAAAGGTGCTGGTGGGGTTAAGCGGCGGAATCGACTCCTCCCTGGTGGCCACGCTTGCCGCAGACGCCCTCGGTCCTGAGAACGTGCTGGGCGTCGGCATGCCGGGCCCCTATTCGTCGCCGGGCAGTATTCGCGACGCCGAAACGCTGGCGCGGAATTTGGGCATTGAGTTCCGCGTCATCCCCATAACCCCGGTGTTCGAAAGCTACCTGGAAACGCTGGACCCCGCCTTTGGCGCCGCCCCGCGGGACGTGACCGAGGAGAACATTCAGGCGCGCATCCGGGGCAACATCCTGATGGCGCTTTCCAATAAGTTTGGCTCGCTGCTGCTGACCACGGGGAACAAATCCGAATTGGCGGTGGGATACTGCACGCTCTATGGCGACATGGCGGGCGGCTTGGCCGCGATCGCCGACGTTCCCAAGACCACCGTGTATTCCCTGGCTCGCTACATCAACCGCTCGGCGGAGCGCATCCCCCAGGCCTGCTTGGATAAGCCGCCCTCCGCCGAACTCCGGCCCAACCAGACCGACCAGGATTCCCTCCCACCTTACGAATTGCTGGACGCCATTCTGAAGGCCTACATCGAAGAAAACCGCGGCGTCGATGAAATCGCCGCCGCCCTCCGGGACGTCGACCCCTCCCTGGTGCGCCGCACTGTGCGTATGGTGAACGCCGCCGAATACAAGCGCCAGCAGGCCCCGCCCACCCTCAAAGTCACTGCCAAAGCCTTCGGCATGGGCCGCCGCATTCCTATCGCGCAGAAGTTTTATGAGTAGAGGCGATGGTAGGTGGTAGGTCGTAGGTGGGGAGAACGCGGTAGGCGTCGCGTTTCTTTTGTAGAGGCGCCCTTCAGGGCGGCAGGTTTCGGTTTTCCGAAGGTGCGCGGCCATTGACGGATCGCCACGAGACGGTGCCCGGCTAAAGCCGGCCTCTACAAAAGACGAGTTCACCACACCTTAAGTTTCAATTCCCCCTGGCCGGGATTCTCGAACGGTCCAGGTGCTGGATTCGATTCGCTCCGATTGTTGCCAAAGTAATCCGCGTTGACAGAAATCGGTTGGCCATCGCGCTGTTCAAAGTCAGCGTTTGAAATAATCGCGTGGCCGAGCAGCTTGCTGGTCACGAGTTGGCGCGTTCGCCCGGTGTTCCAGGCCGGGTCATACTTTATTTCGAGATAGAACACGCTGCCCTCCTCAACCACTCTGATGGCCGGATCAAAGTCCCGCAGAACGAGAGGGTCTTTTTCATCCTTGGAGGGCGTGGCGCCGTTCAAGAACACATTGCCATCCATCCCCATGGGCAATGGGGCATGGTCATAGATACTCAAATCGGCGGCGCGCACGAAGAGATTGTTGTAATAGCGGTCATCGCCGTTCGGGTTGTCGTGGTAGCCCGCGACTTCCGTGGAATGGGCTTTCAAAGAGGGCGTCTGGCGGCTGTCGTAGGTAAGCAGTTTGATGGTTCCGGCGAACAGGTTGTGCGCGTAAGCGCCGCCCTGCGAGCGGTCGAGAAGCGACAAGCGTGAGAGGAAAAGGTTGTTGTCCATCAGGAACGGCCCGTGGTCCACTTCAACAAACACATCCTCTTCATTGTCGTGGAAGAGGTTCCGAGTGACGTGCGTGCCTTGCGCCATCCAGTCCAGCCAAAGCCCCCGGCAGGTGCGGTAGATGTGGTTCCGGCTAATCTCGACGTCAATGGCGGCGTGGAACTTGATGCCCGCCATCTCGGCGCCGGTAAACAACTGGCGCACGTGGATATCATGGATGGTGTTGTCCGTGACAGTGCTGAACGCCGCGCCCAGGCTGCCGACAATCCCCGCCTGTTCGCAGTGAGAGATGGTGTTGTTGCGGACAATGTGGTGGCCGACATTTTCCTTGGACCAGCCGTTCGCGAGGGCGCGGTCGATGGTTTTGACGTACCCTTCGGCAGTATCGGCCGAGGTGTTATCCCACTGGTCGCCGTATTTGCCGAGCGCGATGCCCGAACAAATCGAGTAGCTGACCTTATTGTTCTCGATGATCCAGCCTTTGCTCCAATGCGTGCCGATCAAACCGATTTGCTCGGCCGTGGGCGGCGCCCATGGGGTGGCCGCATCCTCCAGGGTGAAGCCGCGCACGGTGAGATAGTTAATGCCCGTCTTTTCGGGATAGAACACCGTCTGTCGCACATTGATTTCCACCAGTTGTTCATTGGGGTTCACGCCCTTGAATTGCGCCCAGATCGTGGTATTGTTCGCGTCCACTTCGCCGAACCAGAACGCGGTGCTCCCCATAGGTTCCATCACTTCATCGCGCTTCGCCGCCTCCACAAGCCAGTCGCCGTTGAGATAAACCGCGCCGGTGTGATGCTTGCGGCCCTTGGGGTTAAACCAGTCACCATGGATGAGGTCGCTATAGGGATTGAAGCTGCCGAAGAACGAATTGGCGAGCGTCGCTTTCCAGGTATCGTTCCCAACCTTCACCCAGTCTTTGACGACTTCCGACCCTTTGATCGCGACGTTCTCTCCCGAAGCGGCCTGATAAACAATGCGCTTCGCATCGGACTCTCCGCCGCGTGCAGGGCTGATGCGTTCGCGGTAAACACCTTCATGCACCGTAATGACGTCACCCGGCTGGGCAAGGTTGGCGGCATGTTGAATGGTCCGCAACGGGGCCGCTTGTGTTCCCGGGTTCGCGTCGTTGCCCTGGAGGGCAACATGAAACTCAGTGGCTCTCGTGACGGCTGCAAATATCAGAACAGTTAAGCATGTAACAATTATGGTTTTCATTTGATGAAGGGATTAAACCTGCGCGGCGGGATTTGCTTGCGGTCGATCGTGGCCATAACCCATTACGGGGAGTAACCGTACTGCACAAAGGCGTGGATGTCCAATGAAAATATCAAATGGCCAGATGTCCCGATGTTTGGCCGCGCTGTGCTAGAATCATCAGTTGGCTGATTGTCCCAACTGGGGCAAAGGCCGTTTGCCGTTGGGGTTCAGGACTCAAACGTTTGACATTTCATTTCCCATTCCGCCGGTGCGCCGTCACATGTCTTGCGTTCGCGGCCTGCGTCCTCGGGCTGGCTCTCGAACCGGCCGCGGCCTCTTCCGTCAAGCTTCCTTTCACCGAGATTCACCAAGTGAAACTTGATAATGGCCTGAGCGTGCTGATTGTGGAGATGCATGACGCTCCGGTGATTGACGTGCAAGTTTGGTATCACGTGGGCTCGAAGAATGAGGTTCCCGGCCGCACGGGGTTCGCGCACTTCTTTGAGCACTTGATGTTCGACGGCACGAAGAACCTCAGCTCCAACGAATTATCCGATTACATCATTCGATCCGGTGGGACCGACAACGCTTACACCACCGAGGACGCCACGATCTTTTGGGAGACGGTGCCCAGCAACATGCTGCCCGTGGTCCTATGGCTGGAAGCGGACCGCATGCGCAATCTGGACATCAACGAAAAGACTTTCAACAACGAGCGCCAGGTGGTGGAGGAGGAGCGCCGCATGCGCTTTGATAATCCTCCTTACGGCACGGTGGTGGAAACGCTCTACGACCATGCCTACACCGTTCACCCCTACCGGCACATGACGATTGGCAGCATGGGGGACCTGGACCGTGCCAGCACCGCGACCATTCAGGATTTTTACGACACCTACTACGTTCCCAACAATGCCACCCTGCTGATTGTGGGCGACGTGAACTGGCGCCAAGCCGCTACCGACGTGCAGAAGTATTTCGGCAGGGTCAAGGCGGGGAAAACCTGGAACCCGAGCGCCATTCCCCAGGAGCCCGTACAGCAGGGCGCGCGCGTGGTAAAGATGGATTTGGCCGTATCGCTGCCGGCATTCGTCGAGGGCTATCACATGCCCGCCGACGGCACTCCCGACGCCTACCCCCTGCGCCTGGCGTCCAAAATTCTGTCGGACGGCGAGAGTTCGAGGATTTACACCCGGCTGATTTACGACAAGCAAATCGCCTTGCAAGCGCAGACCACCGGCAACTTTACCGAGGACCCCAACTTGTTCTTCGTTTTTGCGGTCATGAATGGCGGGCATTCTCCGTCGGAAGGCGAGATGCAAGTGGAAGCCGAGCTTTCGCGGCTCAGGACCGAGCTTGTTTCCGACGCGGACCTAGAGAAGGCAAAGAACCAAATCCTGCGCGATTTCATTCTTAGCAGGCAAACGACCCAGTCACGGGCGGACGAGTTGGGATACGCGGCCGTGGTTTTGAAAGATCCGGAATTGGTCAACACGGAATTGCAGCGCTTCCTGAACGTCACCCCCCAGGACATCCAGCGCGTGGCGAAGAAATACTTTGTGCAGGAGAATAAGACGGTGGTGGAAGTTTATCCCAAAAAAGATGGGGGACAGGCGGCCAGCCTTAGTGGCCCGAGGCGCTAAGGTGCTTTTGTAGAGGCGCCCTTCAGGGCGGCAGGTTTTGATTTTCTAGCGGTGCGCGGATTGTGCCGACCATTTCTGGAAAAGAAAGGCAAAAGGCAAAAGTCAAAAGTGAAATGCCGCGGTTTCAGGGACTGTTGCTATGAAGAAAAGAAGGTGTGAAATAATCCGAGGAAGAGCAAAAACATTTCACGCAAAGGCGCAAAGGCGCAGAGGCGCGAAGGAAACAAGCTGGTTATCCACCTTTGCGCCTTTGCGCCTTTGCGTGAAATTGTTTAGCTGTCTCACACTAGCACTTGCCTTCCTGGCCGCACCCCTCGCGGCACGGGACTATCCCCCCAGCGCCGCACCGCCCAAGCCCATCGTGATTCCGGCTCCGGCCATCCAGACGCTTCCCAATGGCCTTCAAGTGGTCGTGGTGGAGCGGCACACCCTGCCGCTCATCACCCTGCGGCTGGTGGTGAAGTCCGGCGCCGAATGCGATCCACCGAACTTGCCTGGGACCGCGGCATTGCTCAACGGTTTGCTGACGGAAGGAACGGAGCGCCGCTCCCAGCGGGAGATCGCCGAGGCCATTGATTCCGTCGGAGGAGTTGCCGAGAACGACGTCGATTGGGATAGCAGTTACCTTAGCCTGAGCGTTCTGGCTGACCGCACCGAACTGGCCTTCGACCTGGTCAGCGATATGATTGAGCACCCGGGTTTCGAGGCCCAGGAAATCGAGCGCCAACGCAAGCAGACCCTTTCCGGTTTGCAAGCCGCCCAGGACGACCCATCGTACGTGGCGGATATGGCCTTCCAGGATTTGGTTTTTTCCGGCACGGCTTATGGGCACCCCGAGGACGGCACCCTCGAGTCCGCCGCGCGCATTACCGTCAAGGATCTGCGCGAGTTTCATCGGCTTTACTACCAGCCCGCCAACTGCATCCTGGCCGTCGTCGGAGATATCACGGCGAAGGATGCGATGGCGCTTGCCGATAGGTATTTTGCCGGGTGGAAGAATGGCAACCAGCCCGCCCCGGCGCCGTCCGGCAATCCCAAGACGTCGGACCAACGCCGGGTGGTCGCGATTGACAAGAGTGACGCCGTCCAGACGGAGATTCGCATCGGCAGCCTCGGCGTGTCCCGGGATAGCCCCGACTACCTGGCCTTCACTGTTGCGAACGAAATCCTGGGCGGACCCTCCGAAAACCGCCTGTTCAAGGCCCTCCGCACCAGCAAGGGATTGACCTATGGCGCCTCCAGTGACCTGGTCTGCCGACGCCACATGGGCTCCTGGGTGGCCAAGACCTTTACCCGCACGCCGGAAACCCTGAAGAGCGCGCACATTGCTCTAGAGCAGGTGCAATCGCTCGAGGAGCACGGCATCAATCGCGCGGAATTGGATACGGCGCAGAGCTACCTGGTGGGGCACCTCGCCCTGGAGTTCGAAACCTCGGACAACGTCGCGATCAAGGTTTTGGATCTGATCCTGGATGGCTTGCCGCTCGATTATTGGAATCATTATACGGAGAATATCCAGGCCCTGACCACCCAGCGAGTTGGCGACGCCGCGAAGCGCTATCTGGACCCTGATCACGACGTGGTGGTGCTCGTAGGGAATGTTTCCGACTTCAAGAAAGACTTGAAGAAGCTCGGCCACGTCCGCTATATCCGCTTGAACGACCTCGATTTTGGATCGCCGAACTTGGAGCGTGGGGCAGGGAAGTAAGAGACGTAGCGCGGGCGTCCCGCCCGCTGGGGCGTGGGCATCCTGCCCGCGCATTCTTGGCGGGAGCGGGACGCCCGCGCTACGAGACTCTCCCGCCTTTCTTCAGGAAAGCCCGGAGACTTCCACTTTTAAGCCGCACAACCCGGTGAAGAGGGTATAGAATTCAGTAGGCCACTGCCATCAGCAGGGGCCTTTCACTTTTGACTTTTGACTTTCCACTTTTGCACTTTGCCTTTTGACTTGCTTTTGCAGTTTTCGAACGCCGATGAAAAGAGGCCTACAAGTCTTTCTCGGTCTGACCCTGCTCGCCGCCCTGGCGGAAGGCCTGATCCTGATTCGCATTCGCATTGAACCCTGGCTGTTGGCCGCGCTGCTCGAAAGCGTGGCATTGCTGGTGGGGGCGTTTGTGGGCCTCACGCAGGCGGCGTTCGTGAAGCAACTGCGCGAGTGGGCAGTGGCTTCGCCGGTGCTGGCCGCGGGGCTGCCTTTTCTGCTTCTGATCCCTTATCTTATTCTGGCGCTGCCGACCCGGACGTTTACGCTGATTGCGTTCGGGAAACTGATAGCCTACATTTTGGTGCCGACGGCTTTGCTGCTGCCCGATCGCCTGCGCAACCGCCCGAATCTGACCTGGCGCGACGCGGTAGCCATGCTGGCGCTGGCGGTACCGGTCTCGGCGGGATGGTTGCAGGGAATTTGGATTTGGCCGCAGGACCTCTATGTTTTCCGGCCGATTTTCTGCGTATTGGTAGGCGGCTACGCCTTCATGGTGCTGCGCAACCTGGAAGGAGTCGGTTTTCGCCTGGTCTGGAGGAAGCGCGACGTTTCCTACGCCTTGCTGAACCTCGTGGCATTTACCGTCCTGGCAATCCCGATCGGCATCGCCTTGGATTTCATCCATCCGCATTCCACCGCGGCCTTCACGCACTTTGCCGGTCTGGGACTGGCAGGGAACTTTTTCTTCTTATTCATCGGAATCTACCTTACCGTGGCCATTCCGGAGGAGTTGCTGTTCCGGGGAATCCTGCAAAACCTCCTGGCGCGCACGATTCGGAAGGGCCCGCCTGGCCTTTACGGCCTGCTGATCGCCTCGGTCGTATTTGGAGCCTCACATCTGCACCACGCGCCGGCCCCAAACTGGCGATACGCTATTCTGGCGACGATTGCGGGGATTTTTTACGGGAATGTCTACCGCACGCGGCAGCGCCTGTGCGCCTCCGCTCTGACCCACGCACTGGTGGATACGATTTGGCACTTTTGGTTCTAACGGATGCAGAGCTTTAGAGTGCGGCAGCTTGCTGCCGCTTTTCCGACCGCGAGCTTGCTCGCGGGGATTTCGACTGCGCGCCGATTCGCCGCCAGCAAGCTGGCTGGGGAAAAAGCGGCAGCAAGCTGCCGCACTCTAAAGCTTTGCACGTGCCCTCCGGCTCAATCCTAGTAGACGCTTAGCGCAAGGCGCAGTAGAATGCTCATGTTTGTCGCCCAGGTTACCGCGCTTGCCCGGCTTGACCAGGTCGACGGTAGTAGCCTGATAAGGAGTACCTGAATGAAGCGAAATATCATTACTATCGGCATCGTTATGGCAATATTATTGGGGGCCAGCCTGTTGGTTGCGAAGGATAAGCATGGCACCCTGACCGGCACCTGGGACTGCCAGGCACACGGGGGCTCGCAAGGCGACATGGCCTTTACGCTCTTCCTGCAACAGAGTAAGGAAAATGTGGATGGAAGCATTTCTTCACCCATCGGAGGCACGCAAATCAGTTCCGGAACCTTCAAGCGCAACATACTCGAAATCCACCTCGACACGCCGCAAGGGGCTTACGTTCTGATGGGGAAGTTCGAAAAGGGTAAGCTGTCGGGAACCTGGTCGAGCGACAGCGACAAAGGAATCTGGGAAGGCAAAAAGCAGGTAGGGGCTTCCCAATAGAGCGTGGCACGGGCATCCTGCCCGTGTAAAGACATGGCCGGATGGCCATACCAAAAGGAGCAAATGTATGAAGCGAAAACTCATTTTTGTCCCTGTTCTCGTCGGCATAGCCGTGCTGTTTGCCGCAAGCTTTACGATAGCGGAGGACAAGGAAGGTCCCATGACCGGAACTTGGACCTGCCAGGCTCACGGCGGCTCACAGGGTGACACTCCCTTCACGCTCATCCTGCAACAGACTGGGGAAAAGGTGGAAGGGAGCGTTGATTCACCTTTGGGCGGCACCCAAATCAGTTCCGGGACGTTCAAGGATAACACCCTGGAAATTCATATCGATGCGGGCGATACGAACTACGTCCTCACCGCCAAGTTCGAAAAAGGTGCGCTCTCTGGAACTTGGGGGAATGAAAATGACAAAGGAACATGGGAGGGCAAGAAGGGAGCGGCGGGATCCCAATAATCTGACCTCCGTGATCCTTGTGGCCGCTTGGGTTAGCTGATTTCGGCGCAGTCGCCGATGCGCCTGCGGCCCACCGCTGGCTTGGAAGGAGCCAGAATATGAAGCGGAACTTTATCTTTATCTCGGTTCTCATTGGCATTATGGTGCTTTTTGTCGCAGGCTTGGCGCCCGCGAAGGATAAGGAAGATCCCTTGACCGGCACTTGGAGTTGCCAAGCCAAAGGGGGCCCGGAGGGCGACATGCCTTTCACGCTCTACCTGCAACAGGCTGGGACGAACGTGGACGGAAGCGTTTCTTCACCCCTCGGTGACACCTCGATCAGCTCTGGGACCTTTAAGAGCGACACGCTGGAAATCCACATCGACTCGCCCGATGGGGAGTACGTTCTCATCGCGAAACTTGACAAGGGCGCGCTTTCCGGAACTTGGACGATGAGCACTGACAAGGGAACCTGGGAAGGCAAAAAGCAGGCGGCGGACTCCAAGTAAGCGCCGTGCGCGATGCACCAAGCCCTGGCCCGCACCTCTCACCACGGCGAAGCGAACCCGCCTTTCGGAGTGCGGCGACTCGTCGCCGCTTTTGCTCGCCGCGACTCGTCGCGGCGAATGACCGACCTTTGACAAGTCAGCGCTGGAAAAAGCGGGAGCGAGCCCCCGCACTCCGAAACATGGCATTCCGACAATGTCCATCATGCGTTCGGTTCCCGGCGACCGGAATCCCGGGTGACCACATCAAACGTCAAAAGATGAAGCCTTTGATCTTCGCTCTCTGTGTTGTGTGTGCGTTTGGCGGCCTGAGCGCGCAGACGCCTGTCTGGCAGCCATCGCCGGGACATACGCAAGTGCCGATATGGCCGGGGGCGGTGCCTGATGCGCAGCCTGTCGCGGGGCCGGAAGATACGGCGACGGTGAAGGACCCGCTGGTCGCCGGCCGGCCGTGGGTTCAGGTGGGCCACGTCTCGCGGCCTACGATGACGGTCTACGCACCAAAGGAAAAGAATACGGGCGCTGCGGTGGTCGTGTTTCCTGGCGGGGGCTATCAGATTCTGGCCATCGATCTTGAAGGCACGGAGGTCTGTGACTGGCTGACATCCAGAGGAATCACGTG
>JBEKLF010000064.1:0-34458 GCA_050010335.1 Terriglobia bacterium
CTTGGCGAGGTCCTCTTCCAGTCGGCTTGGCCGGGGTCAAAGGCCCAACATCCGACTCAATGAGACCAAGGCCGGCAAAGGGTAAAGACTTGGAAACCTTATCTCCGACGGGCTCCTAGGGAGTGGGGGAAACTCTGAAAAGATGGGCGCTGCTAGCCGGCAAGTTGGGACCACCATCTTCCGAGATCCCCGCCCAACCCCCCTTGGGTGGTCCTCTAATTAGCGAGTCGCCAGCCGATACTTCGACCTGTTCCTTGAAGTAATTCAACCCGAATTCCACAACAAGGGGAACTTCCCCTTCAGTTTTCCTAGAAATCAACACACCAGCGCCCTCAGTTTATTTTGGGCCCACCCCTCTGCTGTCCAGGTGGATAGATTACCCAAGGCCCTTGTTAGGCAAATCTTGATGGCGTGGAATCGCGACCAAATTGAGGTGCGACTATGCTGCCAACGCGCAAGGAGACCATCCACAAGAGGAAGACATCGCTCGATTGGAAGTTCTCTGCCGCACCTTGGGACTCGGACTGATCCTGTTTGACGCAGACAAGCCTGAGAACCCACAATTCGAGATTCGCGTCCGCGCATCTCGACGTGAGCCCGACATGTTCTACGCCAATAGGTTTATGAGACTCCTGGAGGACGAATTGTTTTGCTAGCTTACTGAACTTGTCAGCGATGTCTCCTAACCGACATGCCGCAGCGGGCCCGGTGCACGCGCTGCTCGCTCTCCGGCCGCCGACCGCGGGCGCTCGGCCGCAGGGAGGAAGACGCAGATGGCTATCATCTGGTGGTTCAAGCGATTGCTCGGACTCAGCACTGGCGAGGCCCCCAAAGTTTTGTCCTCCGACCCTCGCCTCCACGGATGTACGGCGATGTCCGCTGCCGAGGCGCTCCAGCGAGTCAATGAACTCAAGAAGGCCAATTCGCAATGGCCGGAGATCTGGCAACCGATGAATCCAGACGGGGATGCTGAAACACTAGAGTTGCTCATTGGATTCCGTGGGCCATACATGTTCGTCCCGCATCTCGCTCTAAACGTATTGCAGCATGGTTGTGAGCGAGCCCTAGCGGATTCGCCGGTGGCAAACCAAGTGCAGGCGTTACGAGAGGCCATGCGTGCGGATGACAAGGTCGTTCGCCCAAAGTGACAGCCTTGTCGTGGTCACCGCGGACAATCAAGGGTTCGGGGTAAATCGCAAACCTGCTTGCGTGAGGGGTTTGGGTGACCGCAGGAAGGACGATGCAGCCATGGATGCGATTGAGGTATTGAAAACACGCCGCTCGGTCCGCACCTACAAGGGCGAATCAGTACCAAGAAAGATCATCGAGGATATCGTCGATTGCGGGCGGCTGGCAGCCACGCCCGTCAACATACAACCATGGGAGTTCGTCGCTGTAACGGATCCCGAGGTACTGCACAGGATTGCCAATACCACCGACTATGGAAAGTTCGTTGCGGACGCCCGGTCTGGGTGCCCGTCCTGTGCAGGGACACGGAGTATTACCTCGAAGATGGCAGCGCCGCCACGGAGGGTATTCTCCTGGCCGCACGCGCGCACGGCTTAGGCTCGTGCTGGGTCGCCGGAGATAAAAAGCCCTATACTGCGGAAATCTGCCGGTTGGTGGGAGCACCGCAAGGCTACAAATTGGTCAGCCTGATTCCCATTGGCTACCCGGCGGAAAGCCCGGAAAAGAGCAAGCGGCCCCTTTCAGACGTGCTGCATTGGGAGAAGTACTGAAGCCTCAGTAAATAAGTCGACGTAACGACACTGGACGCCCTAAACCTTGCTGTTGCAGCACATGTCTGGCTGTATAATCCAAGAACTGGTGCTATGGATAAACAGCAATCGTGGGGTACAGAGCGGCTGTCATGAACAATAGCGACCTACTTCGCTATAAGAGTATTCTCCTTTCAAAGCGGCACGAACTCTCTGCCGGGAAGAATCTGGCCGATATCAATATCACCGCAGGGAAGCTTCGCGGGGATCCGGCCGACATGGCCGCCAGTGAAACCGACACGGCCACACAGATCCGGCTGCAGCAGACAGACGGCAACCTCTTGCTCGCCATAGAGGATGCCTTGACACGGATTCGGCACGAGGGATTTGGCATCTGCGAAGAGTGCGGGGAGCCGATTAGCAAGGCGCGCCTGGAAGCGGTGCCCTGGACCCGGTGGTGTAGGGACTGCAAGGGACGACAGGACACTCAAAGCTGAGACGCTGACTTGTGCCCACGAATCTCCCCACCGATTGAGGAGACCATCGTTCGAGATTCTCATGAACTGGTCCAACAGGTCTGCAACCTGCCTTCAGTCCGTGAATTCTATGGGCACAAGGAGCTGAATCTTGTGCAACCCAGGAGCAGGTAGGTCCATGCGCGATCAAATAACGCGACGGCATTTTCTCCGCGACGTTTCGGCAGGGGTAACGGGGTGGGGACTTTCTACCCAGTTTTCCCCGGATGCCATTGCCGCGCACCCGCCCTGGAAGGCCGGACTCGCTCAGGTGGTCATTACCCCGCCGAAGCCTCTCTGGATGGCCGGATACGCCAGTCGCACAAGGCCGTCGGAAGGGGTAGCTCAGGATCTCTACGCCAAAGCCTTGGCTTTGGAAGACCCCACGGGCGAGCGAGCCGTCTTGGTGACGAGTGACTTGCTGGGTTTTCCCGCGGAAGTTAGCCATAACATCGCCGAGCGGGTGGAGCACAAACATCATCTGACCCGCAACCAGTTGCTCCTGAGTTCCTCGCACACGCATGGTGGTCCAGTCATCGGTGGGATGCTGGGGCTGATGTATCCGATGGATTCGCAGCAATGGGCCGACGTGGGCGCATACACGAGCGAGCTTGAGGACAAGATTGTCATGCTCGTCGGAGCATCTCTGAAGTCCTTACGCCCTGCCCGTTTGAGCTTTGGCCACGGCGAAGCCACCTTTGCGATGAATCGCCGCGAGCGGACGGATGAAGGAATAGTGATAGGGGTCAACAGAGAAGGGCACGTGGACCACGACGTCCCGGTACTGCGCATCGATGACCCACATGGAAAGCTTCGGGCGGTCGTTTTCGGTTACGCTTGTCACAACACCACGACGCGGGATCTCCTGCAGTTCAACGGCGATTATGCGGGTTGTGCCCAAGCCTGGCTGCAAGACCACCACCCGGGGGCCACGGCCCTCTTCCTTTCCGGCTGCGGTGGGGATGCTAACCCGTATCCACGCGGGACGATCGAACTTGCCCGCCAACACGGCGAGGAGCTAGCTGCATCGGTGGAGAAGGTGTTGGCCCGGGAACTCCCAGTGGTCCTCGGGCCATTGAAGACAGCCTACGAAGAGTTCCCCGTCGCCTTTGCCACCCCGCCTGGCCGCGAGGAGTTACAGGCCCAACTCCAGAGCAAGGACGTGTACCATCGCAACTGGGCCGGCGCGATGCTCAAGACTCTGGACCGCAGCGGCCATCTGCCCGCCGAGTATCCTTACCCTCTCGAAATCTGGCAATTCGGCCAGGATCTCACGCTCGTTGCCTTAGGGGGCGAGGTGGTGGTGGATTACGACTTGCGTCTGAAAAGGGAACTGGGCGCGGAGAAGCTATGGGTGGCGGCTTACTGCAATGATGTATTTTCCTATATCCCGTCGTTGCGCGTTTTGAAGGAAGGCGGCTACGAAGGCGGGGGCGCTATGGTCTATTACGGCCAACCCGGCCCGTTTGCTCCCACCATTGAGGAAACGATAATCGGAAAGGTCCACGATCTGATTCGGCAGGTCCGCAGCGAAACGTCTAGACGCGAAGTTGTTGTGGGCGGGACAGCCGCCGGCGAGTGCGTTTGGAGGAGGGCATATGGTTAACCGTCTCACGCGACGTCATTTTCTCCGCACGATGTCCGCAGGTGCAACAGGGTTAGGAGTGGCCGTAGGGGCAGAGTCTCCGCGTGTCGCCGCGACAGGTTCGGAAGGAGAAAAACCAGCTCTTCTCGGCGGCACACCGGTCAGGACTGATCCTTTTCCTTCCTGGCCGGTCATCCAGGAGAACGACGAAAAGGGCTGGATGGAAGTGCTGCACAGCAAGGACTGGTGTCGGTCATCCGACGGTCACTATGCGACGCGCTTCGAGGAGACTTGGGCAAGAACCTTGGGGGCGAAATATTGCGTGGCAACGTCGTGCGGCACCACCGCCCTTTACGCATCTCTCAACGCTTTGGGAGTTGGTCCCAGCGATGAGGTTATTCTCCCGCCTTATACTTTCGTCGCTACGCTCAATGTCATCCTGATGCAACACGCTTTGCCGGTTTTTGTTGACTCCGATCGGGAATCTTTCCAGGTCGATGCCCATAAGATCGAGGCGAAGATTACCGCTCGGACGCGCTGCATCATGCCGGTGCACTTGGGTGGAAATCCGGCGGACATGGACATAGTTCTTGCAGTCGCCAAAAAGCATAAGCTGCCGGTCATCGAAGACGCATGCCAGGCGCACACCGGCGCATGGCGTGACCGGCGGGTCAGCACTCTGGGAGACCTGGGCTGCTTCAGCTTCCAGGCGTCCAAGAATCTGAACTCGGGAGAAGGTGGGGCAATCCTGACATCTGACCCGGGGTTGCACGAGTTTTGCCGGAGTTTCCAGAACCAGGGCCGCGGTCCGGCCGGGGCAACTTTTCAATATGCACGGCAAGGCTCGAACCTGCGCATGACGGAGTTCCAGGCCGCACTGCTGTTGCAACAGTTGACTCGCCTGGAAGAGCAATCGCGGGTGCGCGAGCAGAATGCCCTGTATCTGACCAGCCTGCTGCGCAAGATTCCGGGAATCTCCCCGGCCCGCATGTACGAGGGCACCACCCGCAACGGCTACCACCTCTACATGCTCTGCTACGATCAGGCGCACTTTGCCGACCTCCCGCGGGCGCGCTTTCTTGAGGCCTTGGCGAAGGAAGGGATACCCTGCGCGAGCGGCTACGCCCCGCTGAACAAAGAGCCCTTCCTAAAAGAGACGCTCAACTCCCGCGCCTACCGGACGATCTATTCCGAACGAGAGATTGTTCATTGGGAAGAGCGCAACGCGTGCCCGGAGAACGACAAACTGTGTGAAGAAGCAGTGTGGTTCTTCCAAACGATGTTGCTCGGACCTCGCCGCGACATGGATCAGATCGCTGAGGCTATCCGGAAGATTCAGAAGCACGCAGGGGAACTGGTTCGCCCCTAGGTTTCCAGCAGAAAGGGAATGATTTTAGCCTCATCCGAGCATTCCAATGCCCATCCCTTTCCTCGCCCAGAACAAACGTGCAAGGACATTGGACATGTAGGGCTTTGACACTGCCGGAATGAGGCACGGATCGGGATTCTCACTCGAATCCATCATGGATAGGGTCGGGCAGAGTGCGAGATTGCATTCCAAGACTTGTAGGTCCTTTGGAGCGTGGGAGCATGACGCCGGTTCTGGGAAGGACTGACTCGGACGACCGCGGGCAACGGGATTTGGCCGGTCGGCAATGATGTCCACCGCCGAAACTCGACCGCCTGCAATTTCCATAGGTTAGTCACGAATCGCTCGCACTATTAAGAGGCATCGTGTAACCCAGGGTCGAGGCAGTTTGGGAACCCGATCTGGTTCTGGCGAAAGACAAACTTCCTATGTGTGAGGAGAACTTACCCATGAAGACAGTACGCGGTTGGGCTTGGCTCTCGTTACTACTTGTCCTGGCTGCCCCGCCTAGCCTGCTGGCCGGGTTGCACGTATGGGAGAAACAGGAACTTGTCTTTGCGTCTGCCGGTTCCTTTGCCAACCCTTATACCGACATTACAGTCTGGGTGGACTTGACCGGTCCCGGCTTTAAGAGGCGGGTTTACGGCTTCTGGGATGGAGAGCGGACTTTTCGCGTACGACTGGTGGCGACGGCGCCGGGAACCTGGACCTGGCGCAGTGGCTCCAATCCGCCCGATAAAGGCCTGGCCGGCCAGAGCGGATCGTTCGTTGCGACCGGCTGGACTGAGGAAGAGAAGCGCATGAACCCGCTGCGCGGGGGCTTTCTGCATCCGACCGCCAACCAGCACGCCCTGGAACTGGCCGATGGAACACCGTTTTTCGTGATTGGCGACACTTGGTACGCCGCGGGGACGAATCGTTTCCGCTGGTATGACGACGACCAAGAGCGGCCGATAGGGCCCACGGCCGGGTTCAAGGACTACGTGCGGTTTCGCCAAGCCCAGGGTTTCAACTGGGTGAATATCATCGCGGCGTTCCCGAACTGGATGACGGATGGGGCGCCCTGGAACGTTGTAATGAACGATTCCGGGAGGACAACAGTCCGCTCCGCCTGGCTCGAGTTCGGCACGGGCAGCGCCAAGAATATGGATAACGAAGGCGGCAGGCCCTTCGTATTCCCCGGTAAGGTCCCCGGATACGAAACCATGTTTCCCGACGTGGATCGCATCAACCCGGAATATTTCCGCTACTTGGATCGCAAGATCGACTACCTGAACGGGCACGGTTTCGTGCCGTTCATCGAGGTCTCCCGGAGAGATGCCAGCCTTTGCTGGAAGAAATTCTACCGGTGGCCGGATTCCTACTCGCGGTTCATCCAGTACATCTGGTCGCGCTATCAGGCCAATAATGTGGTTCTCAGTCCCATCCACCTCGACATCATCAGCGAGTCCGTTTCCCCCGACGATTTCACGGCCGCGATTCGGGTGGTGTTGGAGAGGTATGGACCGCCGCCTTTCGGCACGCTGCTCTCCTCGAATGCCAACCCCTCCACACTCGAAAACTGGGGCGACGATTCCTGGGTGACCCTACACCAGATCGGCAACATGCGCGAGCACAACAACTACTGGTATCTGACCGAAATCTTTCAGGCCCCCAATCCGATGCCAGCTCTGAATGGCGAACCCTATTATTCCGGATATGTGGACGCACGATCGCTGGGCGGAGGTCGGGGCTACCAGTACGGGGCGCCGGGCGGCACCAAAAAGGACGATCAGTTCGTGCGCTCGTCGATGTACGGGAGTTTTCTTTCGGGGGGGCTTGGCGGGCATGTCTACGGAGCGGAAGGAATCTGGGGAGCGGACATCGAGCCGGCTGCTCCTATCAAGATGTGGGATGCCTTCCAATGGAATTCCGCGGCGCAAATGCACCACCTTCGTACCTTTGCATTTTCGATCGGGACACGCTACCAGGAACTGGTTCCCAACCCCGACCTGGTATCCCCCGACAAGACAGCCGAGTTGCTCGCCTATCAAGGCTGGGCCTACTGCGCCCGCACGCCAGACAGAAACTTCTTCCTTGTGTATTTCGAGAAGGGCTGCCCCCGCAGCCAGATTCGCGGAGCCAAACTGAACAGCATATATCGGGCACAGTGGTACAACCCGCGAGACGGGACGTGGCAGGATGCCGGCAACGGGACGCTGCAGTCGAGCGTCGTCGGCATCATAATGCTCCCCCCATTCCCAGGTGATATCGACTGGGGGTTACGCCTCACTTACGAGGGTCCGGTCCCGTCCCCCCAAGAGCGGGGTGGTCGCGGTAACTGAACCCTCGAAACATGCTCAGCCACTACGCCTTGGCGCTTCGTCGAGGGAATTAGCGCCTTTTGGATCGGCTCGACCCGAGAGATCGAATCTTTTGCAAAGACAAGTGTCAAGGAATCGGACCGGTGTGCAGCCAATGGGTGTCGGCCTACTCAGTGCCGTAATCAATTTCCATGCGCCGGACTTGTCGGCCCGTCAAGACCAGGAAAGCAAGGGAGAGAATGAGGAGCCCCAGGATAGCGCTGGGCGCGGATGCGGGTGTGGGGTTCACCGCCAGCAAGGAGAGGAGATTTCCCTTACCCATGAGGATCTCTGCCGGCACCGTCACCGGGCAGAGCGACTTCAAGTAGAAGATCACGCTGGCGTGCTGCAACATCTGGGGCACGAAGCCGCTGATCGCTTCCCAGGCCAGCATGATCACCGCGGGGTAGAGCGGATTGCGGAACAACACGCCCGCCGCCAGGAACACGCCGCCGTATCCCACGCAGGCCAGGAGGGTAACTCCAAAGTAGGCCGCCAGATGCTCCAGACCGTGTCCGTGGTAGAAATAGTCCTGCCGGACATTGGAGTCGAAGTGCCAGTAAAGCGCAAAGAACTGAAGCACGATGCTGCTGCCGAAAATGACCATTGACGCCAGCAGGCCGGAGAGAAATTTTCCGGCCACCAGCACCTGCCTTCGGACTGGTGCCAGGAAGTAATAGTGCAGGCTCTTCTCCAGCACCTCTCCGCGAAACAGATTCATGAAGATCCCGACACAACCGAAGAAGATCGACAGGCGCAGGAAGAGGAGCTGAAAGACTCCCGCGAAGAGGTGGGTGTCGTTGCCGATATCACCGGTTCGTCCGGTCTTCAATTGCACGAACGAATGCCCCGCGAACAGCAGCGCCGGAGCGAAAGCCAGCAGATAAATCCAGAATCCGCGCCGGGCCAGCAGGGTCTTCTTCAGCTCCAGGCGAAGGATGGCCCAGAGCTGCGACGAATACATTCTCCAGGGCTGGGGGCTCATTTCGTGGACTCCTCGCTGCCTACCAGGTACTCGTAAACCGAGAGTACGTCGGCGTCGGCAGGCGCCACCGACTCGATATTGATGCCGTTCTGGGCGATATGATTCAGCATGAGGTAGAAGCGGTCGGCATCCCTCGTTTTCACCAGCACACCCATGCCATCGTTGTGAATGCGCGCCTCCACCACGCAGTCCTGCTGGAACGCTTGTGAGGCCAGCTCCGCAGGTTTGTTGCAGCGGATCAGAATCTGCGTGGGGTGATCCTGAATCTCATCCCGGACGCTGTGAATTTGTCCTTCGGCCACTACGTAGCCGTTGCTGAGCAGCACCACTTGGTCGGAGATCAGGTCGACTTCGTGGAGGACGTGGCTCGAGATCAGCAGGTGCCGGCCCGCTTGCGCCAGGCCGCGGAAAAGGGCGATGGACTCAGCGCGGATGAGCGGATCAAGGCCGTTCAAAGGTTCGTCCAGCACAAGCACGGAAGGATTGTGACATATGCTATGGGCCAGCTTGATGCGTTGGCGCATCCCCTTGCTGTAGGCCGCGACCTTTCGTCCCGCCGCCTCAGTGAGACCGACGCGCTCGATGGCCTGTTCAGCCAGATCATGGGCCTCAGCGTGCCGGTGGCCGGACAACCTCAAAAAGGAGTAGACAAACTGATAGCCGGTGATTCCCCGGGGGAACGAGTCGAACTGGGTGCAGTAGCCAACCCGGCGGAAAAGCTGTTCGGGCTGGTCGGGCGCGATGCCGAGCACGCTGATGCGCCCGCGCGTGGGCCGCACGAGACCCGTCATCAGGTTCATCAGCGTGGTCTTGCCGGAACCGTTGGGCCCCACCAAGCTGGTGATGCCCGGCGGAATCGATAGATTGACGCGGTTCACGCCGAGCACGTCGCCGTAGAACTTGGACACGTCCTCGAAGATGATCTGCCTCTCGGGCCCCTTGCCGGATCCGTTTTCGCTCATCCCTTCACCACTTCGTAGGCGCGAACTTTGCGCTCCAGGAGCATCACACAAAACACGCAGATCGCCAGCAGCGAAAGCCAGGCCAGGTCAGCAGGAATCGGAGGGCGCGAACTCACTCGAAACAGGGCGACGTGAACGCTGCCCATCAATTCACCCACATTCAACAAGGAGCCGATGTGCGTGGAGAGCACGGCGTTAATGGCCTGGCCGAAACCGGCGCCAAAGAAGAAAACGCCCAATAGCGCCGCACCTGCCGCGAGCCGACGCTTGATCCAGGCCGAGAGCGCCAGCGACAGCAGGCCAAGAACCAGGATGTCGATGCCCGAGGCCACGAAAATGCTGCCCGCCATCCAGAGGTTGGCGATGGTCCAGCTCGCCCCGGCCAAGCTCGCCTGGATCAGAAAAAGGATCAGGCCAGGAGCCCAGGTGATCAATGACAACAGGGCCACCAGGATAGTCATCTTCCCTACCACATAATCGACGCGCGAGAACGGCCGGCAGAGGTACAGCGGCAGGGCGTTATTGGCGAGATCGGAGGAGACTAAACCCGGGCCCGCTAGAGCGGTCAGCACGAAGGCCATCCCGAGCTGCCCATTCAGAAAATGAAAGAAGAACCTGCCATCCACGTCAAACATGGTGTGGATGTTGAGCAACGCCAGCACCTGGACGTTCTGATTGAGGTAAATGGCAACCGCGCAACCGAAGGGAAAGAAGCAGCAGCAGACAAAGAGTGCCGTCAGAAGCTTGGAGCGGAAAACGTTCTCGAAGCCATAGCGGGTGACGATCAAGAACCGGGTCCAGAGCGGCGTGAGCTGCCCGGAGTAACCACGATAGCTGCGTTTATGAACGGCCATTAGTGCTCTCCATGGCTTTCAGGAAAATGCCTTCCAGGCTGTCGCGCCGGAAATTCAGACGGCGGATCTGCACGTTCCGCTCGGCCGCGAGGCGATACAGATCGCGAATGGAGAAGCTCTCCGGCACGACCATCTTCATCCCATGATCGCCCGTCAAAGCGCACTCGCAACCCAGGGTTGTGACGGCTTCGGCAAGACCCTTTTCGCCCCCCCAGGTCTCAAGCTCGACGAAGCGCCGGTAGGCCTTGCGCTCCTCCTCCAAGTTCGCATAATGGACCTTCATACCGTCCTTAAGGATCAGCACCTCCTCGCAGGTCTCCTCGACGTCCCGCAGCAGATGGGAGCAAAGGAGAATGTGGAGTTCCCGGCTGTCACGCATCTCCCGGATCAGGCGAATCATGCGCTGGCGGGCGGGGGGGTCGAGACCATTGGTGGGCTCGTCGAGGATCAGCAGGCGGGGGCCATGCACAATGGCCTGAGCCAGCTTGGCGAGCTGCTTCATGCCGAGCGAGTAGGTGCCGAGCGTGCGGTATCGCGCCTCGCCCAAGCCCACGTAAAACAAGGCCTCGTGCGCCCGCTCCAAGGCAGCATCCGAGGGCAGACCCGACAGTTCCGCCATCATGCGGATGAACTTCACCGCCGTCAGGTGGGCAATGAAGGAATCGGACTCCGGCATGTAGCCGGTGAGGCGGCGGATCTGTTTCGCCTGAGTCCGAATATCGTAACCCAGAACCCGCGCCGTACCCCGGTAAGGGCGATGGAACCCCAGGAGGGTGTTGATCAGGGTTGACTTGCCGGCACCGTTGGGGCCCAGCAACCCGATGGTCCGCCCGGATATGGAACCCCGCAAGTCCTTGAGGATGTCCCGCTGTCCGAAGCGGACGCCGAGACCCTCGAGTTCGATCACTGGCGCCATGTGTCCTTCCCATTCAATGGTGCGAGCCGTAATTCACGTAGAGGTTTGGTTCTAACGCACCTCAGGGCTTGGTTTCGGTCTACTCCTTGGGGACCGACCTCGCCGCGCTCTCGATGATCTGGAGCACGCTAAAGGGTCCCGCGTGGCCTGCGCCCAGCAAAGATTCGAAGCCCAGGCCAAGAAAGCTGCCCGTATTCGCCACCGAGATCTGGTCCGGCCCGCCGTAGGCACAGATCAGGCTCGGAGCGCTGTCCTGACTCATCTCATCGATCGCCTGCTTTTGTGCCGGCGTCAGCATGGCGGTGGATCTCAACTGATCCGCAATGGGAGCCACCGCGGACCACAGATTCTGGTAGACCAGCCCGGAGAAATTAGTGTGGCCATCGTGCGGCAGCCGGCTGATAAAATCTGCAGAGCGCGGCAGCGAGTAGCCGGTCTCGCGATTCTGAATGGAGCTGAGCAACAAGGCTCGATTGGGCGCAGCCAGCAGATAGCCATCCAGGTAAACGTAAAGGATGTCTTTGGGCGAGGGCGAGACTTTGGGGGAGGAAGACGCCCCCGGCGCCACCTGCAAGCCATAGAATGTGAGCCCGTTAGCATTCTGCTGGGTTAGAGTCACGTGGCCGCCCTGACCGCCGGCTTGCTGGTTCATGGCGGGCACGAGTTTTTCGATGGCTGCCTGGAGGCGCGTGGCATCGTTGACCTCAATCGCTACTTTCCAGCTCGGAGTGGGCAGCAGCGGACCATCCAAAGCAAAAGTGGCCTCACCGCCGAGGGAGCCGGCCAGATCTTCCTGCAGGTTCACACCACTTTTGGCTTCGAAGTCAGCCCACTCTTGGCTGGATTCTGATCCTTCAAGCTGCATCAAGCTCAGCATGTCCTGAAGAATACTGCGGGGCTCTTTGGCGACAAAGGAGACCGCAAAGCTCGCGTTCGGCGACACGAAATCCAGCGTGCCCATAGGGCTGGGCGCCGCCAGCCAGGAAGCAACTCCGCGGCGCTCCTGGGCGAAGGTGAGGGTGGCCCGGTTCTGAGTCTCGCCGCCCACTTCCTTGCTTTCCATGATTAGATATCGCATATCCGTGAGGCCGGCATTCTCATTCATTAGCAGGTCGTCGCGCTTTTCTCCGGCCTTTCCCTTATGTACGGATTTCGCAAGAATTTGTTCCATGTCGGCACAAAGCAGCCAGCCGGCTCCGCCCTGATAAGCTTGCCGAATGGCCGCGTAAAAGGGCGTGGAGACAAAGCCGCTCGATCCCGAATCGTCAATCAGGGCCGCAACCCTCTGCAACTCTGCGCCGTCGGTCGCCACGGCGAGAATGTTGTGCCGGAGGAGAATCAAGGGCTGACCCTTTACGGCCGGCCCTATCGCAGCCGGGTTGCCGACCACTTGCGGCGTGGGTCCACCCGCGTTGAGCTGGCTGAGCTGCCCTTGCAAGAACGCCCCGAAGTCCGGGCGTTTGACCTCCGCCAGCAGGAGCGGTGACTGGTGGTCCGCGAGCATGGCGATCACGATCTCGTCGCCCAGATAGTCGCTGGAGCTGCGGATTCTGTCCATGATCTGCTGCGTCCTTTGGGCTTCACCGGAAGCTTGCTGTTGCTTCCACCACTGCTGTAGCACTTCACTTCGCTCGAGTCGCTCCTGGAAGAGCTGGTTCGCCTGGCTTAGGGTGGAACCGATATTGGGGATGGCGGCGTAGAAAATGGTGTTTGCCGGCACCATCTTGAGCAGCATGGAATCATAGCGTGCCGCCGGGCCAGGAATCGCATTAATCTGCTTCTTCAGCCCGGTCAGCTCGCTGAGCAGGGCGAGATATTCGCCGGAATTGTGGCTCCAGGCGACCGACTGCGTTACCGGAACCTGCGCCAGGGCGGCGCGAGTTGTAAGCTGCTCTCCCGGATGGAGCAGCCTCACCCTGCCATCTTGGGTCACCTCGACTTCACCTTGAATCACCGAGATCCGGGCGCCCTTCAGGCCCGCGTCCACAGCGAAGATCGTACCCTTTACCGCCACGACGCAATCGCGCGTGGCCACGTAGAGCCGCCCATGAGTTTGCTTGGCCGCCTTAACGATGATGTCGCCGCGCTCGAGATGAAGAGTGGCGCCGCGCCAGCTCCGTGACAGCCACAGGTCCGCACGTTCACTCATTTCCACGAGCGAACCGTCCGCCAGCCGCACAACCGCTGAGGAAGCATTGGCGGTGCGAACCTCCTGGTTCGCCGTGAGAACACCTCCCAAAGTAAGGGCGACGCTGCCGTGATCCGAGACATGGTAGAGAGAGCCATCCATGCTCTGCACCACCGCCTGAGTTCCGCCAAACCAGCCCCCCGTCGAGACGAGTCCGATGCCCACGCCGACCAGCAGAACGGCCGCGATGGCCCAGCCCATGATCCAATTGGACCGCCCCGGCTTGGCAGGATATTTCAAAACGTGACCGGCGGCCGCATGACGGCCCGAGCGGGCATCGTGTAGGGCGTGCCGGCAAGCTACGCATTCGAGCGTGTGCGTCTGAAGCAGCAGCGCTCGGGCTTCAGGCAAGGTCTTGGCGAGATAAGCGGGAATCAGCGTCTGGAAATCGGCGCAACTTCGAATCTGACCAACCTCGGGGATGGCCGCGGGCCCGGGGTAGGCTTCGGAAATCCGCGCCCAGACGCGATGCGCCGCCTGCTCCCCGACTTGCTGATCCACGCTCTCTCCGCAGACCTGAGCAACAGCCTGTTCCAGTGTGGTTTCGCCACGATCCTTTTTGCTGTTCATGATTTGCCTCCCCAGTAGGAACGAATCTCTTTCTGCAATCGGCGCCGTGTACGGTGTACGGTGACTGCAACCAACACCTGCGACATACCCAGCATCCGGGCAATCTCGGGATTGCTGTGGCCTTCCAAGAAACGGAGCGCAAAGACCTCGGCGTCTCGGGGCGCGAGACGAGCCAGGGCGTGCCGCAGACAATCTCGAAGATCGTGACGGTCAGGCTGGCGGCAGCCGGGCAACGACTCGTCCCGGGGCGCCGACGCATCCGTTCCCCGGGTTCGAACGATGTCCAACGCGGCATTAATGGCCGCCCGCCGCAGATAGCTCTCCGGTTGATCGAGCGGCGGAGCCAAGGGGTCGCGGCCCGCCAAGCGCATGAATATCGTTTGCAGCACGTCTTCGGCGTCGCTGGCATTGCCGGCAATGCGGTACGCGGTACGAAACACCAGAGCGTGATAATCCTGGAAAAGTCGCTCCAGGTCAGTGGCAGGACTTGGAATTGGAACCTCCGCCGTAGTTACTGTCGCCTTCTGCAAGGTCGCCTCCTATGGCTGCTCCTATACTGAGGACGACAGATTGGGACGATTATTACAGCAGGCAGGGTCTTTTCTCGAAAGAATCTTGCGCGGGACGCTGACCACGAACTCGAAAGTCGCTGCCAATTCGAAGTCAAGGAGGTGCTGAGAGCGCAGGTGCCTGACTTTGACCGCCTCGATGCACACGGCCGTTATGATGGGACACAATAGGGGGCGGGGAAACAGCAGAGTGCAAGACCAATACTGCGATACCTCTTGGAGCAGGCTCGCGTCCTCCTTGGTAAGAGCCAAGCGGGGGCTCCACACAGCACTCACGGGGCCCAAAACCTCGCTCAACTTGCGACTCGGGTTCAATCCCCCTATTTCTTGAGAGTGACGATCGCAACCGCCAAACCATTGAGGGGTATGTCATCTGCCGTCAAACTGGTCGTGGCCGGCGGGGAGGAACCGGTTATTACGTCCACGACCTCGGCCGTGCCCCCGGCTAACCCAGGGATGGAAACCTCAATCTGTCGTTCTCGCTTATTGACCAGAAGGATTTTTCGTTCTCCTTGCGCTGTTATGAAAGCCTGGGCAAAGACATATGGTGATTCAAGATGGGTTTCTACCAGTTTGTCGCCTGGGGAGAAGTTATCGCGCAGGAGCTTCAAAACGCGATACCGGGCGTTGGGCTGGCCGGTGTCCCAGTTGAGCAGGGAGGTTGAGGCGAACTGGCCGGGATAATCAATCAATTCTGCTCCCCCCACAATGTCGATGCCCATCGCCGCCAGGTGGGCGAATGTGTAGGCCCACATGGCCCCCGCCAGGTTCCAGTACGAATCGGGGATGGGATGGGCAAACTGGGGTGCCTCCGGGTCAGGCAGAAAAGACCCGAGTTCATCTATATAGCTCCCCATCCCCGCAGAGAGCCGCTTCCGGATGGTTTCGATGTACCGAACCGCGGTCAGAAACTTGTCGGCCTGATCGAAGATTGTGTACTGCATGGTCTCCGGCGTTTCGTCCGCGTCCGGCATGGTGTAAAAATGGTAGGAAATCATATCGATGGGGATGCCCGGTTGGTGATGTTTGGGGTCGAGGAAATACTGAAAATACTGAGGGCCGCCAACCGGATCTGACAGCGCCAACCCGATGAACTTCATGTGCGGTGAAACTTGCCGGACTCTCTCGACAATCGCATCATAGATGCGGGTATAGTACTCGGGCGTCATACTGTGCTGATCGGACCCATCACTCTCATTGAGAACTTCCCAGTAAGCAATCTTGTAGTGATGGCCGGAAGCGTGCCATTTTCCCAGTTCATCGTTGAAACCGCCTTGGGTGTACCAGCCCACCAGTCGCGCCTGGTAATCCGCCACTTCCCTAAAGGTGGGGTCACGGAGCTCCGTCCCTTGTGAGTATTTCCAAGCGATTTCGTCAGGGTCGTCGGGATACGGAACCGGCGCCGGGGTTTTGAACATCCACGCAGGTATGGTGCCGAAGTCAAACACCACCGGATGCCCTGCCGTCGCCTGCATGAAGTCTTCCGTAAATTCGTCCATCAAGGCAAAGTCCCAGTATGTCTTACCGTTCTCTGGAGGCTTCAGTTCCGCCACCACCATCTTAGGGTAAGGAAACCAGGGTTGCAGGCGAGGGTAATCCGCGTGCAGGTCTCGCAGCGCCTTGTAAATAGGATCATGGGTTGGTCGACCGCGCCGCAAGGGGGGTTCGGGGCAGTCCTGAATGGAAACGGAGGTTTTCGACACCCTGATGACCCTATCCCAGTTAACCTCGCCTTTTACCGGGGATCCCCCGGAGAGCAGGACGGATGGGCTCGATACCAGGCAGGACGCAAGACAAATGAGTAATGCCTTGAGTTTACGCAAACGGACCTCCCGAGGATAGGATCTTACCCTCTAAACTGTTCCAGGTCGCGATTGTCCAGCAAAAAAATGTAGCTGCGCATCCGGTACGAGATGAATCTTGCTATACGGTAGGGCCTCGCTCTGCCCAATACAATCCCTCGCTGCCGCCATTCTTGGTCCGTAAACGAGAACGGGGAACCGCTTGCGGCTCCCCGTCTCTGGTGTTCGTCGTTAATCCCATGGAAGCGCCCGCGGGGCGTTGCCATGGTGCGCACCGCAAGAGCGGTGCAGTCATTCGACGATCGTATCGGTGCCCGGTGGAGTTATAGCTCCTCCCGTTGGCATGCTTCCTTCATACTCCTGTGCGCGACCAATTGCAACACTCCAAAGTACTGGTCGCCTGACGGGGCAGAAACAAGCTCCCTTCCCGACGGACCCACGCTCCCCTTCGCGGCTGAGTCCGAGGAGTCTTTGAGGGCCTGTTCATGCTGCCGCCAATACTCAGGTGGCTGGCCGATGGGTCAACAGCACGGGACCGACGGTCCAGTCCTCCCTGGGGTCAAGGTGCCGGCCTACCGGCTATTTATCAACCAAGAATGGTGCGCGTCACATGCAATGGGTGAGTGGCGGCCGGGTCGTAGCACATGTGCTTCCTCTTGTGTCATGTACTAGTCTTCACGTGTCTTTCTGAACCCTCGAGGCACGCTTTAGGAGACTCCGACCACGCCATTGAAACTTCCCCAATCACACCATATACTGGCCCGCCTGAGTGCACCTGACAGGCACTCTCGCCGCCGATGCCAAAGGCTGGACATATCTGAGAAAGGCTGGACGGCTGAGCACCCACATAGGGAGCGGAACGAGCGAGTAATCGGACCGCGGTACGCCAGTGGGTGGAGAATGATTGCAATCACTACATGCGAGGATACCCATGAGGCCGACTCTGAGACTGTTGCAAGATGAACTGATCGATAGAATCATCGCCGAGGCGCGGGAGGTGCTGGGCAAGTTGGGCGTCGAGATCCACAACAAGTCCGTCCTCAGCCTGCTGGCCGACCATGGCGCCGATGTGGACGCCAGCATCTGTAATGCCCGCTTGACGGAAGCAATTATCGACAAAGCGCTAAACACCGTCCCTCGTACTTTTAAACTCTATGATGTTCTGGCCAACGAAACCCATGACTTCCAGGGTGACAACGTATATTTTACTCCCGGCTCCACCGCGCTCAATATCCTGGATACGCGGACCGGCGACATGCGCAGGCCCACGACAGCGGATTACATCCGTTACGTGAAATTGATGAGTGGCCTCGACCACATCGCTTCGCAAAGCACCGCCATGATCCCCGCGGATGTTCACGAGAGAATCTCGGATAGCTATCGACTCTATCTGAGCCTTCTGTACGGTGAGAAGCCGGTGGTAACGGGAGCTTTCACGATCGAGTCGTTTGAGATCATGAAGGACCTGCAACTGGCCGTCCGGGGAAGCGAGCCAGCGCTGCGGGCCAAACCCCTGACCATCTTTTCCTGTTGCCCTACGGCGCCCATCAAATGGAGTGAGGTGACCAGCCAGAATCTGGTTGACTGCGCGCGCTGGTCAATTCCGGTGGAGTTGATCTCCATGCCGCTATCCGGGTTCATGGCGCCCGTCACTCTGGTGGGAAGCCTGGTTCAGCAAACCGCCGAGAATCTGAGTGGCGTGGTGATCAGCCAGCTCGTGAATCCCGGCGCGCCGATCCTGTACGGGGGCTCGCCAGCCATTTTCGACGTCCGGTTCGAAACCACTCCCATGGGCGCGGTGGAGACCATGATGCTCGACTGTGCGAATAGCGAGATCGGGAAGCGCCTGGGCATGCCCACCCAGGGTTACATTGCCTTAAGCGACGCCAAACAACTTGACGCGCAAGCGGGGCTCGAGACGGGCATCGGCGCGACCCTGGCGGCACTTTCGGGAATCAACAGTATCTCGGGTCCGGGGATGCTGGATTTCGAGAGTTGCCTCAGCCTGGAGAAGCTCGTCCTCGATGACGAAATTTGCGGCATGACGTATCGCCTGTTGCGCGGAATCGAGCCGCGGGAGGATTTTCCGTCGATTCCTATTTTTGAGGAATTGCGCCGCGAGAAGCATCTGCTCATTGCTGATCACACCCGCCGCCATTTGCGAGAGGAAATCGTTTTCCCCGGGGTGGTCATCGATCGTGCCAACCGCACCCGGTGGGCGGCAGATGGCCATCTAACGTTGAGTGAGCGCGCCGGGCAGGAGGTCTCGCGGCTCGTCGAGCGCTACAAGCCCTCACGTCTGCCCACGGAGGCACGATCGGAGTTGACACGCCTGATGGCCGCGGAAGCCCGGCGCTATGGCATGGAGACGCTACCGGCGGAGTGATTTTGGTAACGTTGGGGCAGTGGCGGTGTTCAATGAAAGGAACAATCCTGAACCCGCTACCAAGAATGCCGTAGTCCAGGGGTAGCCCCAGGCACGGAATGGCACACTACTTAGCGCCATAGGCTGGCAATTGGACCATCACCCTTGGAATGGTCTTCGCTGCTGGGATCTGGTCCAGCCCTTTTTTATGTTTATCGTCGGTGTGGCCATGCCTTTCTCCCTCGGCAAGCGCTGGCAACGGGGGGACAGTTGGCGCAAGACCCTTCATCACGCCCTCATCCGATCGTCGCTGCTCCTTTTGTTCGGCTGGGCCCTGTATTGCATCGGCCCCGGACGGCTGACGTTTGAGCTTTGGAATGTGCTGGCGCAGCTCTCCTTCACCTACCTGGTCGCTTTCTTGATGATGCGCAAATCGACCAGTGTGCAGCTTGGTTTCACCCTCGTGCTGCTAATCATCACTGAGCTGCTCTATCGGCTGTGGCCGGTTGCAGGCTTCAACCAGCCCTTCGCGCCGGATCATGGATTCGGGGCCTGGGTGGATCTGGCGATCATGCACAAGCTCTCCGATGGACACTGGGTGGCGTTCAACGCGGTGCCGACCACGGCGCACACGATGTGGGGAGTGCTTGCCGGACAAGTCCTGATGAGCAGCCGCGCCCCCCTGGCGAAGATTCGGGTTCTGGCCATCGCCGGGGCCATTGGCGTCGTGAGCGGCTATGCCCTGAATCCCCTGACCCCTATCATTAAACGCATCTGTACCAGCTCGTTCGTGATCGTGAGCGGCGGTTGGTGCCTGCTGGCATTGGCATTTTCCTATTGGCTGATTGATGTGAAAGGATATAAGAAGTGGAGCACCTTCTTCAACATCGTGGGAACGAATTCCCTCTTCATTTACCTGTTCACCAACACGGGCGGGGCAGAGTGGTTCGGCAAGATCGCCAGACCTTTCATCCTGGGACTGTTCGCCTGGGGGGGTCAACTCACGGCGGAAATTGTTACCAGCCTCGTCGTCTGGGGAATGCTCTGGTATCTTTGTCTGTGGTTGTACAGGAACCGCATCTTTATAAAGATCTAAGCGCCTACAGCGACGATTCACCCTGGAACATTAAGAGTCGAACACGTCCTTGTGCCCCGACGGCTCAATGTGACAAATATGAAAACACTGGGTAGTGGCCAGATTTGTATGCCACAGCCGTCCTGAATGATCTGATCTCGCCGGTTCGTAACGCGCTTGGCGGTTCGCAATCGACGATTTCATCGCCTGCCAATTGTCCCGATCCTAATCTTAGCGGCGGGGAAGCATGGCCGCGGCTCGCTGCTCGACTCCAGGAATGGCCTGAAAGATCAGTCCGGAGGCGCCGTGAAAACCACCGGGACCCTTGCCATTCGCCCCCTTATCCCCGACCCCTCCCACAGGTCAGCCATGTCGGCCGCTACCGCAACCGAGGCCGTCATGCCGGTCTCCAGCAACATGACAGTCGCTCCCCCCTCCGATCCATAATCAGGTTCCGGGCTTGCCGTGTCCGCTTCCGCCGCCTCCAGGGCAGGTTTGAAGACCAGCAGGCCGCGGTTATTCGATTCGCAGCCGATCTTTGATGCATCTACCAAGCGACATATGAACCGGTAAACATCGCCGTCGTCCTTCAGGGTCTTTGAAAGGCGGGACCACGTTGCAGTGAATAGGCTTTCCTTCATCAAGAATGGCGGGCTGGAAGACATAACCGTCACACCTGCGTCACAATCAGCACCACGAATCCAGTAACTTATTTAAAGCAAGGAAGAAAAGCGCGAGCAAACCTGTAAGCCGAATTTTGTCCCCCGACGAATCGGGGTGGCGATCATTCCTCTAGCCCCGCAATTGCTCGCGGGGTCCAGCGACCTACCCGAGGGTTGTAGCGGGACGGGCCGCCCCTCCCCTCCTATTTGGTCTTGCTCCGTGTGGGGTTTACCATGCCCCCAGTGTCACCACTGGGGCGGTGCGCTCTTGCTTTAATTCCCGGCGACCCGGGACCGCACCTTTTCACCCTTACCGCGCCGGACCGCCCGAAGGCGCCGGCACGGCGGTATATTTTCTGTGGCACTTTCCGTACCCGAGGCGTACACCCCGACGAATCGGGATTCCCCCTCGGGCCCTCGCCGTTAGCGAGCACACTGCCCTGCGGAGTTCGGACTTTCCTCTCCCCCGCCCCTGCCAGCCCCGGAAAGCGGAGCGCTAAGGCGAGGCAGCGATCACCCGGCTTGCTCGCGCGGGTTTCATGATAGTCTCGTGAGAGGGGCGGGTCAAACGGTTCACGGTTGAAAGTCGGGAAAAATGACCCCTTTCCACATCGAGGCGGGCACCACCATGAAACTACTCAGGCCATTCATTCGGACAAAATGCCCCTGCCCACTCTGGCTAACCTTACTTACGGTTAGCATCTGCCATTTATCCACAACGCCCGCCGTCGCGCAGCAGCCCTCAAGCCAAGATCTCCTTTCACAGGCGGACGAAGTTTTTCAGCAAATGAGTAAGATGACCGGCCTGCCCATCAAGGGCGCTCTCAAGAAACAGGCCATCAGCCGGCCGGAAATTGAAAAGTACCTCACCCAGAACTTGCACGAAGAGATGACGCCGGAGGAAATCCACGCGCAGGAAGTTCTGGTGCGCGCCCTCGGCCTGGTGCCGCGTGACTTCAGCCTGGAGAAGTTCCTGATCAGCTTCTACACGGAACAGGCCGCAGGCTTCTACGACCCCAAGCGCAAGACCATGTTCATCGCTCACTGGGTTCCGGCGGATACGCAGGCCATGGTGCTTTCTCACGAACTCACCCACGCATTGCAGGACCAAAGTTGGGACCTGGAAAGCTTTCTCCACGGCGCCCGCGACGATGACGATGCCACGAACGCGCGCCAGGCGGTTGTGGAGGGATATGCCACCGCCGCCATGCTGCAACAATCGGTCGGGGGGATGGAACTAGGGAAAATGCCATCCATTACGCCTCTGATGGAAATGGTGATTCACCAGCAGTTCGACGAGTTTCCCGCGTTTTCGAACGCGCCTTACTTTTTCCGCATGCAGGCTCTCTTTCCCTACGTGCAAGGCATGGGTTTTATCCAAGGCGGCCTGCAACGCGGCGGTTGGAAAAACCTCAATGGGCTGTTCGAACACCCTCCCGCGACCACCAAGGAAATCTTCGAGCCCCAGACCTATTTCAATCACCAAGCTCTTCCCCAAATCACCCTGCCGCATCCGCCGGCGCTCGATGGGGTGGCCGGCCTGCGGTTTCTGACCGAGAATGCGATGGGCGAACTCGGATATTATTCCCTCCTCGGGCAACTTGTTTCCGAGGACGAAGCCAAGGCACGCAGCGATTCGTGGGTCGCGGACCGGTATTTGCTCTATGAGCGTTCCGGCGGGAATGACTATACCCTGGTGGCGCGCACGCGCTGGACGAGTCCTGAAACCTCCCTGGCGTTTCTCCGTGACTACCATAAAATTCTGGCTCAAAAGTATCCGGAATTCACCACTGACAAGCGCTCAACCCCAGATGAGTTTATTGGATCGGCAGCAAACGGCGCGATCCTGCTGCTGCGCAAGGGAGACGAGTGTCTTTGGGCGGAGGGCGTGCCCGCCGCCAACGCGGAAGCCCTGCTCAAATGGCTGCGGGCGCTGTGAGCGCAACTTCCGGGTGCCTACCAAAAACTCCGTCCGGTTAGAAATCATTGGTGTTGGTTTGCTCTCGCTGCTAAGCTTCCCGCTCCCATGTTTACCCTATTCCTTTCCTTTCTGGGTACCACCCGCGCCTGCTTCCAAACACGGGCGGCCTTGCAGTTGGAGATTCTTGCCCTCCGCCACCAGATAAACGTCCTTCGAAGATCGCAGCGTGGGCGCGTTCGACTCACGGAGGTGGACCGCCTCTTGTGGGCATGGCTGCTGCACCTCTGGTCGGGCTGACGTTCTGCGCTCATCATCGTCAGGCCGGAAACGGTCATTGCCTGGCATCGCCGGGGATTCCGCCAGTATTGGACCTGGAAGTGTAGACATCGTATGCCGGGAAGGCCTGAAGTGTCTCGTGAAGTTCGAGACCTCATCCGTAAGATGAGCCTGACGAATCCGCTCTGGGGAGCACCACGCATCCATGGCGAGATCCTGAAGCTCGGAATTGAACTGTCTCAAGCCACCGTTGCCAAGTACATGGAGCGGCACCGAAAACCACCCTCCCCGACGTGGCGGACGTTCCTCGACAGTCATCTGAAGCAATTGGTCGCGGCGGATTTCTTCGTCGTGCCGACGGTGAACTTTCGAATCCTCTTTGTCTTTGTGGTTTTGGCCCATCATCGGCGCCGCGTGATTCATTTCAACGTTACTGCCCATCCCACTTCAGAATGGACGGCACAGCAGATTGCCGAGGCCTTCCCTTGGAACACGACCCCACGCTACCTGCTCCATGATCGCGATAGCATCTATGGCGAGGTCTTCCGGCAAAGAGTCCGAGGGATGGCGATCCGCGAAGTCCTGACGGCCCCGAGATCGCCATGGCAGAATCCCTATGCGGAGCGACTGATCGGATCGATTCGGCGGGAGTGTTTGGACCACATCGTCGTGTTTAGCGAATCGTCTCTGCGACGCGTGCTCAAATCGTATTTCGCATATGACCACGGGCCGCGCACGCACTTGTCGTTGGAGAAGGATGCACCGGAGACCCGACCGATTCAACCGCCGGAGCGGGGGGCGGTCGTCGAATTGCCGGAGGTCGGCGGATTGCATCACCGCTACGAACGGCGGGAGGCTTGAAGAGTTGTTCTTGGACTGAAGAGGGATGTTTGCCGACCTCGAGTCGAGCGACATCCGCGAAGACTCCTACCCAGTAGTAACCGGACTTTCCCCAAGTTCGCACCGCCATCAAATCTGGAGCCCGCGCTCCCTCCGTAACCCCCTCGACGCTTTGACGCCCCCGGTGAATAAGCCGTTTCTTGTAGTCGGTTGAGTTTTTGGCAGGGAAATATGGTGCGGAAGGGGGGATTCGAACCCCCACGCTCTTGCGAGCGTCAGCCCCTCAAGCTGGTGCGTCTGCCAGTTCCGCCACTTCCGCACAAAAGGCAGTTATTAGTGATCAGTCATCAGTTCTCGGTCTTCGTCTAGCCGCCACGCCTGAACTGAGGCCAATGGCGGTTCATGCTGATGACTGAAAACTGACTACTGACGACTGTTCTTCTACTTCTTCGCCGGCGCCGGTACCGCAGGCGCGGTCTTGGCTGGCACTGTCTCTAACACTGAGCCGCCGCCCCGGCGCGACGCATGGACGGCGAGGGTGATCGAAGTGACGATGAAAAGTCCTGCGAGCACCCAAGTAATTTTAGCCAAAAGGGTAACAGAGCCCCGCGGCCCAAAAGCCGCCTGACTGGTCCCCCCGAAGGCCGCCGTGATGTCCACGTTCTCCCCCCCCTGGAGAAGCACTGCTCCGATCAGCAGAAGGCAAATAAGGACGTGAAAGATTTGGACAAGAGTGATCATTCGTTAAGCTCTCAGCTTTCAGCATTCAGCAGCCAGCTCATGCTTTGGCTGAAAGCTGAGCGCTGATTGCTGACCGCTATTTATAATTTACCAGAGCGGTAAACGAATCCGTTTTCAGACTCGCCCCGCCGACCAGTGCGCCGTCAATCTCTTCCTCGGCCATGAGCCGACCAACATTGTCAGGCTTCACGCTGCCGCCATAAAGAATGCGCACGGCACTGGCCTCTTTTTCTCCGAACTTCTGCCGTGCCAGGCCCCGCAAGAGGCGATGGGTTTCCGCGGCCATTTCCGGCGTCGCGGTGCGACCTGTCCCAATTGCCCAGACCGGCTCGTAAGCAATTATGATACGGGAAAAGTCCGAGGGGGTCAACCCGGCTAATCCGCCCTCGAATTGGGCCTTCAGAACTTCCCCGGTGCGGCCGGATTCGCGCTGCGCCAGGATTTCGCCGACGCACACGATGGGGACGAGGCCCGCTGCCAAGGCCGCCTTGACCTTGCATTTCACCTGCTCGTCGGTTTCGCCGTGATCGTGGCGGCGCTCGGAGTGGCCGATGATGACGTGCGTGCAGCCGGCGTCAACGAGCATGGAGGGCGAAACGTCGCCAGTGTGCGCGCCTTCCTTGTCCCAGTGAACGTCTTGAGCGGACACCGCAACCTTCGATCCCTTCGCTGCGTGCGCCGCGGCCGCCAAGGCCGTGAAGGGCGGCGCCACCACCACTTCGCAGTGCTCGGCTTTCGCCGCCACCGGCTTGATTTTCTCAATAAAATCCACCGCTTCCGCGATGGTCTTGTACATTTTCCAGTTACCAGCAATTACGGGTTTTCGCATTTGGATGGGTCCTTTGATTTAGGTTTCAGTCGTCCCTTGCTCGTTCGCACGGCATGTTCCTTGAAAAAGGAACAATGTCAGCCGCAGGTGAAACCTGCGGACCTCTTCGAGGTCCAGGATCAGCCCACGTTAATCTCGTTTCACCACAGCCCAGGCGCAACGGACAACTGGCCACGGACCAAGGACAAGCATTTCCGTGCTACTGCTTCTCCGTCAGCGCCGCGACGCCGGGGAGGGTGAGCCCCGACAGAAATTCGAGCGAAGCCCCGCCGCCGGTGGAGATATGCGTGATCTTCGCTTCCACGCCGGCCTTTTTGACCGCGGCGACGGAGTCTCCGCCGCCGACCACGGAAACCGCGGACGAATCCGCCACGGCCCGGGCGATGGCCACCGTGCCTTCGGCAAACTGGGGAATTTCGAAAACCCCCATGGGACCGTTCCAGACGATAGTTTTGGCTTTGGCGATCCGAGCGGCGAAGTCAGCGCGCGTGGCCGGCCCGATATCCACCCCCAAGCGGTTGGCGGGAATGCTGGGGGTGGGCGCTACTTCCGCCGCTGCGCTCAGGTCGAGCTTTTCCGCCACGATGTGGTCCACGGGCAGTCGCAGTTCGATGCTGCGGCGCTGAGCGAATTGCAGCAGGTCGCGAGCCAGGTCGAGCTTGTCCGCCTCGACCTTGGACAGTCCCACTTCCACGCCCTGCGCCTTCAAGAAAGTGTAGGCCATGGCGCCGCCGACCAGGACACTGTCCGCAAACTTCATCATGTTTTGCAGCAACTCGATCTTGTCGGATACCTTGGCGCCTCCCACGATGGCCACATAGGGCCGCTCGGGGTGTCCCACGGCTTTGCCCAGATATTCGAGCTCTTTTTCCATCAACAACCCCGCCACGCACGGAGAAAGAAAATGAGTGATGCCCTCCGTCGAGGCGTGGGCGCGGTGCGCGGAACCGAACGCGTCGTCCACGTACACGTCGGCGAGCGCGGCAAGCTTCTGCGAGAATTCCGACACGTTCTTTTCTTCTTCCGGATGGAAGCGCAGGTTTTCGAGCAAAAGCACGTCGCCGTCTTTGAGCGCCAGCGCCGCGGCTTCCGCACCGATGCAATCCGCCGCGAAGGCCACGGGCTTGCCGAGCACTTGCGCCAGCCGCGTCGCCGCGGGTTTCAAGCTCATTTTGGGATTGGGTTTGCCCTTGGGCCGGCCCAGGTGCGAGGCGAGAATCAGCCGGCCGCCGCGCTCCACAATGTACTGAATGGTGGGAAGCGAGGCTTGGATGCGCGTGTCATCCGTGATTTCGCCGGCATCGTTTAAGGGCACGTTGAAATCTACACGCATGAAAACACGCTTGCCTTTGAGATCGAGGTCACGAACAGAAAGTTTGGGCATAGGTATGATTCCTCATTTCGGGATATGAAGCGAGCTGGACGGAGTCCGTTGTCAGTAGTCCGTGGTCCGTTGGGGGCGGCGGGGATGGCTCAATCCGGCCGTGCAGCAAGTAAGCTCACGCCTTGGGGGTCGGCTGACTCCCACCCACACAATCGTGCGACGGGAAGGCAACGGACGACTGCCCACCGACCGTGGACAGCCGTCCGTTGCATACTGCCTACTGCTTGCTGCCTACAGTTCTTCTACAGTCCTTTCGCCGCCACGAAGTTGATCAGGTCGCGGACGCGGCAGGAGTATCCCCACTCGTTGTCGTACCAGGCGACGACTTTCACTAAGTTACCGTCAATCACCTTGGTGAAGCCCGCGTCGACCATGGACGAATGCGGGTTGCCGGTGAAGTCCTTGGAGACCAGTTCTTCTTCGACGAACTGAAGGATGCCCTTCATCGGGCCTTCCGCGGCCTTCTTGAGGGCGGCGTTCACTTCCTCGGTGGTCGTGGGTTTTTCGACCAGCGCCACGAGGTCGACCACGGAAACGTCAGGTGTGGGGACGCGCATGGCGTATCCATCCAGCTTGCCCTTCAGCTCGGGCAATACCAGCCCGACGGCCTTGGCCGCGCCAGTGGTGGTGGGGATCATGCTAAGAGCCGCAGCCCGCGCCCGCCGCAAATCCTTGTGGGGCAAGTCGAGAATTTTCTGGTCGTTCGTGTAGGCGTGAATCGTGGTCATCGATCCCTTCAGGATCTTGAAATTGTCGTGGATGACCTTCGCTGCCGGGGCCAGGCAGTTCGTGGTGCAAGATGCGTTGGAAAGAATATTGTGTTTGGCGGGATCGTACATATTCTCGTTGACGCCCAACACGATGGTAACGTCCTCTCCCTTCGCCGGGGCGGAGATGATGACTTTCTTCACCGTACCCTTCAGATGTTTCTTGGCGTCGTCGGCCTTGGTGAACAAGCCTGTGGACTCGACAACAACCTGAATCCCGAGCGAGGACCAGTCGATTTCAGCGGGGTCCTTCACCTTAAAAACGCGAATCGACTTGCCGTTGACGGTAATGGCGTCCTCTTTGAAGCCCACGGTGGCGTCGAAGATGCCGAAAACCGAGTCGTATTTCAACAAATGGGCCAGAGTCTTGGGGTCAGTAATATCGTTTACGGCGACGATTTCGACCCCGGGGTCGTTCAGGGATGCGCGAAAAAGGTTTCGGCCAATGCGCCCGAAACCGTTGATTCCAACCTTGACAGACATAATTGCTTCCTCCAGTGAAGTTCAACAGAATTGACTCAAATCAAAAATTCTATTCGGCCTGACAAACTAAGTCAAAGCTAAAAGGGTTAAGTGGACAGAGTGTCCCTCTCTCGCATGCGCGAAAAAGCTCAACACATCGGCAGAACGAGAAGACGCCGCACCCAAGATTCCAAAGATGTATCGTCACATTCAGGGAAAATCGTGAGGCATTCTTTAAAGATTGAAATCGTACCGGTGGTCGCCGTGTCCGATTTCCGCGGGCATTCCATTCGGCGGATTCCTCCATCCTCGGCCCGCATCCAATAATTCCCGGGCGCGGGAGGGTGGGGGGAGTGGAAAAAGTGCCCGAAGCAGAATACGATTAGAAAGGCCGAACGTATTTAACAGGAGGAACGTGAGCGTGACATCAGAAAAGGCGACTTTCGGGGCAGGTTGTTTTTGGGGAGTGGAGGCGGCGTTTCGCCAGATTCCTGGGGTCACCTCCACCGCAGTGGGTTACATGGGGGGAGATCTCAAGAATCCCACGTATCGTGACGTCTGTACTGACCAGACCGGGCACGCGGAGGTTGTGGAAGTTACCTTCGACCCCTCACAGGTTTCCTATGCGGACCTTTTGAAGGTTTTCTGGGAAAATCACGACTCCACGCAATTCAATCGGCAGGGGCCTGACTACGGCAGGCAATACCGGACGGCGATATTCTTCCACACGCCCGAGCAGGAAGCCGCAGCCCGCGCTTCGAAGGAAGCTCTCGACCGGTCCGGAACTTACAAAAGGAAGGTCGTTACGGAAATCACTCCGGCTTCGGAGTTTTGGTGCGCGGAGGATTACCATCAGCAGTATTTGGAAAAGCGCGGCCTGGCAAGCTGCCACATCAAGTGAGAAGGGATGATCATGGAACCGTTAGAACCTGCCGTGCTCGACCGTTTGCGCGCGTTCAACACACCCACCGTGGCGAACGCCATCGAAGTCTTCGACGTGCGTCCTCGCAACGAAGGGTTTATGCGCCCGGAGATCCGCTGCATATTTCCCCGCCTGGGGGTGATGGTGGGCTACGCCGTGACCCTCAAAATCCAGTCCGTGACTCCCCCTGCCAAGGGCGCATCCATTTCTCACAGTGTGCATTGGCAGGATGTTATGAAGGTGCCCGCGCCGCGGGTGATTGTGGTGGAAGACCTGGACGATCCGCCCGGCTTGGGTTCCTTTTGGGGAGAAGTCAACGCCAACATGCATAAGGCCATGGGATGCGTGGGCGCCGTCACCAACGGTTCGGTGCGCGATCTCGACGAAGTCGAGCCCCTGGGATTCCATTTCTTCGCGAGCCATATCGCCGTTTCGCACGCTTACGTTCACATTGTGGAAGTGGGTGCTCCCGTGCGCGTTGGAGGGCTCACCGTTCGGCCCGGCGACTTGCTGCACGGTGACCGTCATGGAGTGACGAGTATCCCGCTCGACTTGGCCGTCAGGATTCCCGAGGGCGTAGAAGTGGTGGATACCATGGAGCGCCAGATCATTAACTATTCCCAGTCACCAGAATTCACGGTCGAGGGGCTCACCACCCTGTGGAACCGCCTGCGGACATAACCGCGCTACACCCACTTCCGGCATTTCCCGTCGGTGCAGTGTGATCGGTGCGGTCTAAAGAACAACTAAAAAACAACAATCCATGCCGGGCATTGCAGGGTACAATACCGCCGCTCGCAATCCGATGCGGGGCAACACTAATTATTGATCGGAAGGGAGAAGTGACTATGCGTAAAGCACTATTGCTCGTAGGAAGCTGTGTGGGGCTCGCGATGGTTTTGACCATCATGCTGACCACTCAGCCCTTTGCTGCGCCTCAGAGCGACCTCGAAAAGTATGGGCCGAACGACCGCAACCGGCCGGAGCCGCCGATCATCACGCCGGGGACTTTCAGCACACAGGACCAGCCGGGGAAACCTCCCTCGGATGCCATCGTGCTCTTCAATGGCAAGGATTTATCGAATTGGGAAAGCGTCAAGGATGGCGGGCCGGCAAAATGGACTGTGGGAGATGGTTATTTCGCCACGGTGCCCGGCAGCGGGTACATTCGCACCAAAGGCGCCTATGGCGATTGCCAATTGCACGTGGAATGGGCCGCCCCCAATCCGCCTCATGGCACGGACCAGGATCGCGGCAATAGCGGAGTCTTCTTGCAGGGGCTCTACGAGATTCAGGTTCTCGACTCCTACGATAACGTGACCTATGCCGACGGCGAAGCGGCTGCCGTTTACGGCCAGTATGCTCCCCTGGTCAATGCCGCGCGGAAGCCCGGCGAATGGCAAACCTACGACATCGTTTTCCACGGCCCGCGCTTCGATTCGAGCGGCGCGGTGGTGCGGAAGACGATTGTCACCGTGTTCTTTAATGGCGTCCTGGTGCAAGACCACGTGGAATTGACGGGGCCCACCGAGCACCACCAGCGTCCGCCCTACAAGGTCACGCCGGAAAAGCTCCCACTCGCTTTGCAGGATCACAATCATCCGGTGAAGTATCGCAACCTCTGGATTCGAGAGCTCAAAGAGGGGCAGTAAGAACTTCGCTGTGTGCTCGCGCGTGGGGAGAGAACAGAAAAGGATGAAGGGTGAAGGCTGAAGGATGAAGTGGGCAGCCCTGCCCACTCAGGTTTTATCCTTTAAACTTTATACTTTACCCTTCATCTTTTTGGCCGCGCATGAGGGAGGAATGAAGAGGATGAGGATGAAGTGTGAAGGGTAATGGCGGGAGGCGCGTGAATGCACTTTTCATCCTTCACCCTTCATCCTTTCCTTGGCATTGCAATGTCCCAAATTCCTTGCAGGGAAAAATACTCCGTATGGCTCGTGCCCACAGGAGACGTGTGCGACCGCCTGAGCCTGATTCTCCACCGGCTGAGCGCTCGTTATGGCTCGCCGGAATTCTCACCGCATGTAACGCTGTTGGGGAGCTGCGTGGGTCCGCGCGGTGAGTTGATTCGACAGTCCGCGTGCGTTGCCGCGGCCCTGCGGCCCTTTGTCATCCGGCTGGAAAAGGTCGACTTTCTCGACGAATACTTTCGCTGCCTCTTTGTTCGCGCGGCGCTTACGGAGCCACTGAAGCGAGCGCACCGAGCCGCCTGCCAGGTGTTTGGCCATGAACGCGAGCCTGCGTTTATGCCCCACCTGAGCCTCCTCTACGGAGATTTCCCGCAGTGCTTAAAGGAAGAATTGATTGCGGAATTGGGCTCCCGGCTCGACGTTCAGTTCAAGGTGCGAAGCCTTCACCTCTACCGGACGCACGGCGAGCCTCGCCATTGGCGGCGGGTGGCGAGTTTCGGGTTGCATTGAGTCGGATTCCTTACTGCACCGGAGGTGTCATGAAAAATGAACTTAGCCGTCGTCGATTCATCGCCGCAGCGGGCTTGGGAGCAGCGGGGGCGGCCCACGCCTCACTCCTCCCTGGGACTCCGCCCCAGCCAGCGCCACCCAGAAAGTTCTATGTCGTCTTGAGCCTGGGCCGGATTGGGTTTAACGGGACCTTCCAGCAATCCGTGGAGTTGGCAGCCCAACACGGCTTTGAAGGCGTTGACCCTGATGCGGAATACTTTTCGCACCTTTCGGACGATCAACTCAAGAAGTTGCTCGACGATCTTAAGGCAAGAAACCTGAAGCTCGGCGCGGCGGGCTTGCCGGTGGATTTTCGCAAGGACGAGCAGACCTTCAGCGAGGATCTAAGAAAGTTGCCAGCCGCGGCCCGAGTGTTGCAAGCCGCGGGCGTGCCGCGCGTGAGCACATGGATTCTCCCCTTCAGCGACGATCTGACCTACCTTCAGAACTTCCGCCAGCACGCTTGCCGCCTGCGTGCTTGCGCCGAGGTGCTCCGGGATCATGGCCAACGCTTGGGGCTCGAATACGTGGGGCCGAAGACTTTATGGCGAAGCTCCCGGCACCCCTTCGTTCACTCGATGAGTGAAATGAAAGAGCTCATGGTTGCCATCGGTACCGATAACCTGGGAATCCAGCTTGACAGCTACCACTGGTTCAACGCGGAGGAGGCGGAGGCTGATTTGCTGACCCTTCGCAGCCAGGATGTGGTGACCGTGGATCTGAACGATGCGCCGGCGGGCATCCCCTTGGACAAGCTGATGGACGGAGCGCGCGAGTTGCCGGCCGCAACCGGCGTGATTCCGGTGAAGAATTTTCTCTCCGCTTTGCTCAAGATCGGCTACGACGGACCGATTCAAGCGGAGCCGTTTAATGCCGCGTTGCGCGCTATGCCGATCGATCAGGCTTGCGGTGCAACCGCGGCGGCAATCAAGAAGGTGTTCAGCCTGGCGGGGACAACTTAGGGATAACGGGTAGGCGACATTCGCTTTCTCCGACCAAAACCCGGAGGGAAATATGCTGATCGTTCACGTTCACGTGCGAGTGAAACCCGATTGCATCGAGGCCTTTAAAGAAGCGACGATTGCGAATGCGCGCCAGAGCGTCAAGGAGCCGGGTATTGCGCGCTTTGATGTGGTGCAGCAACAAGACGATCCCACGCGGTTCGTCCTGGTTGAGGCTTATCGGAGCGTCGAGGCCACGGCGGCGCACAAGGCGACAGCCCATTACGCCGCGTGGCGCGACCGGATGGAGTCCCTGATGGCCGAGCCGCGCTTCAGCGTGAAATACTCCGATGTGATTATGGGCGTGTAGCGCAGACCTGGCCCATAAGTCCGCGGCTTTTCCCGCCGCAATGGTAGCAGGGCCGAACGGCGTTCGGCCCGGGCCAGCGCCGCTGGCCCCTACATCTCCGGTTGCGGCTTCGCCTCGCTGCGGTACGCTTCCATTCAGGTGTTTATGCTGACGCAATTTGAATTTGCTACGGCGACACGCATCATTTTCGGTGAAGGCGCGATCCGGCAGGTGGCGCCCGCGGTAATCGCCTGGGGCCGCCGTGTGCTGGTGGTCACCGGCCACTCGCCGGAGCGGGCAGACCGGCTGCGGGGGGATCTCGAGGCCGCCGGCCCCCAGAGTCTTTATTTCGCCGTCGAGGGGGAGCCCACGGTCGATTTGATTGCTCGGGGGCTCGAGCTGGCGCGCAGGGAACAGTGCGACGTGGTGATCGCCCTAGGCGGAGGCAGCGTCATTGATGCGGGGAAAGCCATTGCCGGCCTTCTGACCAATCCCGGTGAGGTGCTGGATTATTTGGAGGTGGTGGGCAAGGGGAATGCCCTGCAAAATCCTGCGGCGCCGTTCATCGCCGTGCCCACGACGGCGGGGACGGGGTCCGAGGTGACGCGCAATGCGGTGTTGGGCGTGCACGCGCGACAAGTCAAAGTGAGCCTGCGCAGCCCGTTCCTTCTGCCGCGGCTTGCGGTGGTGGACCCGGAACTGACCTTCGGCCTGCCCCCGGCCGTTACCGCCCGCACCGGACTCGACGCGCTGACGCAGTTGATTGAGGCCTATGTTTCCATCCGCTCGAACCCCATGACGGACGGATTCTGCGTGCAGGGAATTCCGCTGGCTGCGCGTTCATTGCGCCGGGCGTTTCACCATGGCTTAGACCGGGAAGCGCGGCGCGATATGTCGCTCGCGGCGCTGTTCAGCGGATTGGCCCTTGCCAACGCTGGCCTGGGAGTTGTCCACGGATTTGCCGCACCCCTCGGCGGCAGGTATCCTGCGCCGCACGGAGCGATTTGCGCCGCCATCCTACCTTTTGGGATGGAAATGAACCTCCGTGCCCTGCGCGCTCGCGCGCCCCATAGTGATGCGCTGCGCTGTTACCAGGAAGTAGCCCGCATGCTCACGCAGCGTGGAGATGCGACCGCCGAGGACGGAATTCGGTGGACGCGGGAGATTTGCCATGAACTCGATATCCCGCCCCTCAAGGCCTACGGCATGGGGGAACAAGACGTTCCGGAGCTGGTCGCGAAAGCTGCCCGGGCGAGCAGCATGAAGGCGAATCCGCTGGTGCTCACTCCGGAGGAATTAAGCGAGGTTTTAGCGCACGCGATGAAGGGGCGGGACGGGTGAGGCCGTAGCGCGGACCCCCGTTTTTGGGGTCCGCGGCTCTTCTTTTGCAATACGACAAATCTCAAAGACAGAGCCTGCCCTCGGGTTTGGGAGCGCGAGCCCAGGGAAGAACTTGCTCGTCACTCGTCACTGTTCACTGTTCTTTGCAGGTTCTGCGAGGCTTCCTCTTCGGTTCTGGCATTCATGGCGCGTTCGAGCGCGTCAAGTGTCGGCTTGAGTTCCCTGCCTTCGGCCAAATAGAGCTGATACATCATGGAATAGTACTTGGTATAGGTCTCATCAAAGGCCAGACCGGCGTTGTTGTTGGCGCCAAGGCATCGGTTGAACGATTTCGGCTCGGGACTGAGGGCAATGCACGCCTGATGAAGTTCCTCGAAAGCCTGCTGCTTTCGCTCGAGCGTGTCGCGCTCGGAAATCTGACCGGCGCACGTGGCGGCGTACAACTGGCTCAATTGGGCGTGATAGCGATTCACGATTTCAGCTTTGCGGGCGAAGAGGTCCGGCTCGCGCTGAAGGTTTTTGTAGACCTCCGAATTTTCGCCAAACTTCTGCCGCGCCACTTCGGCGGCGGTGAGAAATCCAATCAAGGTTGATGACGCCTCCCCCCAAGCTTCCGGCAGTTTGCTTAGAGCTTATCCGTAAATAACTATTGAAACGTCGGAGGGATTAAGGCAAGATAGTTGCCCAAGATGCCACAGATAAAATCTTGGGAAGTTTCCGACGAGTTTTGGGCGAAGGTTGAGCCC
>JBEKLF010000065.1:0-34495 GCA_050010335.1 Terriglobia bacterium
TCAACCATAATTATCAGCGCACCAATAGATTAATCCGGCTCTGCCAGTGTCCCTTGAAAAATCGGTTAACAGCCGGCCTAATACTTAGGCGAATGGTTGTCCGTGGAAATTCAGGCTAGTGTCGTTAGGGATGAGCCGGTAGGCTTGGGTGATGTGAGCCAAGGATTCGACTATTCTTCCGTCCGCGTAGGCCCTTCGGTGCTGCGCAATCAAGTGTGCGGTCTCCTCTTGTGCCTCCTTAGTTGTAACAGTAGCCGCTTCGCCGTGGCGTTTCCCCCGTCCTCTTGGCACTGGAACGTTCGGCACTTCTCGCTGACTCTGCTTACGTGCCACGGAGCTGGTCAGTCTCGGTGATGCAGTCTCCACAACCTCGATCTTGTCCTTCAGAAACCGTAAATTGTGGTCGAATTTCCTGGTGCTGTATTCATCCATGCGAGTCTTCGAAATGAATTCCTGGTACTTGGCCTTATTCACCTGAAGATCCATTGCCTTTTCAGCAACCGGCGCGGACGCACATTCGAGGTTGAACGCTACTGAGGTAGGGCATGGAATGAGCTTGCACCCGCTCGCAACAAGTAACGCACCAAGGAGAGTGTCCTCCAGACCCCACCCCTGCATCTCTGGAACAAAGCCTCCAACTTCTCTGACCGAGTGCGTTGGCACACTCACTATGTTCGTCTGAAAGAATGATGGCAGGGTGCGGAGCCCAATGCTTTCCGTACCAGTGAGGGCTTTGAAGTTGTCGGTTACCCTCATATAGTTGATCGTGTCGCGTGCCCTGAAGCGTTGGCCTTTGTGTTCGAATCCGAGTTCACCCGCTTCATCATCAGTTAGCACATGAGCCCATTTCAGATCTTTCTGGAAGTCCGGACGCATTGCTCCGGATAGTACTTCAGTACGACACTTCACAAAAGTACCCCAGTTGAGGTTCTCCTTAAACCCCAATAGAGCCACGGTGCGCTGCAACCGAGCGTGTCGCCATACGTGCTCCGTTACAAAGCTTGGTTCTAGAATCACTGACGCATCGACAAACAATACGAGAGGGCAAGTCACTTTGGATAGACCAACGTTCCGGGCTTGGGCGCGTCCATGATTTGATCGCAGACGGAGCAGGCTCAAGTTGACCCCAGTGTCGAGAAGGATTGTGATTGCACCATCAACGGCCGAATCAGAAAATACACTACTCTTGCCTAGCGGGATACCGTCTTCTACAACAATGACCTGGACATCGGCAGATCATTGTTGAATAAACGTCTGACGAGAGATGCTTAACAGAGATTCAGCAAGAAGTGTGGCATCGCCGAATACAGGGATGACAAGCGCAATCCGGGGCACGGCTGCTCCGCCATATAGGATCGGGCGTACGTATGCCGCACGTGTACGTTCAAGCCGGGTGACATCTTCGGGCGACATCACGTTTGTAGAACGTATATCAACCAACGGCAACTCGGCACCGCTTTGAAAAAGCGATTCGCAGTCGGAGTAATCATTTTGGACGGCACCCAGACGATTCTGAATCGTCTGCAGGAACACCGGGTGACTGTTAGACATGGGATAGCCCCCGACCAGACCACATCTCCCTCGATGCAAGCCGGCTGGGCTCTTCTAGCGCGTCCCAATATGAGCGGCCGAAAAAGGTTAGCATTCCCTTACCTTCGGTGCTAAGCGCATCGTATTGCGTTTTTACAAGGAAATGTGCCACGTTGCAGTATTGCAATCGTCCTTCACCCTTGGATGGGCAATACGTCGACTTGCAAATCAGATAAACGCTTGGCCAACTCTACGCAGCAGCGGTTGATCCTATGTCGTACTGATCAGAGACCGTACCCGCGCGCACATAGCGAGGCGAACGCTGCTGATCGCCACCCCGAACCCAATCCGGTTCCAAGATTCTGATCATAATGAGCTCATCTGGCATGGCGCGATCATGATCAAAACGTCTACTGCCATGATGTCATATCTCCACTGATCGCCTTTTAGCCGTGCCGGGAGCGTGCGTGACGTTCTCTCTTGGACGCGACTCGCCAGCAAGAGAATCTGTGCCCGTCGATTTCAGCGCTTTGCAGGTTCAGCGCAGACGCGAGCTTATGGTGGTGGGCGTAGTACCTGTAATAAGCGTCATCAGCGCAGTTGTCTTTGAAAGTATCAGGCACTCGGTCAACGCGACACCACAGCCTGGTCAATAGCGATTCCGCGCGTTTGTAGAATGGTGCCCCAGTGTTACTTTTGACGGTAGGTAATAGAGGAAGGCCCAACCGTCGTCTTCCTAAATTCAGTTGCGCGTCGTTGACCTGCGAGAAGGTGTAGTTTCCGTCGTCGAGTGCGATCAGCATTTCCGTCTCACCGACCGCTGTGACCTGTCGAATTTCCTCTCCAAGCGTATCCCATGTGTGTTCGCCGTCCAAGAATGCATGCACCGGCGCTCGATTCAGTTCATCCAACACGCGGATCCCGATGCCGGTTTGCGTAGAGGAGTGTGGTACGAACGTCCAGAAGGTGGAAACCTCTTTCCCGAAATGGCGCGCCACGTGGTCAGCTAGGCACAACTTGATAAAGCCCCCTTTTAGGTGGTTCGTGTCCCAACTGAACAGCTGTCCATCGTACTTGGCGGCACAGAATGCGAGCACAATAGTGCTTGCTCCAATTCCCGTCTCGATAAACACCGGCTTGGACAGTCTCGGTATGAAGGAGTCTATGATGGAGTCGTAAAGTGCAAGATACTCGGAATCCGGCAACAGGTTGATAGCTTTTGGCAGGAGCTGCTTGACTGAGACCAGAAATGAACGTTCGTCCCCCTGAATCTGATCGGGATCACCAAGGTAGAAATCAAACACACGTTCCTCACATCGTACTTTGAGCCCCTTATGTCTCGCGACCTTTTGCGGTTGCGCCCCGCGATCTGGCACACGCAGACTGCGGATTTCGCTCTTTACTGGGGATTCACGCGGGACAACCGTTCCAGTTCTTCAAGTCTGGGCCTCGGTGGAACAACGGGCGGTTGGTTGACCCACCCGGCTACAATCCCAATCAAACCCACAATGACATACACACTGATCACAATCTCCGACACAACCAAAAGTTGAACATGCCACGCATTCACGCTCGGATGTATATCGCCGTATCCGACTGTCGCAGCGGTAACAACACTAAAATAAAAGGCCTGCATTCGCGAAAGTGTTACATTGAAGCCCGACCCAAGCACTCTGTAAAAGACAGCATAGCTAAGGGCTATCTGAAAAAGGGTTGCGCCGGTAAGGAGCACTGTGCGAAACGGACTCGTGGGACGGCGACTTATGAACACCTGAAACGTAGCGACAAGCAGGCTTTCGTACAACAAGTATATCGCCGGAAGTGCGACGAGGCCAGATATCCAAGCTGACGCGTCGGGTGAAGCAAGAATCAAAGCGATGAACAACATCATACCTCGGCACAGATTATACAGTCCTATGCGTTGTCCACCTCCGAACAACTGGTACAAGGATCTTCGCTTCGCTCGACCAATCAGATATTCAAACCTAAGCCAATCGATTCCCGCTGGGTCCTTCACGACGGCAGCGTAGTGGTCCTGGTCTCGCGGACACAAGAACCGACAGCCGATCGGAATCCGATCAGAGGCACTTCCCAGCGGGCCGCACTGAACGCAATAAAATACACGTCGGCTGCTCACGCTCATGTTCCCAAAAGCGTACCCCTTAACGGTGTCATCTGCAACTCCTTTGTGTCCGCGCCGGTTTAAAAGAGCATCACTTCCTCCGGTTTGATGAGCAGCGGGCGGGGTGATTTTTGTCGACTGGAGACACGGTGGTGGAAGCAGCGAATCGCGCGCGAAAAGGCTCGAATCGACATCCCGCTCCTCGCCGCCTCGCTGACCCTCGAGTTTCTCCGCCAAGTGAAATTGCTTAACCCAGTTCGCTTTTCCCACGTGAACTTACGCAACCAGTAATCTGTGTATCCGTCCGGTGAACCCATCTTCCGCAGTTGAAATTCGCGCCTGATAATTCCCCGACATTGAATCTGCGAGACATGTGCGGAGCGCACCTGAATTGACTAAAGGGGGAGGTGTGGGGTGAGCGGCAACGGAAACCGTATAAGAGCCTGAAACTACAGAATAGCCCGAAGTAGGTCGGCCACACCGGCCTTCCAATCGCGTACGAGGTCCGCGTACTTGGTACCAGTCAATAGCGCTGGAGGGCTTCCACCGGACAGCCTGACCGGCAGTACTTTCACTCCGAGTCCGTTCAACTGTCGCGCCAGAGAAGACCATATCTCCTTCGCCATCCAGGGTGCCAAGCCTGACGAAGAGTAGCACACCACAACGTATGTCGCCCCTGCAAGCCCTTCATTCATTTTTTCGGCAACTTCGTCTCCAATACCAATCTCCCATTTGTCCAGCCACACGCGATGTCCTGCTGCTCGAATCTCCGACGCAAGTTGTTCTGCCAAAACTATATCTGCACCCCTGTGGCTAACGAAGACGTTAGACATGCGCCCCCCCTACCCCGGCGAGTCTACTCAACCAGCTTTGGCGGAAGAAGTCAACTCTCACCTAAATCAGGCCTGCCGGCCCGGAGCCGCCTGCGAAGTGCATCTTCGCTCATACCCAGCACCATGGGGATGTCGAATCCCCCCTTCCGCACGATCCACCTTCCCTCATCGCGGGTCGCCAATGCTAGTCTCGTCCTGACTGTGTCCTGTTCTCAGGCCGCCTCCAGTGGCAACCGATCATTTTTAAATGGGAACGGGCACGCCTTACAGTTCATCGAATCAGGTTAGGGTTAAGTTTTGGGGCTGAGTCTGCTAACCCAACTATGATGTCGTGACGTGGAAATGGACGCGCGAGGACGACGGAGTTACGTTTTACGAGATGTCGAATTCCGGCTAAACCATGAGTCATGAGCCGGGCGCATTTTCTAAACACACTCGCAGCAGCCAGACGGCGTGGGCCGGGTAGGGTGAAACGAGTACCAAATCAGTACCACTTGAGTGTTCTCGCCGTGCTTTTGCGTGCTCTAACGTTGCCAAGCGTGCCGCAAAATCAACGAGATACCCTAACTTAGACTGCCTGGCAGTCATGAGGTCGAGAGTTCGAACCTCTCCAGGTCCACCAATGTAACTCACAGAATCCAAAGCACTAATTGACTAACTTCTTTTCGTGTACCTCTGGTGTCCCCTTCCCGGTCGCTGCCGGTGGTTGCTTGACAATCAACGGGTCAAGTTCCCAGGAGTGTATGACGCTTGCCTCCATCTGGTCTTGGCGGGCCTTCACCCAGGGTGAGTAGTGACGCTCCGTCATTTTGATCGAGCTATGCCCCAACAGCGCGGCGACTTGCTCAAGCGGTGTTCCGGCGAGTAAGGCCTCCACCGCAAAAGTGTCGCGGAAGCGGTGCGCGTGACCGTTTTGAATTCCGGCCACCTTGAAGAGTTTCACCAGCTTGCTGTGCCAATCCCGCGCTAAGGTGCCGCGTGAGCATTGCCCTGTCCAGAAGAAGTAAAGCGGGTTCGTGCGTGGGCACTCAATGAGAGCGTCGAGGGCCAACGGGGGAAGTGGGCAGGTGATGTGCGTTCCGGTCTTGGCGGTGCGCAGAAAGACTTTTCCTTGCGCAATTCGGCTTACTGGTAGTGTCACGGCATCGCCGATCCGAAGGCCGCTGTAACGCAGCAGCAGCACGAGAGCCTTAATCCGCTTTGAGTTGTCTTGCCCGACGCGGCGGTAATTGTCGATGTAAAGATGATCGCAAGCGCTGAGGATGCGTGCCATCTCGTCTCTCTCGAATGGGAGCGTGGGCGGCTGCTTCACAATCGGCGCAGTCAAATCAAGAGCGGGGTTCGAGGTGAGGGCGCCACCCTTCGCACAAAAACGAAAGAACCCCTTGAGCTGATGAAGCTTCTTCAGTGCCGACAGATTGCGATTTTTCCAAGTGGCGCGAAAGTCGCGGAGAAGATCGAGGTCTAACTCTTCGAGGAAACGCACGCCGCGTTCGACGGCAAACGCCTTGATTTGTCGGGTAAGAAGGCTGTACTTGTAAATGGCGGCTGTTCCCAGTTGCCGGGATCGGCCATCGGCCAAGTACTTTTCGCACGCGGCGTCGACCGTGAGTCGATTGTCCGTGGGCTCCTGGGGCTTCGAGCGCTCGGCCTCCCAGTCGCGGATTTTCTGCTGCGCTTCCTCCCAATTGCGCGTCTTTAAAGTCTCGCGGATTTCTTCACGCGCTATGAATCCATCGGCCCAGATCGGGCAGTGGCAACGGCGGTACTTCCTTCCTTCGATTCGGTGGGAACACGTCTTGATGTGTCTACGGTAAATCGTGAGCATGGGCAATGCCTCGACTTTCTTGGGTGAGTCTGTTGCCAAAAATGGGCAGGTCGGATAAATAGGGGTAAGCCATTCTCGGCCTCTCATCCAGGCTGAAATGGTCAGGGGCCATCAGTTGTCTTCAGCAATTGGTGGTCCCGACTTGCCTGAGCCTACGCCTGAAAGCGTTTAGATGTCAAGGCGGGTAACGCTATAATCTCGTGTTGCTCCCGCCAAGAATTGAGGACTGCCTAGCTCCTATTTCCGTGGGAGCCATGAATAACGGCGTTCACGCGGACTTCGATTGGCTTCGTTAACGTTCTACCAAGGGCCTTAAAAAGCAGCGCCCCATTCAAGGAGAAACTAAGGCTATCCGCTACGTGGTTGCCAACGATCCTGGCTTTTGAATCAGGAAGGTCAAGGGTTACGGAAAAGTCCTTTTCGGAATGCCCTTTCAGTTTCTCATTCAACAATTTCGTAAAGTTGCGTATGAGATTGTAACCATCCGCCTGCGCGTCTCCCTGCATAGAATCCAGTTCAATTGGGGAGGCGAGCGTATTTCGGATTTGTAAGGTCACTCTTATATTGGGAATTTCTGGCGGAATGTAGACATCTGCCACGGTCGCGCCGCTTTGAGAAATACGAACGCGCTCCATTATCTTTTCATCGGGGAACGCTAGCCGTGAAATGAAATGTGGCATGTGTAAGGCCATGTGTTCTGCAATTATCGACAGTAGCTCCCTGACCATAATCGAATTGTCGCATATCCATCTATTGGTGCCAACGCAATCATCCGCTAAAAACCTGCCCCAGGATAGCACGGCCAAGTACCTTTGGCCGTGCCGAACCTATACGTTACACTTGCGCCGGTGGACGCGCTCGACCACGGACTCTGGAATCCGTAAGGTGTGGTATCGGCGCTTACTCCGTGAGCGATCGTTCCCAATGTTCAAGACTCCCGGCTCCCGCTCGAAGATCTTCCGCACCAGATCGGGGCTCAGCTTCCACATATCTGCAACTTCGGACACCGCGTAATGACGTTCAAGGAAACGCGGCGCTGGCGAATCGGGGGAGCTTGCCCGGTTTGGATGTGGCATTAGGCTCGACTTGTCTTCAGAACGCACAAGAAACCCCTCAGAGCATCCCGGTCAGCCATCGTGGGAGCGCACCCCGGAGGAGGCACGCTCTAGGGCCATCGCTCCCGAATCGGAAACGCAAAAGCGCAGCTTCCCGCTTTCGTCAAAATAAACGTCATCCCGCCTCAAGGAAATATGAAGCTCCTCGACCTCATGAGTTCCGCAATCCGGGCAGATTTTGCCGATCCCACCTTCGCACTCCTGGTCAATTTCCTCTTCCACTTTCAGCCCGTAGAGATCGCCGTAGGTACGGATGAAATGAACTCGGCGAGTACCAACAAGGAAATTTTCAACCGCGTCAGGAATATGAACAAACTCCACCAGCTTGGTGATGTACTTCACAAGCTCAAAGACCGTTTGACCGTCCGCCCGCTCGATCCACGTCATGCACCCACGGCCTTGAGTAGAACGGAGCCAGACCGCGTTCAACTCCGGCTTCGGCAAGTAGTCGCCATCAAAGACGACATTCAGATGAGGGTGCCACGTCCTCGCTTGCTCGTTGTAAGTGACTTCCAAAACTGCCATGGCCGCCCTAACTCCACGGCAGAGCTTTGAATGCCGAAGCCTCCCAAAAGCCTTGAACAGATCACGAATCCCGCTGCGCAGTTCCGTGATTTCACAATTTTGCATACTCACGACGAGGTATTTCGGCTCTTTAAAGCTCCGGATGATAGCCCCAAATTTATGGACGGCAGCCATCGACCTGGCCCGCATCTCGAACGGGCATAACCTGCACTTGCAGGAAAATCGCGTCACGGCCCACTGATGGCCCGCCGAGCACCTATGAGCGCTGAACCTCTGATGGCACTGCTCGACCATGCCAGCCAGCCGACTGAAAAACGGCTCGCCAATCTCACTCAGCGAGTCCACCAGGACCGACTGCAAGCGACCGTACTTCGCCCAACGGCCATTCGCCCGCCGCGCCTTCGACTTCTGTAGCCCCGACATGCCCACTTATTTCCTATGTATCAAGTTAAGTTGTTTCGCTCGCAAAAATCGCGAGCGCCAAGGGGCTCTGCCCCTTGACCCCGGACAGGTTTTGCTTCATCCCTTCCGGGCATGGGAGGGCGCGGCCCGAGGTGTGCCCGTGTAGGTCGCGGGTTGTGGACCTGTCAGAACCACAGCGCCCGCGCTATTCGCGCCAACGACGGACCGCTACCCGTGATTGATTTCTGGGGGGATTGTCAGGTAAGCTTAGACTTGAATTTGAAGCTGTCAGCTTGACCCTGACAGTTTTCAAAACGGCCTCGCCCCCAGGCGGGGCCGTTTCTGTTTTACTTCCCACTTCGCCGGCGTCTGCGCCAAATTTCCTTGGCAAACGACTGGCGTTTTTCCTTGGGCGTCTCGTGTATCACAAGGCCACCCGCATCATGCTCGCCGCGCTCGTGCTCCACTGCTGCGCTGACATACTGCGAGAGAGTCTCAGCGCCCGGGTTGTTCGCTAATTTCAGGTGCCTATGCTCCGCGTACTCGTCAACGCTCATGCCCGAGATGTCGTTCGGGTCGTCGGCGTCGATGTTATCCATGAAAGCGATGGCCTTTTCTTGCATGGCTTCGGCTTTTTCCTTGGTGACCACCTTGGGGTTCGCCGAGGCCTTGGTGCCGGAGTTCATCTGGTCCGTTCGCCTTCCCTCGCCAGCTTTCGCGGCCGCAATCCCCTTTTTGGTGTTACAAGACTTGCATAGCCACTGCAAATTTCCTGGATCATCGTTCGATTCGTTGTTGTCGATGTGGTCCGGGACCAGGAAGCGTTCGGAGCCACAAAGTACACACCGGCGCGGGCCTGCTGGGATGCAGGCTCGCGCTCGATATCGGTGCTGCCTATCGCTGATCTGATCGGCAGGCTTGCGCCACTCGCGCCCACAAGCGGGCGCGATTATTCCCCCGCTGGCTCTTCTTCTTCCTCTGTCTCGATTTCTTCCTCGACGCGGTCGGCGATCTCGCGCACTTTAGCGATAATCGCTGCCCGGTCCAGGGCTGCATCGTCGGCATCATCGGCCAACGTCGCGATGTCCTGAAGGGCGTCGATAAGCTCATCCTTTTCTTGCTCAAGCTCTTCCATCTTGGTAGGATTCCTTCGTGCCATGTGATTTCTCCTTTGCGATGTGCGAACCTCAAAGGGCACACACTCTCTGTCAGTGGAGACAATAATTTGGAAGACGCTGAAGGTCGAGACTCAGAAATTGCGGTTGGAAATTATGACTCTAGAGATTACGGGCGGGATTTTCTGACCCCTGGTTCCGTTTTTTTCCGATACTGGCAAGCGGAGAGAACTTCCTGCCGTATAGCCTTTCGCTCATGGGGGTTCGAGTTCGGGGGGTACAGCTTTAGTATCTTGCAAATCTCATCCGCCTTCTTACCTGATTTCTTCAACTCGTAAGCTTTGTCGTAATCCGCTTTTCGTCCTGCGCCAGGGGAATGTGCAGCCAAGACCTTGAGCGCGGCAATGACTTTTTTCGGGTCAGCCTTAGTCAGGGGCAGGCCCGTATATGGCGCTCCCCAGACAGGAAGCAGACTATCAATTGCCGTGAGTTGCCTACCTGAAATGTTGTCGGGCAAGCGAGGCAATGCAGGGGGGCGACTCTCTGCCTGACCCTGACCAAGTGTTGGGATTAATGCGGCAAGGTCGTTTTCCACGCGCAGGCGAAAGTGATTATACCAGGCTATGTTTTTTCTTCCCGAACGTGTCTTGACGAGCCTACGCAAGTGGCGCTTATAAGCGGCAAGGAACTTCAGATAGAAGATACTCGGCTGGTTGAAATACTTACGAGCAAGGGGCTGTAGGAGGTCTCTGAGGGAATAAATCAGCCAGTACCGACCCGCATCAACACCCATTTGATCCCAGAATAAATCTGAGGCAATTTTCTCAGTGGTCAAGAATTGCTGGAACCTGTTTTCGACATCCGCCCGATAATGGCCGGGGCTGCCGATCGGTGCCGCGGGGGTACTGGGAGGGGCTTCGGTCGGTACCGGCCCTTGAAGTTTGCCTCCGTTCTTGACCTTCGACGAACCGGAATTTCTTGAGATCACCATCTTTGGCCCTGCCTCATGCGCCATTATCACATGGAAATCCTGGTCCACGTTGGGCAGGTTGGATTTGAAATGCGATCTGCGGACCAACTTACGGGATCGTATTGGGGTTTCGATTTAATAGATAGCGAAAACTCGCGAAGGCACTGGATAGGGCGATAGACAGGCATTACCATAATGGCTGACATTGTTTCGACAAGGCCCTACATAGGCATATACAGGCAATAACTAGGCCCTTATTTAAGTCCGTGTCTGGGCTGTCCGATACTCCGGCCTGGCCTCTTCATGCACGTTTTGCGGCAATTTCTTCATCTAAAATTTCCCGTACAGTGACAGGGACAATTACCTTACCCGACCGCCGGAAAAACCCTCGAAGGCACTAGACACGACAATATACACGCATTACTATAATGCTGACACTGTTTCGACACGGCCTTTACACAGGCATATACACGCAGTAACCACTCCCTTAAATAAGGCCGTCTCGGGGCTATCCGATACTCCGGCCTGCCGTTTTCATGCGAGTTTTGAGGCAATTTCCTCATCTAAAATTTCCCGCACAGTGAGAGGGACGATTACCCTACCCGACCGCCGGAAAAAGGCGTCCACTTCCGTCATAGCATCGTGGGAATAATCGAACGAGACAAAGAATCCTTTGGTGCGGTTTTCTCTCTGCATCGCGGCTTCGAATGAATCTATGTCCGGTCTTCCCGCCTTGTCCTTTTGCTTGACCTGAATCGGGTACCACACGTCCATGAAGCCCAGCTCATCCGCTTTCTTCGTCGGCATGGAGTGTGCGGGGTAGATTCTGCCATCAATCCCCATGTCCCCAACTTGCACTTTGTTCTTGATGCCGCCTAGCGCAATGACGGCCCAATTCTCAAACTCGAACGGCGGAATTTTTCGCAATTGCGCTTCTGACCACGGGAGGTCACGAACGGTAAAATCCTTGCCCTCGGTCAATCGACAATCTTTGACCAGCCGGTTCGCCATTACCCGGCAAGCGGTCGGAGAAATGTCAATTCCAATCCAGTGACGGCCAAGCCTCTGTGCCGCAACAAGAGCCGTGCCACAGCCGCAGAATCCATCTAAAACTATGTCTCCCCTGTTGCTACTCAGCATGAGTATGCGTTCCAATAACGCCAGAGGCTTTTGGGTTGGATATCCAAGGGACTCTTCCGCTGACGCTTGAACAAGGCCGATATCATCCCACAACGTTCCGATGGGCACGCCCTTCCCGGCATCGAGATACCTTTTCTGTCTTGGGACGGCTCCCGGCTTCGACTGTACAATCTCGCCAGCCTCGTATAAGCGCTGCATCTCTGACTCGCTGAAACGCCAATAGCGCTCTACTCCGAGAAATTTATAGAACGGATTCCCCTTGGCCTCAGCGGCTCCCCCTGGCGCTGTAATGTCCCCAAGGGAGTAGCGGCGTCCAGTTGCCGGTTCCGCATGTTTGTAGAATTTATCGATGTAGGTCTGATCGTAGGGTTTGTATTGATGATTGAAAGTATAGTCTCCGCTGCCTGCGTAGAAAAAGAGAGTGTCATGCACGCGGCCTAAGTGCTTGCTTCCTTGCTTCGCGTCGTTGTGCGCGCTCTGCCGTTTCCATACAATTTCATTGATGAAATGGATTTCTCCGAAAATTTGGTCAAGCATTACCTTGACGTAGTGGGAAGCGTGCCAATCGCAGTGATAGTAAAAGCTCCCGGTCGGCTTGAGTACTCGCGCCAGTTGCACGCACCGGGGCCGCATGAAATCAATGTACGCTGCGGTTGATGCGTGCCGGTCTTCGAATCCGCGCTTCTCTTTCGTCTCGCCCCAAAACACTTCGTAATTCCGATTCGAGTTGAATGGCGGGTCAATGTAAATCAGATCGACACACGCATCGGGCAAGCGCGAAAGCTGCTGGAGGCAGTCTCCGCAATAGATGATCTGAGTTGACACGTCCGGCAAGGGGTCATCCATTCACCGCCAATCTTACTAAGCATTTCCGTGGTTGTCTACGGATGAGCCGTGGTGGGCATGAGTGTCTGGGGCCACAGGTTGTTAGTAGGCTCTGTATATAAGCTAGTAACGAACGGAACATTGCTTTGGAGTCCACTTGCCCGTGTACCCGCCATGTACCTCAAACTGGCGTTTTAGCGGTTTGTATCGGTTTTGTCGTTTCATGGAATCAATAAGTTACATGGGCTCAATAAGGCCGCATGGTTCGAACCTCTCCAGGTCCACCAAACTAATCCCCATAAAAGATTCGAGCGAATAATCCCTGCCGTGTTTGAAATTCACCCTTCGGGATCGTAAGAGACACTGTGGCGAGGTCCTAATTCGGTTGCGGCCAGCAGCCGACCGGCGAATAGCGTTCTATTTGGAGTCAACTGGGTTCTCTTGAGACACAGGTTCAGCAGGGTGTGACGGATGTTTCTCCAGTAGCGATATGATCTTGTCGCTGTCGTAGACGCAGCCTCCCCAAACACCTCCGCTGGCCTGAACCAGAGCGGCCCAGAGGCGGGTGTCTTCGGGAAGGGCAGGGTGAGGATGCAAATCCTGACGCGGCTCTCGCCGCGCCAGACGGCGCGTGCCTTCTTCGGCGCAAAATAGTTCGTGAGCGTCGCCCACCAGATCAAGAGAACCGGCAAGGTGTTTGCGGTCGATCACCATCTCGATCCGGTCACCCTCCAGAACTTTTCCGATGGCTCCTCCGGCGAGCGCCTCGGGCGAGATATGACTGATACAGGCTCCGGCTTGGATTCAATGAACTCCGTAACAGCGATGCTGGCCTGTCAACGCGGGTCCTTCTTGCCGTCGGGTGCAGGACGGGCGGGAAGGAAGGATTTGGCACGGCGTATTGCCTCGTTAACGGATGTTCCCGACCTCCTCTCCGGCACGGGTCCCACACCTCCTACCAACAGCGAAAGAATCCGTTTGCTTTCTCTACCGACAGCCGCGTCCTTCCATCCATTCAGCCGCCAAACCAGAAGTCCGCAGAGGATATCGCGAAGAAGTGCATGATTGCTCCGGCGGCCGCCAGGCTCACGTCAGGCAGATGGGCGGAGGGCTGGTTTCTTATCCGAAGGAATGGAAGTGTTTCCAGAAGTCGGGCCAGGATTGGCGGAGGTGTCGGCAGACAAAGACGTCGGCGTAGCCGTCGATCGAGCTATTCGTGATGCCGTACCGGTTGGTAAGATGGCCGGCCAGCTCGCAGGACGCGAAGTTCTGATCCAGGAGGTCGCGATGCATGCCGACCACGATCACGGTCTCGGGCGGCGGGTCGCCGTATCCGCGCGGCCAGTAGGAGTTCATCCAGCTCATGGCCGTGGGCAGGCCATAAGCCGGGCCATACAGGTTGAGAGCGCCCGCCTCGCCGACATCGCCCGCAAAAATGCCCAGCCTCGCCCGCTCTTCAACAGGCAGCGAATGGCGGATCTTGGCAACGGTTTCCACCAAGTCCGGCCAGCCGACCTCATAATTGAAATTGCCGTTCATGCTGTCCGCCACGCGCCACCAGGCCGAGTTTACAGGAGGGAGGGGGAGGGTGACTGCGCCAACAATCAGGCCGCCCCACGCCAGTGCCCTCCATGTGATACGCCGGACGGTCAACGCGGTTCGCGCGCTAAACGAACTCACCCAGCGCTCGCCCCAAACGGCGCCTGCCGCCAGCAGCATGGGGTAAGCTGGGGCCAAGTAGTAGCCGCGGCCCTTGGCGACGAGAAAGGCCAAGAGCGGGACAACGTACATCCAACCGAGCAGCCGGTAACGCTTCCCCTCTGGTACTGCGAACAGGTACCAGAGCCCGGCGCCCCATAACGGGACGGTAACGGGATTGGCGCAGCCCCGGAATTGATCCAGCAGGAAGCCATTCGCGCGGCCCCACCGAACGTCACGTGCATGAATGCTCTTCAGAAATTCCAGGGTAACGAAATGATGCTGAATCTGCCACGTCAGATTGGGCAGCCAGACCAGGACAGCGACGGCCGCGCCGCCCCATAACCATGGGCTTTTCAGGTATCGCCGCGCCGGCGTCAGAACAACCCCCACCACAACACCCGCCACGAGAAAACCCATCGTATATTTGGTCATCATGCCCACACCGATCGCCGCTCCGATCGCCACCCACCAGCGCGGGTCATCGGATTTGAGCAGGCGGATCACAAAGTAGGCCACCGCCACCCACGAGAGATAATCGAAGGTTTCGTACGATAGGAACGACCCGTTAAACAGTGCAGGTCCCGAAATGCTTACTGCCAAGGCAGCCACGAGCAGCGCCCGTCGCCTTCCCCCGAGTTCACGCGCGGCAAGGCCGGTGAGGATGAGCAATAGGCCTTGCGCAACCGCAGCGAAAAACCGGAAACCTCTGAGCGACGTTCCGAACAGTTCCAGTTCCACGCGGCCAATGAAAGCCGTCAGCGGTGGATACTCCACGTAGCCCCATGCCAGGTGACGGGCGTTGTCCAGTGTCATCAATTCGTCACGGTGAAACCCGTACTGGCCGTTGGTGAGTGTGTGCAGGAGAAACAGAGCGAGAGCCAAAAGGGCGAGAATGCCGAGATCACTCGCCGCCAAGGCGCCCTGCCAGATATGCGGCCTCGGCGACTCGCGGGCGGACCGGACGCTGTCAAAGTCAGGCATGGTTTCGCTCCAGGTACTCCCTAATCCAGGATTATCTTTCTCAAGCTTTTTAGGTAGCCATGCGGTCCCCGCCGGAGACGCGGCCGGTCGTACCGAAAGGTGTAACTCAGACTATTTAACTAAAGCATCCAGCGTGCTGCCCGCCTCCTCGTGCAAATTGGGTGAAGCGCCGTAGAATACGCGCGCAGTCCTCCCTGACCGATCAAATAGAAACATAGTTGGGACGGCGGTAATATCGCCGAAGGCTTGTGCCGTCGTAGCGTCGGTGATGGCCCAGTGCAGGCTGGCGTCGAGCGAGCCTGCGGTGGAGCGTACCTTTTCTTCCGGGGATTCCACCGCCAGGGCCACAATGGCAAGTTCGCTGCCGTATTTGTGTTGGAGTTCGCCTAACCACGCGAGTGTGGATCGGCAGGGCGGGCACCACGTCGCCCAGAACTCCACCAGCACTACGCGTCCGGAAAGCTGGTCAGCCGTTAGAGTCCGTCCGGAAAGGTCCGTCAGGTTGAATTTGGGAAGGGAGCTTATTTCTTTTGCGGAGCTCGCGGTCTCCGCATGTTCCCGTGCAACCACTTCTTTCTTCCCCGCCAGGATTAGATCGACCATGCGGGTCAGGTCGGTCTTGAATTTTGCCTGATTCTCGGCGTCGCCCCAGGGAGCATAGCGGCCGGTACCCTGCACTTCTCCGAAGTAGCCGAAGTCCCTGGGACAGGCAACCAGCACGTCGTCTACAAAAACTGCCGGATATCCCTTCACGCCGTACCGGTCGGCCAGCTTGGAAGCGCCGAAGTTCTCACTGACAAATGTGACCCGACCCTGGAAATTACCTGCAACTTTTTGGACCAGCAAACTTGCTGGGTCGGACAGGTTTCAAGTGTAGGGCCAACGCACCAGCGTGATATCAACCGCCCCACCGGACGCTCGCGCCAGCGCTGCCGGCGGATTCTTTGCCGCGAAATAGGCGGGCAGCACCCGGTCGATGATGACGGTGGCGCTTTTCCACTCGTCCTCGCTCGGCGCGGAACCATCGGCATGCCGGACCTGTGATTTTGCGCGCTCCAGGAAGATCTGGGCGATAGAATCGTCGCACCCCGAAGCATCAAGCTGTTTTCGCATTCGAGCAACGGCGTTGTCCAACTCAGATTGCCGGGCGGAATCGGGCGCGAGTGCGTCGAGCAAACCATACTGCCTCACCGCCTCAAGATATTGATACAGCGCCCCAGCATAGAATCTTTCCGCGTCAAGCTCCTCAGCCAGCTTGAGGGCCGAATTCAGGGCGATGAATGTGGGATGGAGTTTGATCGAGCGCGGCGGCTGAAAGGCGGCGATTGCCTTTTCCTGAAGACCCTGAAGCTCCGGCAACATGGATCGATAGGGGTACGGCGCCGCTTTTCGCGGGAGGTCCAGAGAGGCGCAGAACTTTGCGAATTCCGCTTCACCCTGCGCCTGGCCCAGAAACATGAAGCCTTCTTTTGGCCCGAGCGCCGCGGCAAACCCTTGGCCCGATTCCAGAAGCGGCACAGCCTTGGCCTGCGCGGTCTCGGAAATCGCCCGGATGGCCGCTTGCGCATCGGCCCAATTTCTTTCTCGTGCCTCTTGGTCGAGTGCTGCGACATCGCGGCTCACTCTTTCCCATTCTGACTCGAAACTGGGAACGCTGCTTTTGGCCGCCTCAGCTCCTTGCGCCGCGGCCCGAGCGCCTTGGAGCGCATCGGTTGCTTGAACCAACTGTTCAAGGCTTAGGTAAAGCAAGCCGGCGTCGAGAGACTTCTCCGTCGAGTCAAGAATGCCACTGAGCATTGCATTGGCATTGGGGATATCCGGGAACGACCCCGGCTTATCCTTCAACGATTGCTGCAAGCGGTTGGCCTCAGCTTTGATTTGGGAAGCGGCATCCTGGCCGGCGGCGGGCAGCGCGAGGATCAGCAGACAAGCTAAAACCTGCCATAGGCAGCGATATATTGATTTCCGGCGAACGGGCCGCGCACTGATTGAAAGGACTGCGGACTGCATAAGATTAATCAAGGTGGTTATTTCATTCTGGGACATAGGTTGCCTCACAGTGATTAAGGTCATCCTGGGTGGAAACAGATTTCATTTTGCGTTTGCAGCATTCCCATAATGGGGCCGCCCCAACCGCCAGAGTGCGCGACGATCAGCGGGGTCCCAGCTCGTCATTCGTATCGCAAGGCAACGAGGGGATTGACCTTCATCGCCCGTCGGGCCGGTAGGTAGCACGCTGCCAGCGCGACCAGGACCAGCAGCACCGCCACTCCGGCGAAGCTCAGCGGATCATGGGCGCTGACCCCGAAGAGCATGCTTGCCATCAGCCGCGTCAGCCCGAAGGCGGCGACCAGGCCGATGGCAACGCCCACGAGCGCCATCTTCGCCCCTTCTCCAACAACCATCCGTAGCACATCGCCACGCTCCGCGCCGAGCGCCATGCGGATGCCGATCTCATGGGTCCGTTGGCCGGCAACATAGGAAATCACCCCATAGATTCCGACGCAGGACATCACGAGAGCGATGGCGGCGAAAACTCCCAGGAGGGCCATGGAGAAGCGCCGCGCCGCGAGAGAGTCAGAAATAACTTCATCCATGGTGCGGGCGTCGTACAGCACCTGCTCGCTATTAAGGTGGGATATGGTCCGACGCAGCCCCCTTTCACGGGCCAGGGGTGGACTATTTGTCCGAACCACAACCCCGATGGCCCGGCTCACCAGCGTCGCAACCTGATCGGGCATCTGCTCAAGCGCGAAATAGCATTGGGCCTGGAGGGACGAGGTCGAGTCCCGATCGAGGCCCCATTGTTTCACGTGCCCAACCACGCCGACGATTTCGAGCGAGGTATTCATGATGGCGAAATTGACGCGTTTGCCGATTGGATTCTGCCCGCCAAAATAGAGCTGGGCGAAACGATCGTCAATAACCATGACCAAAGACGAGTGCGCTGTGTCTTGGGGCGAAAGAAAGCGGCCGCGCTTGAGCGGAATCTTCATAACCCGCATATAGTCCGGTTGCACGAGGTAGAAGATGGCTACCTTCATCTCGCCGGTGGTCGGAGGTTTGGGTTGACCGTCCAGCCAGAACGGTAGTTCGGCATCGCCTCCCATGGGCATCGCCGAGGCCGTAAGGGCGGCAGCCTCGATGCCAGGACTGGTATTGAGGGTGTCATGAATCAGTCGCCAATGGGCACGGATGGCTTCCGGGGATCTGAGGGTCGAGGGCAGCGTCATGGAGAAGGTCAGCACGTTGTGAGGATCGAATCCGGGATTGACGCCCCAGAGTTTGCTGAGGCTTCGGATCATCAGTCCGGCGCCGGCCAGAAGGACGAGGGCCAGCGCCATTTCCACGACCACGAAAATCCTCTGGGCGCGATGCCGGGCGCCGCTGGCCCCGCGCCCTCCTTCCTTGAGCGTTTCCTGAAGATCGCCTTGTGAATTCTTCAGCGCCGGCGCCAAGCCGAACAGAACTCCCGCGAATAGGGAAGCGCCGAGCATGAAGAGCAGCACGCGCCCGTCGAGATGGACTTCCTCGACCCGCGGCAAGGCCTCGGGCAGCACTTTGAGCGCCATCTGCACACCCCATGAGGCGATGACCAAACCCAGGCTGCCGCCCGCCAAGCCGAGCACGAGGCTTTCCGTTAAGAGCTGCCGAACCATGCGTACCCGGCTGGCGCCGAGCGCGCACCGGATGGCGAATTCCTGGGTACGGGCCGTCGAGCGGGCGAGCAGGAGATTCGCCACATTAACGCAGGCGATAAGGAGGACAAAACCAACCGCCGCCAACAGTGTCAGCAGAAGCGGCTGGATGTCGCCGACCAAGTCCTGTTTGAGCGGAAACAGCGTGGCGCCAATTCCCTTGTCGGCTTCGGGGTATTCTTCCGCCAGATGCCGTCCGATCATCTCCATGTCGGTCTTCGCCTGCTCGAACGTGACGCCGGGTTTGAGCCTTCCGATCGCGTCCATACCCATCGAGGCTTTGCGGTCGCGAAAGGTGGGGTCAGTCCATTGGCCGATCGGAACATAAACATCCTTGTTCCTGTCGAAGTTGTTGGCACTGTAATGAAAATCCGCCGGGATCACGCCGACGATGGTGTACGCCACGCCATTGAGTGTGAGGGACTTTCCCACCATATCCCGCGCGCCGCCGAACTTGCGATTCCACAAGCCACTGCCAATCAGGACCACCGGCGCCGCGCCCAACTGGTCGTCTTCCGAAAGGAACGTCCGGCCTATGACCGGGTTTACGCCGAGCATGGGGAAAAAGCTCGCGGAAATCATCTCCGCCGACACGCGTTCGGGCTCGCCCATCCCGGTCAAGTTGAAGTCGTCCGACCGGTAAGCGGCCAGGCTGGAAAAAGAGCGGTTCTCGCGCACCCAATCAAGGAAGTTGGGGTAAGAAATGGAGAACTTTGGATCGTCATAGGTTCGCGAGTAGACCGCGACCAACCGGTCGGGCTGAAAGTACGGCAGCGGATTCAGCAGCACGCCGTTCACCACGGAGAAGAGTGCAGTATTGGCGCCAATCCCCAGCGCCAAGGTAATAATCGCCACCGCCGTAAAGCCGGGATTCTTCACCAACATGCGCAGGGCGTAGCAAAGGTCCTGCCAGAATGTCTCAAGTGAATTCCTTCCCCACATGTTACTTCTCCTCGTAATTCCTCAGTTATCCATCAGTTCAACAGCAAAATAATGCCGGTTAGGATTACTACATTTCGCATTATCTCCACCTCGCAATTACGCCATCTACCGGAGCTAACGCGAGCTGAATCATGAAAGTTCCCTGCGACGCAATACTGTGAATCTTTGTTTTCTTATCGGACAATTTGCACCTCTCGTGGAGGCAGGCCTCGTGCCAAGCTTGCCCAAATTACGGTCCTGCCACTGACTGATGACCTGCGGCTCCGCCGCTCGCTTTGCGGAAAGGCTTCGCCTTTCCGTATCGGGAGAACACCCACCAAACCCCGCCGCGCCGCCGGCCCCGACCAAGCGGGGCAGGCGGCGCGGAAGGAGAGAAAATGCGAAGGCTTGACCGGAAAGGCTGAGCCTTTCCGCAGAGCAGAGCGGCTGAGTCGCATGGAGCACACAGTTTTCCGCTAGTTTGATGGACAGCCATGCGCCACCTGCCTGCCCACCCCGGGGCTGAATCGGCCCGCCCTTTGGGCACCCGCAAGGGGTCCCCTACGAGCTGTCGGCAGGGCCGACTCCAGGGCACCCACGCGGGCACTCACGCGGGGTGCCCCTACGAGACGGGTTTGATCGCGGCTCTGCCGCCCCGCCCTTCCAGCCCCTTGGCGAGGGATCGGGGCTAGGGAGTCTTGGTGGAATCGTCGAAGCCCAGGACGACTTCCACGGTCTTCCCTTCGTCGAGTTTTATCGGTTCCGCTTTGTCCAGAGCTTTTCCGTAAACACCCGTCGGCGAGCCGGAGGCGGGGTCGGCAACGCCGTCATAATGTCCACTCTGGTCCAAGAAGGCCGCCGCATAGACGGGCGAGACCCCGAGGTCGTTGAAGGTGATGGTCTCATTCTTGCCCGAGGCGCTTTGGCGTCGCAGAATGTGACAAACGCCCGCCGCTGGGACGGGAGGTGTGGCGGCGGCAGTCGAATCCACGAGACTCGTCGAGGTATAAGGATTGGCGTCGAACAGAAGAACAAAGATTTTGTGTTTGTCGTCCACAATTCCCGCCCCGGCGTAATTCAACTTCACCTTGAGTGTCTTGTGGGCCGACGCAGCCCTTGCGCTGGACTGTGTCAACGCGAGAACAAATACCGCAATTGAGGCTAATAGAATCAAGCTCTTCTTATTCATCCCTTTCTCCTTTTCCGGTAGTGGAGCATTAACACTTTTGAGGTTATTGAATCATGAAGACCCTTATCGTCGTTCTCGATGCGCCAGCGCCAAGGTCCGTCGAAGCATGTAGCCAAGCAATGCGCGAATCTCATGCCGCGCCCCCCCTTGATGCGGCTGGGCCTTTTTGGGCGAAACGCTATTCCAGCGCGTACAAGTTGCCGTCCGTGCTGCCGACGTAGATGACGCCTCCCTCCACGGTCGGCGAGGAAACGATTGAACCTAGGGAGAACAGCCTCTCAACGGCACTGCACATGTCCTCATAGAACTTGGAGCGGAAAATTGCCTTGAAGTCGGGCCTGCCATCCGGGCCGACGATGCCGAGCGCGTCCCTCTTGCCGGCCTGGGTCTGGAACTCCCACGCGAATTGACCCGTCTTGAGGTCCACGGCGTACAGTTTGCCGTTGAAGGATCCAAAGTAAGCCATTCCGCCGGCCACGGCCGCCGACGAGAAGACCATCATTCGCGCGTCCAAATGGAATCGCACCTGGCCGGTTTTGGTGTCAACGGCGCCGAAGAGGCCGGGAATAGGGGTGCCAACGTAGGCTGCCCCCTCGTATATCGCGGGGGAGGTATTAATCCACGATCCGTGGCTGTCGAAATTCCACTTCTGCTTGCCAGTCCCCGCGTCGAGCGCGTAGAGGTGGGCATCGCGGCACCCGAAATACACCACTCCGCCGTCGACCGCCGGTGAGGACTGAATTCCCACCTGGTTGAAATTCGTCCAGTCCTCGCCGGTCTTGAATTCCCACTTCACCTGCCCTGTCGCGGCATCCAGCGCATAGAGATAGCTGTCCCAACTTCCGAAGTAAACGACACCGCCCGCGACTGCGGGCGAAGAGTGGACCACTCCCTGGGTCACGAACTTCCATTTCAAGTGCCCGGTTTTAGAGTCGAGAGCATAAAGGTTGCCGTCGCCGCTGCCGAAGTACACCAGACCGTCATTGACAGCGGGCGAAGACAAGAAGAAATCCCAGGGATCCGGCATATTCTGGGCACGCGGCAAGTAACCGTGCAGGCCTTTGGCTTCAAACTGCTTCTCTCCGGCGGTCTCAAATTTCCACTTCAGTTTTCCCGAGGCTGCGTCGAGGGCATAGAAGCTGCTATCGTAGCTACCGAAGTACACCGTTCCGGCGACCACGGCGGGAGAGGAACGAACCGGCCCGCCGGTGGAAAATCTCCACTTTTCCTCCCCGGTCGCTACGTCGAGGGCATAGAGATTTTTGTCCTCGCTCCCGAAGTACACGAGGCCGCCAGCAAGAGCGGAAGAGGAAAGAACCCAGCCATCGGTCTTGAAGGCCCACTTGACGCCGTTGAATTGGTGGGGTCCGTCCGTTGCGTAGACGCCGGTCCGGGCAGGATTGCCCCGAAACATGTTCTGGCAAAATGCCACCGGCGATATCATTCCGACCAGCGCGGTAAGCAAGAGTATGCGTTTCACAAGAGCCTCCGGCTCGAAGAGTCCCCCGTTCCGCGGCAACCCCGCCGCGCGCGAGGGGTAATGGACAATCAGAGAGGGCCAGAGTGGCTGCCGTTCTGGCCCTCGGGTTGACGCGTTAAGACCCACCATTGTCACGTGCGAGACGCGGTGACCGGCACAGTCCCGGCCAGTTCCCGCTCCTCGGGGGCGGTGAGGTGTTTGTGCTGCGGCGAAGCGTAATAAAGGACCACTCCGATCTGGGGGAGTCTCAAAGTGCGCACGGTACCCCGCACCACAGATAACTCCGCATGGCCCGAGTGGTTCTCGCTCCGACCCCAGGCCAAGATCATCGCCACGTTCTGGATCCCACGTGAGAGGTACACCGAGCAGGTGGCGCACACGCCGTCCACCCTGAACGAGTACTCGCCCGCCGGCAATGTGGCCGTGCCCCAGCGAGCCTCGAAGGGCAGGGTGAATTTTCCTTGGAACATCTGTGCACTGGCGTGTCCCGCGTTGAAGCAGACCGCCAACAGCACCAGCCCCAAGAACCTAAGCAGTGTCGAAATTCGGATGCTGTTCATGTTGTATCTCCTCTGTTTTTTCGGTTTCCGGGGCAAACTCTCTCTTGCCCTCACCTTATTAAGCGGAAACGGCGCACGCAGACTGTCATGTCGGCAAAAAAATTTCGTCAAGCTAGTAGCGCGGGCGTCCCGCCCGCTGGGGCGTGGGCATCCTGCCCGCGCGTTCCTGGCGGGAGCGGGCCGCTCCCGCGCCAGCGGGCGAGACGCCGCTACGTCCGGGGGATCTCGGCTTACGCTTTTACGTCGCGCGTCGGCACGAAGGAAACGCGTGGAAAACCCCGGCCAAATGTGGTAACTTGCGTGCGGTTCCCCCCCTCGCAGGCGGTGCACGATGGAACCGTCAGCCCACGAAGTCACGCGTCTATTGCAAGCTTGGAGCGAAGGCGATCAGAGCGCCCTGGATCGCCTCATCCCCCTCGTCTACCAGGAGTTGCACCGTCTGGCCCACCACTACATGGTGCGTGAGCGGTCGGGCCACACGCTTCAGACCACGGCCCTACTGAATGAGGCCTACCTCCGGCTGGTCGATTCCGCCAAGCCAAGCTGGCAGAGCCGAACCCATTTCTTCGCTGTTAGTGCGCAGGTAATGCGGCGCATTCTGGTGGATTGGGCGCGTTCCCGGCAGGCACTGAAGCGGGGCGGCCTGGAGCAGCCGGTCGAGCTGGATGAGGCGTTGGTGGTTGCGGATGCGCCGGGCACGAATCTGGTGGGCTTGGATGATGCCCTAAAAGCTCTGGCGACTATGGATCCGAGAAAGAGCGAGGTCGTGGAACTCCGCTTTTTTGGCGGCTTGAGCGTGGAGGAGGTGGCCGAAGTGCTCAAGGTTTCCCCCGAAACGGTCATGCGGGACTGGAAGTTCGCCAAAAGCTGGTTGCGGCGTGAGCTGAGCAAGGAGAAGCCAGTTGGAGCCTGAACGCTGGCGGGAAATCGGGCGCTTGTATCACGCCACTCTGGAGCGTGAACAGGGAGACAGGACTGCTTTCCTAGAGGAGGCTTGCGCGGGCGATAAGGACCTCCAGAGGGAAGTGGAATCGCTGCTGGCGCAAGAGGATGAAGGCGATCGTTTCCTGGAAGCGCCGGCCCTGGAAGTGGCAGCCAGAGCTTTGGCTCAGGAGCAAGGGGAAGCAACGAGCGAGACCAGCCAGGCGGCGCTGCTCGCGGGCCGAACGATCTTGCACTACCGTCTGCTGGAGAAGCTGGGCGGCGGCGGCATGGGGGTGGTCTACAAGGCCGAGGACACGCGCCTGGGCCGCTTTGTCGCCATGAAGTTTTTCACGCCGCCGACCGCGAGGCCCGCCCAAGGGGATCTCGAAAAGGCGCCCAGGCACGATCCCCAGGCGGTCGAACGATTCAAGCGCGAGGCGCGCGCGGCCTCGGCGCTGAGTCATCCCAACATTTGCGTGGTTCACGACGTCGGCGACTACGAAGGACAACCGTTCATCGTGATGGAGCTGCTCGAAGGGCACACTCTCAAGCGCCTGATCGAAGCCCGGCCGCTGAAAATCGAACAGCTCCTCGATCTCGCCATTCAGATGGTTGATGCCTTGGCGGCTGCACACGCCAAGGGAATTATCCACCGGGACATCAAGCCGACCAACATCTTCGTGACCACGCGGGGCGAAGCGAAAATCCTCGACTTCGGCCTGGCAAAGCTCACCCCAGGGGGCGACACGGGCGTCGCTTCGCGGCCTTCAGCGCTGGCATTGCCCGTGGGTGACGCCAAGCGTGAGGCGCTCTCCCGGGCCACCCAAGGCACGACGAAAGCGAACGCCACCGATGATGACTCGCTGACTAACCCAGGCGTGGCGCTTGGTACGGTCGCCTACATGTCCCCCGAGCAGGCACGCGGAGAAGAATTGGACGCGCGCAGTGACCTCTTCAGCTTCGGTGCGGTCCTTTACGAGATGGCAAGGCGGCAGCAACCGTTCACCGGCGAGACTGCCATCGACGTGCTGGCGGCGATCCTCACTCAGGCGCCAAAGGCACCGCGCGAACTGGACCCGGAGCTGCCCGCGGAACTGGAGCGAATCATTCTTACCGCGCTCGAGAAGGACCGCGACCTGCGCTATCAGTCGGCGCCGGAGCTTCGGGCAGATCTGAAGCGGCTCAGACGCGACACCAGCTCAGGACAAACCGTGGGCATATCGGGCACTCGCCCCACGGACGCACGTGGGGGGACTGCCGCGCGAGCTATGAGCGCGCTCCGCCGGCGCTGGTGGATTCATGCGATCGTGGCGGTCGCCGCCGCTGCCGCTTTCGCCTACGTGGTACTCCGCCCCTCGCCGCCGCCCAGGGTTACTGCGTACAGGCAAATGACGAGTGACGTCGTCTTTAAGCAAATCGGCGGCACAGACGGCGTGCGGCTGTACATTAGCGAATACGTTGGCACAGAGCGCTGGCTCGCTCAGATGGCCGTCAGCGGTGGAGAGCCCGCGCGCGTGCCCGTGCCTTCTCCGTCTTTCCAACTCTTCGATGTGTCGCCGGATGGCTCGAATCTGCTGGGCGGCGATATCGTGACCTATACAAAAGGCCCCATGTGGGTCCTGCCCATTCTGGGCGGTTCTCCCCGCCGTGTCGGCAACCTTCTCGCCTCAACTGCGGCGTGGTCGCCGGATGGCCAGCGCATTGCGTATGCGCAACAGGGTGATTTGTACGTGGCCCAAGAGGATGGAAGCGGCGTGCGAAAGCTGGCCACTGTCCCGGGCAAGATTGTGAGGCCCGCATGGTCGCCCGACGGCAAACGAATCCGCTTCGCCGCGTATGATGAGCCAAGGTCTTCGTCGGCCCTGTGGGAAGTGTCGGCGGAAGGAACGAATGCGCACGCCGTGTTTCCCGGTTGGCACTCGCCCCCAAACGAAAGTTGCGGCAGATGGACGCAGGACGGGAAGTACTTCGTCTTCGCCTCGCAAGGGGGCATCTGGGCCGTAACCGAGAGGCGCGGACTTTTGCCGGTTGCCGGCTCCAAACCGGTGCTGCTCACCAGCGGCGCAATTCCCTTCATCGAAGCTTTGCCTTCCAAAGACGGAAAGCACCTGTTCGCAGTAGGAGCGGCGCCGCGCGGAGAGGTGGTCCGTTACGATGAAATGAGGAAACAATTCGTCCCCTGGCTCTCCGGCATTTCCGCAGAATCCGTGACCTTTTCGAAGGACGGCCAGTGGGTGGCGTACGTGACTTTCCCCGATGGCGCCCTTTGGCGGAGCAAGGCCGATGGGACGGACCGACTCCAGCTTACGCAAGCAGCCACTCCCACTGCGTTCGCCGCCAACCTGGCGGACTCTTACGTCCTCAGTCCACGCTGGTCGCCGGATGGGACTGAGATCTTGTTCTACTCTGTGGGGCGCGGGCGGCTCTCGAAAATGTATCGCGTTTCCGCCAGCGGCGGCCAGCCGGAAGAATTGCTCCCAAACCTCAACCAGGTTAAGTCGGACCCGAATTGGTCCCCGGATGGCAAGAGAATTAGCTTCGGTGGACCCTCAGACGCCGCTGCTTCCCTGCTTGGCCCGAACATTCACATTCTCGACCTTGAAACCCAGACGGTGACCGATGTGCCGGACTCGAACGGATTTTTCTCCCCTCGTTGGTCGCCCGATGGGCGGTACCTCGTGGCCTTGAGCCTGGATTCATCCCGCGTGGCGCTGTTCGATTTCTCGACTCAGAAATGGGACGAAGTTGTTAAGGGGACCTTCATGATGTGGCCTTGCTGGTCACACGACGGTCGCTACGTCTACTATATCCAGGGGAGGCGCAATCCTGCCGTCATGCGCTTCCTCGCGTCGGACCTGAAGGCGGAGCGTGTTGTTGACCTCAAGGACTTCCGCGCGGCAGGATTCTATGGCACCTCACTCTCCCTCACACCCGATAATCAGCCCATCATGACTCGCGACATTGGCTCGCAGGAAATCTTCGCGCTCGATTGGCAGGCGCCGTAACCTAAGCTAAGGAGAAGCCGGTTGGAGTCTGAGCGTTGGCGGGAAATCGACCGCTTGTATCACGCCGCCCTGGAGCTTGAACGGGGAGACAGGACTGCTTTCGTAAACAAGGCTTGCGCGGGCGATGAGGACCTCCAGCGGGAAGTGGAGTCCTTGTTGGCGCAAGAGGACGGAGGCGACGGCTTCCTGGAGGCTCCGGCGCTGGAGGTGGCGGCCAGAGCGCTGGCTCAGGAGCAAGCTCATGCAACAAACGCGGCCAGCGGGGCAGCGCCGCTAACCGGCCGAACAATCCTGCATTACCGTCTGCTGGAAAAGCTGGGTCGCGGCGGCATGGGGGTGGTGTACAAGGCTGAGGACACCCGCCTGGGCCGCCTTGTAGCCATGAAGTTTCTCACGCCGCCGACCCCGAGGCCCGCCTATGGGCACCTCGATAAGGCGCCCGAGCACGATCCCCAGGCAGTCGAACGCTTCAAGCGCGAGGCGCGCGCGGCCTCGGCGCTGAGTCACCCTAACATCTGCGTGGTTCACGACGTCGGCGAGTACGAAGGACAACCGTTCATCGTGATGGAGTTGCTGGAAGGGCGCACCCTCAAGCGTCTGATCGAAGCCGGGCCGCTGAAGGTCGAACAGCTTCTCGATCTCGCCATGCAGATTGCCGACGCCCTGGATGCCGCGCACTCGAAGGGAATTATCCACCGCGACATCAACCCGGCGAATATCTTTATCAGCTCGCGCGGCCAGGTGAAGGTTCTGGATTTTGGTTTGGCGAAATGGGCTCATGGCGTGGAGGTCCCGGCCGTGGCCGCGGGCGGGGTGGGCTCCGGCTCTCGCGGGCAGGATGCAAGTGGCAGGATCGCTCCCGCCACCTCTGCCAGGGGGGAGGGCCTTACGACCCCCGGGATGGCCGTGGGGACGGTCGCCTACATGTCCCCCGAACAAGCACGTGGCGAAAAACTCGATACGCGGACTGACCTGTTCAGCCTCGGCGCGGTGCTTTACGAGATGGCTACGGGTCAGCAGGCATTCGGGGGCCCCACTACTGCGGTTGTCTTCGCCGCTCTGCTGACCCAGCCCCCGGGGGGCTCAACGACCACCCTCCGGCCTTGCCCCCGGGGTTGGAACACATCATCAACAAGGCTCTGGAGAAAGACCCCGCCTTGCGTTACCAATCGCCTGCTGACGTGCGTGCCGACCTGAAGCGCTTGCAGCGTGACACGGATTCGGGAAGACCGAAGGCTGTCGCGGGCGTCCGCGGCTACGGCCGAACCGACCGTGCCCGCTGGGCGAGGGTTCCAGAGGGTTGGGTGGTTTCACTGGCAGTGGTAGCGCTCGTGGGTGTGGCGGTGGTGGGCGCGTATTTCCACGTGGGTCATACACCGTCAAATCCGCTCACCTCGCAGGACAGCATTGTTCTCGCGGACTTCGCCAACAAAACCGGGGAAGCGGTCTTTGACGACACCCTGAAGCAGGCGCTGCGCGTGCAACTGGAGCAGTCACCTTTTCTGAACCCACTTTCGGAAGAGAAAGTGAGCCAGACCCTTGGCTTCATGGGGCGGCCCCGAGACACCCGGCTGACGGAGGCCGTGGCTCGCGAGGTCTGCTTGCGGACCGGAAGCAAGGCGATGTTATTTAGTTCGATCGCCAGCCTGGGCAGCCACTACATGGTCAACATCGACGCGGTGAACTGCCAGAGCGGGGACTCGCTGGGAGGTGAGTTGGCGGAGGCGGACAGCCGCGAGCATGTTCTCCAAGCGCTGGGCGAGGCGGCCACGAAGATGCGGGCCAGGCTCGGTGAATCGCTGGTCAGTATCCAGAAATACGACGCCCCCGCGAACCAGGCGACGACGGCCTCGCTGGAAGCGTTACAGGCCTATAGCCTGGCCGTGCGCAGGCTGTCCATGGAGGGCGATGCGGCCGCCGTTCCGTTCTTGCAGCGCGCCACGGAACTCGATTCCAATTTCGCATTGGCTTATGCTTACCTGGGCAACTTGTATGCCAACTTGAATCAGGCCACCCGGGCGACCGAACCCATTCGGAGAGCCTACGAACTGCGCGGACGCGTCAGCGAGAGGGAGCGGTTTTACATCGAGTCCTGCTATTTCAGCCGCGTTACCGGTGAAATAGAGAAAGCCGCGGAGGTATGCGAACTGTGGAAGCAGACCTACCCGCGCGACGTGGTGCCTCACATCTGGCTGGGGAATTTCTATCAGATGCTGGGACGATACGAGAAAGGGTTGCAGGAAAGCCGCGAGGCGCTGCGCCTTCAGCCCGCGAGCGTCAGCAGCTACGCTAATCTGGCCAATACCAACCTAATCCTGAATCATGTGGAAGACGCGCAGGAGGTCCTCTCGCAAGCGGAGGCTCGCGGCATGACCAGTCCGGCCATGCAGGTGTTTCTCTACCGGCTCGCGTTCCTACGTGGCGACTTGGCGGAGATGGAGCGCCGCGTCGCCGCCGCCGCTGGCCAACCGGCCGAAGACCATCTGCTGGCCCAGCAAGCGGATACCGAAGCATACCACGGGCGCCTAGGCAAGGCGCGCGAGCTTGCCCGGCGGACGGTGGATTCGGCTATGCGCGACGGCCGAGTGGAGGCGGCGGCAACTTTCCGGGCGGCGGGAGCATTGCGCGAAGCAGCCTTCGGCAATCGAGAGCAGGCCCGCCAAGAGGCCAAGGCGGCGCTCGCCATGGCCCCCGGACAGATGGTGAGGACCCTGTCAGCCCTGGCTCTGGCACGGGCCGGGGATATTCCGATGGCTAGCGAAGTTGCGTACGACCTGCATCAGCAAGCGCCCCAGGACACCTTACTGAATAGCTACTGGCTGCCGACCATTCGGGCCTGGATCGCCCTCGAGCGCGACGTGGCGCCAAGCTCCAATCTGTCGCCTTTTGCCCCAAGAGGCGCTGCTGCGACGATCGAGCTGCTGGAGCCGGTATCGCCCTACGAATTGGAGCTGCCGACTCTCTATTGGGTGCTGAATGTGACGTTGTGCCCTGTCGATGCGCGGGGGGCGGCGTATCTGGCCTTGGGCCGAGGGGGCGAGGCAGCAGTGGAGTTTCAGAAGATACTTGACCACCCCGGCCTGGCGGGTAACTTTCCCATCGGCGCACTCGCCCACCTCGGCCTGGGCCGGGCTTACGCCCTCCAAGCGGGCGTCGATATCGCGGGTAAAGCGAAGCTTGGCCCACGGTCCGGCGCGAACACGGCTAGCAGCGGCGCAAGACACGCTGCCCCGCCCGAGGCCCTCGCCAAGGCTCGCTCCGCTTACCAGGACTTTTTTGCTTTGTGGAGCGACGCCGACCCCAACATACCCATCCTCAGACAGGCAAAGGCGGAGTACACCCGATTGTAATAACAGAATCAGGCGGCTGACCTTTTCGGGCCAGGGAACTGTGTCTTTGTTGCTTCTCCCCCCCCGCATCGCTCCGTGAGCCTAGCCTCGATACATCCGCCACAGGCCTATGTATACGCAAAACGTCGCCAACTCATCAACCCAGAGCGATGGCAAGATAATATCACTCGCCGGCATGCAAGCCACCGCCACCCACGAAAGCCGGGCAGAAGTCCATTTGGGATTTGAACGAGCACGGCTCCGGTCGGCGGACTGGATTCCACCCTTTGCAGGAATGACTGCTGTTTCGAAAGGGTTCCGATTCCAAATTACGCCACTACCCTCTTGAGAGGCAGTTTCAGGAGGGTCTCACTGATGCTTCTCCAGTAGGGATATGATCTTCTCGCTATCGTAGACACACCCTCCCCAAACACCTCCGCTGGCCTGAACCAGAGCGGCCCAGAGGCGGGTGTCTTCGGGAAGGGCAGGATGGGGATGCAAATCAGGACGCGGCTCCCGCTGCGCCAGACGGCGCGTGCCTTCTTCGGGGCCGAACAACTCGTGAGCGTCGCCCACCAGATCAAGAGAACCTTTGAGTCGATGGCGGTCGATCACAATTTCGATTCGGTCACCCTCCAAAACCTTTCCTATGGCCCCGCCGGCCAGCGCCTCCGGGGAGATATGACCGATGCAAGCTCCCGTTGAGACGCCGCTGAAGCGCGCGTCAGTCAGCACGGCGACATGCTTGCAATGCGGGAGTTGTTTGAGCGCGGAGGTGATTTGATAAATCTCCTGCATGCCCGCACCGGCCGGACCGCCGCAAATCAGCACGATCACGTCGCCTTGCGCGACCTCTCCGCTCTTGATGGCCTGAATCGCGGCGGCTTCCGTCGTGAAAACTCTGGCCGGCCCCACGTGACGATAGACGTCGTTTTCGTCGATGAGCGACGGATCGATGGCGGTGCTCTTGATGACGGAGCCCTCCGGCGCCAGATTGCCGACGGGAAAACAGATGGTCTAGCCGATTCCCCTCGACCGGGCTTGATCGGGCGTCATAATCACGTCGTCAGGATCGATACCGTCGTGCGCCTGTAGGCAGCAGCGTAATTCGTGACGGCGCGGGCTCGCCTCCCACCGATCCAGGCAGGTCGCAAGCGATTCTCCGGAGACGGTCCTGACGCTGGTATCAAGCAGACCGGCACGCCGCAAATGCAGCATCACCTCGGGCACGCCGCCGGCGAGGAAAACCTGGACAGTGGCAAAGTTGCGCGGTCCATTCGGCAGGGCGTCCACCAGGCGCGGCACTTGGCGATTCACGTCGGCCCAGTCGGAAGCGGCAGGCCGCTGCAATTTTGCCGCAAACGCGATGGCGGGAATATGCAGCAGAAGATTGGTCGATCCTCCAAAGGCCGCGTGGACCACCATGGCGTTCTGGATAGCGGCCTGTGTCAGGATGTCGGACGTGCCGATCCCCAACTGATGCAGCCGCAGAATTGCCCGCGCCGAGCGGCGAGCGGCGTCGAGCCAAATCGGCTGGCCGGAAGGCGCAAGAGCAGTGTGGGACAGGGCTAGCCCTAGTGCCTCTCCGCTAATCTGGGCGCTCGCGGCGGTGCCGAGGAACTGACATCCGCCTCCGGGTGTGGCACAGGCGCGGCAGCCGACCTCGGCGGCATATTCGAGGCTAACTGGTTCTGAGCAAAGCGCGCACCGAGCGTCTGGACCTTGGCGGCATCCTCTCCGGACTCCGGCATGAGCGTCACACCGCCAGGGACTAAAATAGTTGGAGTCTTTCCTGAGGAAGCAAGTGCCATCATCATGGCCGGCAAGCCTTTATCGCACGTGGCAATTCCAATGACGCCTTTGCCTGTGGGCAGCGAACGGATTAGCCGACGCAGCACGATTGCCGCGTCATTACGGTACGGCAACGAGTCCAGCATCCCGGTGGTGCCTTGCGTCCGCCCATCGCAGGGGTCCGTGCAGGCCCCTGCAAAGGGGACGGCGCGCATCGCCTTCAGTTCGCGCGCCGCTTCAGCCACTAGAAGTCCGACTTCCCAATGTCCCGTGTGCAAGCCGAGAGCAATGGCCTCGCCGTTCTGGGCGCGTAGGCCGCCGTGCGTGCTGAGAATGAGGAATTCGGGATCAAGGAGCCGTGCCGGGTCCCAACCCATGCCGGCGCTTTGGGTCAACCCGAAGAGGTTTCCGGAAGGTTGACTGAGCAGCATCTCTGGGGATAACGGTAGGACCCCGGCAGGCCCCGCAGCATGGGTGGCCACGCGGAGGAGGCTGGGGTCGGGTGTTTCCAAGACGGATTCGAGAGAGTCGGTTGTAATCGGAGGGCCCTCTTTCAATCAGGTACTTCTATTGCCGATTTTCGATTGCCGATTGTCGACTGACGGTGATCGATGAGGACAATCGCCAATCGACAATCGGCAATTTCGTAAAAGCCGCGGACCTACCGAACAGGTCCGCGCTACGCCTCTAGGCTTGCGAGGGGGCTTCCCCCGCCAGTAGCGCTTTCATCCGTTCGAGCCCCTTCGATCCCATGGCCAACAAGCAGCCGGCGGCGAGAACAGGGCACAGGCCGGCGACGAGAATTGCCGGTCCGAAGTGTTTTTGCGGTCCGAGCAGGAGTCCCGTGATGATCGGCGCCGTCGCGCCTCCCGCCACCGAGACAGTATTTAGATACCCGATGGTGCGCCCGACCATGTTCTTGGGCGGCACGTGTTGCGATAGCGCCCAATAGTTGGAATTGCCGATTCCCGTTGCGCACATCGCGAATGTCAGGATGGGGAGCACCCAAGACCTCTCCGTGACTAGGATCAGCAAAATGGCCGCCGTGCCGAGGTACCCCGACGCCGAAAACAGCAATCGCGCCTGGAAGACTCCGATTCGGGCCGCCAATCGGTCGACCACCACGCCCGCCAGGATATTGGCGACGGCCATGGTGAACAGCGCCATCGAAACCACTTTTCCCATTTCCAGAGTCGAGAATCCCCGGGAGAGGACCAGGTAACTCGGAACCCAGGTGAGGACGAAAAACCAATAATAGGCAGCAAGGAATGTAGTCACCGGCATGGCCCAAAAGGTTCGGGTGGCTAGAGCCGTGCGCCAGGCCCACTGCCGTGGCGCGGCCAGATCGCGAGCGACCGTCTCCGCGTGACGCTCAGCGCGTGCGCCGTCGGAGGGGACAGCGAACAGCCAGCAGGGCAGCCAAACGAGCGCCACCAATCCGGTAATTGCAAACATCATGCGCCATCCATAGCGGTCGATCAGAAAGGCACCCACAATTGCCCCCAGCGCGGGCCCAGCATTCTGGCCGGCAATGTAAATGGCGGTGGGCAATCCCTGGTCCTTGCCCTCAAAGTTATTTCGGATGAAAGCGATGCTGGCCAGCGGACCAATCGATTCGGCGAGCCCCAATAACATGCGCAGGCCAATGATGTCGCCGGTTCCGCGGCTAAGGGCAATCGAGGCCGAAGCTATCGACCAGAAGAGGAAGCCACCGGCATAGGCCCGGCGGATGCCGAACCGGTCCACGATGGCGCCGGCGGGGATTTGAAATAAGGCATAGGTCCAGAAAAAGGCGGAGAGCAGGTACCCCATCGTGGCGGGGGCAATGCGGAAATCCCGCATAATCGAAGGCGCCGCGATGCTAAGATTGCCGCGATCGACATAGCTGATCACGATGCCGGAAAAAACAAGCGCGAGGACAATCCAGCGACGGCTCATGGCGCTAGTGTACCTTCAAAAGCGTTGTAGCGGGGAACACCATTTGGGTGATGGATGGCCCGGCCACCGACTGTCGACCTGCGGCTCTGCCGCTTGCTATGGGGAAAGTCTGCGCCTCTCCCATCGCCAAGCAACCTCTCCTGCGCTGCTGGCCCCGATTCTTCGGGGCCCTCGAGTTCGTACATTTTGAGGCGAAGAATTCATTCCCCAGCGCTCGAAAAGTGACAGAAAAGCGGACGGATTCTGCAAAATACAGGTGCGTTTGTAGAAAATGTCCGATAGTTGTGTACAAATGTCGCTATATTTCTCGGGCAAATGGTCATATTTTTGTTTGTTTTCATACACATTCCGGCTTCGAACGTTAAAAAAAGGAATCCTTTTTCTATTTCATCCCTTCGGCTCGTCTCCATCGGCTTTCGTTGCCTATGTCGATCTCTGCCCGCGCACAGATCTCAGCCAGCTCCGTGAACAGAGGATGAACTGCCAGTTTGGACGACCAAGCCTTGCCCCGCGCCGTCCGAGGGCCGGTGGACTTCTTCGCATTGCGCCGATTGGAAGCTAACAGAGCAGGGG
>JBEKLF010000066.1:0-34330 GCA_050010335.1 Terriglobia bacterium
TCCGGCAGCCAATCCTGCAACGAGGGTGGAAGCAAGTAAGCCTGATTTAAATCGCAACTCCTGAACCTTTTGACCATAACCTCATCTTACAACCCTTACTCATTCTGTCAATAAGAACATACAGGTGCCTCGGATCAATCTTCACCCGTACCTCGGCGGCAACCAACATCTATCCGACAGGCTCCTAGGACTCGCGTCCCCGGCCCGCTTTGTCGTGCAGTCCAATAGCCGCCGCCTGGAATTCGGTAGTTCGGAGGGCCAAAGCGCGTCCGACCGCTCTGAACGGTGACGTTCGCGAAAGATCGGTTGACCAACTCGTACCAAAAATGGTACTCTCTCCTGTGGACCACCTTCCCAAGCGCCTGCCCGCGCGATTTTACCGCACCCTGAGCGGGCGAGAACCTGTGCGCGAGTGGCTTCGGAAGTTGCCGGTTGCAGATCGCAAGATCATCGGCGAAGACATCAAAGACGTTGAATTCTCCTGGCCGGTGGGCATGCCTCTGGTTCGATCCCTTAGCCGTAACCTCTGGGAAGTGCGGAGCAGCATTACGGATGGAAGGGTAGCCCGAGTCATCTTCTGCGTCGACCACGGCCAGATGTTTCTTTTGCACGGCTTTATCAAAAAGACGCAGAAGACACCCCAGCGGGATATAGATTTGGCATTGAATCGGAGGAAAGGACAAGAGCAATGAGACGAGAAAACAAGGGATCTTCGTTTGACAGCTGGCTGCAGGAAGAGGGTATCTACGAGGAAGTCAGCGCCGCCGCCATCAAGAGGGTTCTGGCCCGGCAGATCGAGCATGCCATGAAAGAAAAGCGCTTGTCCAAGGCCGAGGTGGCGCGCCGGATGCAAACCAGCCGGGCCGCCCTGGATCGTTTGCTTGATGCTCAGAATGGTTCGGTGACGCTCAACACCCTTTACAGAGCAGCGGCAGCCGTGGGCTGTCAGGTCCGGTTGGAGATTGTGTGATTCACGCGGTGTCGGGGGCAAAACTGGAAATACGAAACTCGAAATTCGCCGCGCAGCAGGTGAGTTTCGATTTTCGAGCTTCGGCTTCTCTTAACGCTCGAACCCTCGTACCTGACTAAGGAGTCGATCCATGATCACCCAGCAAGCGCTTTTCCCAGGCAAGGATTACATCACGACGCAGGAGTGGACACTCGCCGAGATTGAAACCCTGCTGGAAGTTGCGAGCGATCTCAAGCGGAAGTTCAAGAGCCGCATTCCTCACCGTTACCTGCCGGACAAGACGATTTTCCTGCTTTTTTTCGATAAGTCCACCCGCACGCGCAATTCCTTCGAGGCGGGCATCACGCAACTGGGAGGCCACGCGCATTTCCTGACTGCCGACGTGATGCAGGTGTCGCATGGTGAGAGCCCCAAGGACACGGGCATTATCCTTTCCAGTTACGGGCACGGCATCGCCATCCGGCACGATTTGATTCCCGGGGAAGGAAACAAATACATCCGTGAGGTGGCGCGCTGGGCGAGCGTGCCGGTGATCAACATGCAGTGTGATGTGGACCATCCCTGCCAAACCCTGGCGGACCTGATGACGATTCGCGAAAGGCTCGGCAAGAATTTGCGGGGGCGCAAGCTGGCGGTGACCTGGGCGTACGCACCCAGCTATGCCAAGCCCCTTTCCGTGCCGCAGGGGCTGATCATGTTGATGCCGCGGTTTGGTTTGGATGTGGTGTTGGCGAATCCTCCCGACTACGGGCTGATGCCGGAGACGCTGGAGGCGGCTCGCGAGAATGCGAGCGCGGCGGGCGTAAAGTTCGAAGTGGTGGACAGTGTGGACAGTATGGACGAGGCCTTCCGCGACGCTGACATCGTCATCCCCAAGAGTTGGGGCTGCCTTGACACTATGGGGACCAAACCGGAGGAATCTCTTCGCATCGCCAAGCAGTATCGCCACTGGATTTGTGACGCGGCGAAGATGGAGTTAACGGGCCCCGATTCGCTTTACATGCATCCCCTTCCCGCCGACCGCGGCAACGAGGTGACGAACGAGGTCATTGACGGCCCGCACTCCGTGGTTTTCACCGAGGCGGAAAATCGCCTGCACACGGCGAAGGCGATTATGGCTTTAACCATGGCGGACGAAAGCGTGACTTACGAAGTTGAGGAATACTAGCTAAGTGGCCTATTGAGATTTTCTGGCAGATGATTATCGAGTGTTGCCACATGATCCGGAAAGCTTCCCCCGCTCCGGAAAGACTTAGCTGCCGACCGGGGTGTCGGTGGAGCCGGCGGTGGTGGTCGAATTCTGGCGGATCACTCCCGATTCATCGGTGTAGTAGTATTGGGTCCCCGTCGAACTGCTAACGGGATTGGCGGCGAAGCTGAAGGCGTTGATGCGTCCGGTGGGGTCCGTGGCCCCAGGCGAATACGCGAAGGAGTATCCGCTCTTGACACCGCTGGCCAAAACGCTGTCAATCAGCCCCGCAGCGGTCGAAGTCGAAACGCCGCCGGCAGGTGGAGCGAGAGACGACATATTCGTGCTGTATCCTGCACCGTACGTGGAGGAGTAAGTCATCTCAGCAATGGACAGTGTGTGTAAGGAAGCCACGGCGGACGATTGGTTTGCCGCCACCCGTGACCGCAGAAAGTTGGGAATGGCGATGGCGGCGATAACGAGAATGATCGCCACCACGATCAAGAGCTCGATCAATGAAAACCCTCTGGCCCTTTTGTCCATTCGATGCTCCTTTGAGCGGTCCGGCACTTGATCCAGAATTCTCGCGTTCAGCTCTTGTCCTGAGTGTAATGTACATCCGAGAGCCCGTGAATTCAAGCTCCAGCGGGTAGTACTTTAGTTTGGGTTCGTGTTGCGGCGGCCATTGACCGCCGCAACAGAGGGATTCATTCGCAGCCTAAGTCATGGGCCGGATGATGCCGTCCGGCGGCTGACGCACTTTCGAGCCCGTCCGGCGGAAAGCACCACGCACACTATGATCATTCGCAACGCTCGCGTGCTTACGTTCGATTCTGCCAACCGCGTGCTGGATTCCGGCGCGGTGGAGATTCTTCCCGACGGCACAATTGGGCAGGTCAATGACACCACGGCTGGGCGTACCCTCTCGGTTCGATCGCGCGGAACATATGAAGAGGGTACGGCAAGCCGTACCCCTACAACGCGGGCCGCCGCCCCGCCCCTAAGTCCACTCCTCGCCAATAAAGTGAACTCCGCCCGGCAAGAACAGGAAATCATCGACGCGCAGGGCAAGCTTTTGATGCCCGCGCTGATCAACTGCCACACGCATCTTTACAGCACGATGGCGCGGGGAATATCGCTCCCGGGGCGCGCGCCGCGCAACTTCCCGGAGATTTTGAAGAAGCTCTGGTGGCGTTTGGACCGCGCCTTGAATCTGGACGATGTTTACTCGAGCGCGCTGGTGGGCCTGATTGATTCCGCCAAGTGCGGAGTGGGCACGCTGGTGGATCATCACTCGAGCCCCAACGCTTGCGCCGGAAGCCTCGACCGGATCGAACAGGCATTTCGCGAAGTCGGCCTGCGCGGAGTTTTGTGTTATGAGACTTCCGACCGGAATGGCAGCGCAAGCGCGGCAGAGGGCATCGGAGAAAACATCCGATTTCTCGAGCGCCACCGGAAGGGCTCCGGCGACGGCCTGATCGCCGGCAGCTTTGGACTGCACGCTTCTTTCACGCTCAGCGACCGCACGCTGCGGCGCGCGGTGGAGGCGAACGAATCGCTGCGCGCAGGTTTTCACGTTCATGTGGCGGAGGACCGCTCCGACCTCGATGACGCGCGCCGGCGCTACCACAAGTCGCCGGTCGGGCGGCTACAGGACCTGGGCATCCTCGACAACCGGTCGCTCGCGGCGCATTGCGTACACGTCGGCGCCCGGGACATTGCGGCACTGGCCAAACGCCAAATCAATGTGGTGCACAACCCCCAATCAAATTGCAACAACGCCGTCGGCATCGCGCGCTTGCTGGAGATGGTTCGCCAGGGCGTGCTGGTAGGACTGGGTTCCGACGGGTACACGCCGCGCATGTGGGAGGAGTTCAAGGCCGCGTTCCATGTGCAGAAACTGCGAGAAAGAGACCCGCGCGTGGCCTACGCCGAAGCTTACGCCGCCGCGCTGCTCAACAATCGCACCATCGCCAGGAAGATTTGGGGATGGGAAATCGGCCGCATCGAAACCGGCGCGCGCGCGGACCTGCTGCTGGTGGATTACTTCCCGCCGACTCCTCTCGATGGCAGCAATCTGTTCGGACATTTCCTGTTCGGCATTGCCAACGCGCCGGTGGATTCCCTCCTCGTCAATGGTCGCTTCGTGCTGCGCAACAAGGAATGTGTTACCGTGGATGAGCGCGAAGCGGCGGCGAAAGCCGCGGTGCAAGCCCGCGCGTTGTGGGATAGATCTTAGAAGCTCACCCTTCTCACCGCGGAGGCGCTAAGACGCGGAGGACGGGAGGAAGAGCAAGTCAAAAGTCAAAGTGCAAAAGGCAAAAGTCAAAAGTAACGGACTTGCCATTTGCACTTTGCTTTGCCTTTTGCATTTTGACTTTTATTTTCTGCCCGCCTCCCCGCCTCGGCGGTGGAAGCAGCCACTAGGAGTCACATGTCGACGTTCGTTCCCGGTCCGACCTACGCAGAAATGCTCGACCCCGCGGCGTTGCCGGCCGCCCTCAGGGATAAGGCCGTGGCGGCGCAACGCGACGAATTGGATCCTGCCAATCTCCTCAACATTACCTGGCGCGGGCCGGACCACGGCATTCGGCACGTGCTTCTGCCCAATGAGTTGACGGGCGCGAAGGCGAATATCGTGGTCATGGTGGGGCACTACTTTCCGTCCGGCAGCCACAAGGTGGGGCCGGCGTATTCCACGCTGATGGAAGGGGAACTCGCGGGAGGGATCGAGCCTGGCAAGAGCACCACCATCGGCCCCTCCACCGGAAATTTCGGAATTGGTGTGGCGTACGTTTCCCGGCTCAAAGGTTACCCCGCCATCGTGATCATGCCGGAGGGGATGAGCGCGGAGCGCTACGAGCGCATTCGCCAGTATGGCGGGAAGCTTGACCTGACGCCCGGCTCGGAGAGTGACGTTATTTTGGTGCTGGAGCGCACGCTGGAGTATCGCAAGGACCCGCGCAACAAAGTTCTTGCGCAGTTTGAGCTACTTCCCAATTACCGGTTCCACCGCTATGTAACGGGACGCAGCGCCCTGGAGGCAGCGAAGCCTTACGGAAATGGCCGCGTCGCTTTGTTCGCGGCGGCGCCGGGATCCGCCGGAACGCTGGCGGCGGGCGACGAAATCAAGGCCGCCTTCCCGGATTGCCTGGTCGCGGCGCTCGAACCGCGGGAGTGCTCCACGCTCTTCAACAATGGGTTTGGAAGCCATCGGATCGAAGGCATTGGCGACAAGATGGTGACCCTGATCCACAACGTGCTGACCACCGACTACGTGGCCATGGTCCACGATGATGATTGCGTGATGGGGTTGGAGTTGCTCGAGCGCCGGCAACACAGCATCGAACCGTACGTGGGCTTGCCTTCCGGATCGCTCAAAGGTCTTCAGGGCTTGTTCGGGGTTTCGGGCATCTGCAATATCCTCGGTGCAATTCGCATGGCGCGGTTCCTCGACCTTGGCCCCGATGACAATGTGGTGACGATTGCCACCGACGGATTTGACCGCTATCCCTCCGTTCTTGCGGACCTCGAAAAGCGCACGGGGCCGCTCCCCCTCAGCGTTCTTGACGCGCGCTTTGAATCCGTTTTTCGCGGTGGAGGGCCGGAAGATATTCTGGATGTGCGGCCGCGCGAACAGAAAGAGCGGCTGTTCGGATACAAGCAAGAAGTATGGACCAACTTCGGCTATTCCCTGGCCTACCTCGAAGGCATGAAATCACAGTCTTTTTGGGATAAAGAGTTCGGCAAGATCGCGGAGATTGATGCGAAGCTGCTTAAAGAACGGGCATAGGTTACAGGGGACAGGTTATAGGGGCCGAACGGTAAAGTTTAAAGGGTAAGAGATAAAGGGTGAAGGATGAAGTGCGGACGGGCAGGGTAAAGGGTAAAGTTTAAGGGATAAGAGATAAAGCGTGAAGGATGAAGGATGGAGTGTGAAACACGACTAGCAAAGCGTGGAGTTTAGAAGATAGATTTAGGACCGACTCTTAGATGGGCATTTGCATTTTCCCTCGGCAGGGCCTCGGGGATAAGCCGTTCCGCTGGCGCAGGGGGGAAGTCAGGGGCCGCCAAATCCCAAATCCAATATTTTATTCCCGCAACCAGGCACTTGCACCGAGGGCATGGGGGATATCTCCCGTCCGTTATTTGGGAGCAGGAAGGTTTTGGAGCTGTTCTTTGGTCGCCGATTTTACGTTTTGGATGCCGGCAATCCGGAGTACGGTTAAGTCACTCTTTTGTTGAAAGAGTATCACGGTATAGAGCTCATAGGGAGAGGTGGCCGTTACTAAACCCCAGACCATAGGCCGGGGATCTTCTTTCTTCGGATCAGACTTCGGCAGAGCACCCTGCCAGGCAGCGACGGGATTAAAACCCTTGACCACGTCATCGGGATGATTTCTGGCAAAAACGTTCCATGACTCTTTGATCGCTTCGTTTTTTTCCGTTCCTAGCGCAATGTCCGTGCCGATATGTGCCACATAGAGCTCCCCGCTCCTTTTGAATAACGTTATAAAGCATCCGCTCATCGGCCCCGTCAAAACATCGAAACCTTGCGCGCCTGGGATCAACTGGCAGAAGGTTACCTCTCCAGGTATGTATGTCAGCCACTGGAAAGTCCTATGGATCTTGGGGTGAATTCCCTCCTCAACTCGGCTCGTCTTGGTGAATACGCCCGTCGATGGCATCACCGAAAGGATGGTGGAAAAGTATTGCTGCCAGGTCCCAACCGCGTCCTTATTCACCTTGCGGGGGAGGGGATTTGTCCATTTGATGTACCTGTCAACAAGCAGTTTCGATTCGATCATGCCTTTTCCTTTCCAACCATTGATTTGATTTCTGTTTTGGCGCCCGATTTTTGAGTAGTATACCACACGGTCGACTTTTGTCCTTCACCCTTTGACCTTTACCCCTCGACGTTTACCCTTTACCCTTTACCCCTTATCATTTATCATTTTTCCGCGACGCGAGCCCCGAATCGCGAGCCCCGCGTCCCGTATCCCGTATCCCGTATCCCGAGTTCAAATATGGAAAACACCAATGTTAAACCGAAGGTTGCCGAGGTCCGGGAGAAGTCCCAGTTGATGTCGGCTTCGGAAATTGACCGCACGCTGGTCCGACTGGCCAATGAAATCCTGGAGCGCAACAATGGCCTGGCGGGAGTTGTCTTGGTCGGCATCCGCCGGCGGGGGGTTCCCCTGGCGGAGCGGCTGGCCAAGAAGATGATGGACATCGAAAAGACCTCGCCCCCCGTTGAGACGCTCGACATCACTTTCTACCGCGACGACCTTTCCACCGTCGCGCCAAAACCCGTGGTCCATGAAGTCCCCTCGGCATTTACCGTGGAGGGGCAGACGGTGATTCTGGTGGATGACGTCCTCTACACCGGCCGCACCACGCGCGCGGCTCTGGACGCCCTGCTGGATCACGGCCGGCCGCAGCGCGTGGACTTGTGCGTCCTGATCGATCGCGGCCATCGCGAATTGCCCATCCAGGCCAACTACGTGGGGCGGGTGATCCAAACCTCCGACACGGAAGTGATTGAAGTGCGCGTGCGCGAAATCGACAACGAAGAAAAAGTGAAGCTCTGCGAGCGCGTGGGGTAAAGCCGCGGGCAGTTATAGCGCCGATAAAGTTACAAACAATCTCACGCAAAGGCGCAAAGCCACAAAGATTTGGAAAGTACGCCCGGTGTGCTTTTTCTGCGCCTTCGCGCCTCTGCGCCTTTGCGTGAGATGTTCTCCCCGATCCCCTGAAACAAATAATAAACATTCCTGTAACGCGAATTTCTTGTTCTGACCTCAGGATATGAAGTTCCGGAGTTTGCATACGATATCTCATAGTGCGGATGGGGCCTGCCGAAGGCATGGACAGATTGCCCATTCGATTTCATACACTTACAGATGTCTCTAATTTCCAGAAGTTTGGACGCAGGTTTGCGGGCATAGCTAATCATCCAAATTTAATGCGATCCCCAGGTAGCGTTAAGTACCGAGCTTTGAATCTCCCCCAAGCAGGGGGGTATGCGAGGAGGACTATGAAACGAAAGGTGTTCTTCCAGTTCAGGCGGTTGCGGAGCCCGCTCGCGGGCGCCGCTATGATGCTGTTCATGCTCATCGGCTCACAACTGCCCTGCCCGGCACAACAAACCGTCGGGTCCATCGCAGGGACGGTACTGGATGCTTCGGGGGCGGTGGTACAGGATGCCACCGTGAAGGCGCGCAATATCGCCACCAATTTCGAGGTAACAGTGACCTCGAAAACCAGCGGGTCTTACTCCATCTCCAATCTTCCCGTCGGAACCTACGAGCTGAAGTTCACCAAGCAGGGTTTTGAAACCGAGACCCACACCCAAGTCCTAGTTACGAGCGACCGGACCACCACGGTCGATGGCGCATTAAAGGTCGGGGCAGTCAGCACCACGGTGGAGGTGAGCGCCACCCCCCTCATGAACCAGACGGACGCCACCAACGGCTACGTGGTTGACCAACTGACCATTCAGGATACGCCGCTGGGGACCGGCAGCTTTACGCAACTAGCGATCCTGACTCCGGGCGTGCACGCGGATTTTCTGGGCGGGGCGGGGGCCCAAACCGGCTTGGGCAATCAGGCCATATTTGCCAATGGGAACCGTGACACCAGTAACAGCTTCTCGCTGAATGGCATCAACACCAACAACCTGTTCAACGGCAACTCCACCAGCCAGGTGGGGGAGAACCGCTTTGTGCTTAACACGGGAGAAAACTTCGGCCCCGGTGGGTCAATTCAAACCAGTTCCTCGGTGTACGGGGCCATCGGCCAAGCCCTGCCCACACCCCCCATTGATTCGATCCAGGAAATTGCCGTGAATGCCGCCATGTATGACGCCACCCAAGGGAATAGTAGCGGCGCGCACATCAGCGTGCTGACCAAGTCGGGCACTAACCAGCTTCACGGCTCGGCTTGGGAGCAGTGGCAAAACAGCACGATGAACGCCGCGCCGTTCTTTTATAACGCTGCGGGCGTCGCGAATCCCTTCATGAATCGTAACATGTTCGGCGCCACCCTCGGCGGCCCCATCAAAAAGGACAAGTTATTCTACTTCCTGTCCTATGAGGGGGTTCGCGTAGCCGATGCGTCGTTGGCTACCCAGGACGCCACGGTACCGCTAGGGCTCACCAATGACCGCAGTACGGGTGGCATCGTGGCCGCCGTCAACTCGACCTACGGCACGACTTCCTTCGCGGCAAACCAGATCAATCCGGCAGCTTTGGCTGTTTTGCAGGCCAAGCGTTCCAACGGACAATATCTGATTCCGAGCGCCCAATTTAACGCGACAGAGTCCTTCCAAGTCGGGGGAGATGCCGTGGTCCAGGGGGCAAACTCGCATGCCAACGTGGACCAGGGGATTGCCAGTCTTGACTATCAGATAAACGATAAGGACCGCTTATCCGGAAAGTATTACATTCAGGACAATCCCACCACGAATCCCTTCGGCTATTCAGAGAGCCTGCTGGGCTTCTCGCAGCAGCTTTCGGCGGGCAGCCAGGTTGTGTCCATCATGAACACCATGATCCTGTCGCCGACGATTACTTGGGAGATGCACGGTGGGTTCACGAGGCTCCGGGCGTATGGCACGACACAATCGGAATTCAAGCCGGGCGCGTTGGGCATCACACTGCCAGGTACGGCCACGTTCCCCTACCTTGAAATCGACACCTCCGACCCTACCCTGAGCAATGGACTGGATTTCGGCGTCAGCCCCAGTTTTGGCAATGCCGGGATGTACCAGAATCAATGGGAAGCCGAATCCTCGCTGAATATGGTGAAAGGAAGGCACACGATAGCGCTGGGCGCACAATGGGATCCAACGCAGCTCAATATTATCAACAAGAACACGAACACGGCGACCGTTGAGTTTTTGACCTTTCAAGACTTTGTAGAAGGCAACGTCAACGACGGCGTAGCCTTGGCGGGCGCGGCAAACCGCTATTATCGATCGAATACGGCGGGGGCGTATATCAACGATAACTTCAAGCTGCGGAGCAACCTGACCATTACCGCTGGAGTGCGCTGGGATTATGACGGGCCAATGTCCGAGAAGTATGGCAAGCTGACCGGATTCAACCCCAACCTTTATGCGTACGATGCGACTGCGGACACCATTACCAATTCGGGGGTGGAAATTGCGGGGAATAACCCCAATTCCGCCACTAAGGGCGCCAGCAATTCCCTGCTGAATCAGCGCCAGTGGGGTTTTGCCCCGCGCATCGGCATCGCGTGGACTCCATATACGAAACTGACCGTGCGCGCGGGATATGGCATCTACTACGATCGCGGCGAGTTGTTTAGTTACTTCTCGGCTCCCGCGGGCTCGGGCTTCAACGGTCCCTTCGGAGTGACGCTGGCGCCGCCCTTCGTCGAGCCGGACGAGGCGTTCCGGGGCGCGTCACTTTCCGCGCCATTTGGCACATCCCCCATCCCGCCACCCTCCGGCACTGCCGCCAGTTTTCTCAGTCTGTTGCCCAACCTGTCACAAACCGGGTCCGGGTACTGGCCCACGGGCAACACGTCTGGCCCTTTCCTGTTCAGCGGTTATGATATCAACAACAAACTGCCTTACACGCAGAACTGGACCCTCGATTTTCAGTACCAGCTCTCCAACAGTTGGTTGTTCGACATTGGATATGTGGGCAATCACGGATTACACGAAGTGCTGCCCGTTCCTTTCAACCAGGCGCTCATTGCCACCCCCTCAAATCCGGTGAACGGCCAGATGTATTCTTACGGCGGCTTGAGCCAGTACAGCCCGTGCAACACTTACTACAACGGTAATACGCCGCTCGACTACGAACCACTGTGCCCGCCGCCGTACTATTCCGGCAACGCGGAGGTCCGTGTGCCCTATATCGGCTATGACTACAATTCCGTGACCTACAAGGCCGAGGGCATCGCTAATTACGATGCCTTACAGGTTCAGGTGCGCAAGCACCTGTCCCACGGGCTGCAATTTACCGCGTCATACACCTACTCACACGCTCTCGACGAGCAGAGCGGGCTGGGCCTGTTCGTGACAGGGAACAACCCGCAGATTCCCCGATCAAATTATGCCTCAGCGGACTTCGACCAGACGCATGTGTTTCTGATCAACTACAGCTACACGTTCCCGAGCGTCGCCAAGAACAGCAAGGCCCTGGGATATCTCGCGAATGGCTGGATCTGGGGCGGGCAGACCGTGGCCGAGAGCGGCCAGCCTTACAGCCCCTACGACTACCATGGCTCGGTGGCGGGTTTGTATTACGGCACGTATGATGAATTGGCCAACCCGATTGTCCCGCTCGCGCCCGGCGTAACGGCTAAACAGGCGGAACTCCAGGGCACTACGGGTGTCAATGCGGGCAAGCCCGTGCTCAATTCCAGCAGTTTTCTCCCCCAGTTTCTTCAGCCCGGCCAGGACGGCGTTCCCCCCTGCGATGCTTCCGGGTGCGACGACTGGGAGTCGGTGTTTGGGAGCTCGGGAAGAAACCTGTTTCGTGGTCCTTTCCAGGTGCGCTTTGATATGAGCCTGGCAAAGCAGTTCCCCATCATCAAGGACCGGTTCAATCTGCGCTTTGAGGCTGACGCGTTCAACATCTTCAACCAACCCGATTTCGACACCCCCAACAACGACGTGGATTTCTTCCCCAACTATTCCGGGCCGCCATCAATCCCTCCCCACGGTAGCCTCGGGGTCATTCAACATACCATCGGCAGCCCGCGCTTCCTCCAGCTCGGCCTGCACCTCTTGTTCTAAAACATCGCTCCGGCGCCGCCGGCACAAATGAATTTGTGCCGGCCGCCGGGGGCTTGGCCTTTCCCGTCAGCCTGATTCAGCAAAATAACACTTGGTCAAACGCGGACTGCGACATTGAGTCCACGCCCAGACATGGACATAATGTCGATAAATCGCCCTCGTCTCAACCTTGCTAGCTCGCTTTGTAGCTCGTATTCGTGGTTATTTGTGCTTTATCCACAATGCGAGTTAGCCGTTTTCGAGAATCGGTAGGTAACACAACAAAGGCTCGGCGGTGCCTGTTGGCACTCCTAAAAGTAAGGATCAGGCTCCGGAATGGCGGCGCCGTCTTTGCGCGGGGAGGACGCGCCATAGTTCACGCCGGTGGCGGAATCGTGCAGCACCGCCTGCCCCCCTCCCATCGATGTCGAAAAGGCCCCGTGCAGCGTCAGGATATGGCCTCGATCCATCAACCCCTGCCGGACCGCCTCGGGAACTCGGTCCTCGATCATGAAATCGCAACCGGCGAAGTTGAGCTTGGTGAAGCGTGGAGCTTCCAGCGCCGCCTGGATGTTCATCCCGTAGTCCACCAGGTTGGAGACAAACTGGGCGTGAGCCTGAGGCTGGTTCAATCCACCCATGATGCCGAACCCGATATGGAGATCGCCCTTCTGCATGAAGCCGGGAATGATGGTGTGAAACGGGCGCTTGCGGGGAGCGAGCACATCGGGCGAATCCGCATCGAGCCGGAATAGCGCGCCTCGGTTGTGCAGCAACAGGCCAAAGCCTTCCACCACCACGCCGGAGCCAAACGCGCCCGAGAGGCTCTGAATGAACGACACGATGTTGCCGTCCCGATCCACGGCACTGAGGTAAATGGTGTCACTTCCAAGTCGGGCCGGATCTCCCGCCTGCACCTCGCAATGCGCCTTGCTCATGTCAATCGTCTGGGCGCGCTCGGCGGCGTAGGCTTTCGAAATGATTCCTGCCGACGGAACTTTTGCAAACCTTGGGTCAGCGAGATAGCGCCGCAAGTCGGAATAGGCAAGCTTCTGCGCTTCCATCTTGATGTGGAGCGCATCGGTGCTGGAAGGGCCGTACTGCGCCAGCGGAAAACGCTCCATAATGTTGAGCATTTCGAGCGCAGCCATGCCTTGGCCATTGGGAGGCAGCTCGTAAATCGTCCAGCCGCGGTACGTTGTCGAGATGGGGTCCACCCATTCCGGGCGGAAATCGGCGAGATCCGCCGCCGTCATCACCCCGCCTAGGCAATCGGAAGTTCTGATCAGCGCCTCGGCAATGGCCCCGCGATAGAACGCGTCGGGTCCCTGGCTGGCCACTAATTCCAGCGCGCGTGCGTAGGGGGCATTGCGAAAAATCTCGCCCGTTGCCGGCGCCTGGCCGTTCGGAAGGAATACCGCTTGGGCATTGGGGTCGGCGTCCAGAGTGTGCTGGGTACCTTTCCACTCGCCAGCGATGATCTCCGCGACAGGAAAGCCGTTCTGTGCGTAGTAAATCGCCGGCTTGAAAAGCTCCGCCCACGGCAGTTGGCCGAACTTTGTGTGGAGAGCCTCCCAGCCGCGCACGCAGCCCGGCACCGTGACTGAGTAGATTCCCGCCGCCGGCATGCTCGTATGGCCTTTTTGCCTCAGGAATTCCGGAGTCAACTTTTCCGGCGCCCAGCCGCTGGAATTGAGACCGGAAAGCTTTCCGGTTTTCGCGTCCCACTCGATGGCAAAAAGGTCGCCGCCCATGCCGTTCATCATGGGCTCCACCACCCCCAGCACGGCGTTGGCGGCAATGGCGGCGTCAGCAGCGGAACCTCCCCGCGCCAGAATTTGCGCCCCTGCTTGTGAGGCCAAAACCTCGCTGGTGGCCACGATCCCCTGCCGGGTAATGACCATCGAGCGGGCCTGAGTGCGGCCGGGACGAACGTCCGAAGTTTGAGAGAAGGTGGAAGCAGACACGGCGGACGCCACCACGAACGCCATTACCAGATGCCTGAGTTTTTTGCCCATGGCGGCAGTTTTCCGGCGAAGACCGGGAATAGCAAACGGTAGCACAGGCACTCTTGCCTGTGCTTATGCATTTTCGAATGAAGCCGCCTCGAGGCCACGACACCGGCGAGAGTGCCTGTGCCACTTCCAAGCGCCTAAGCCCCTGCGGCCTTACCCGTGAATTTCGGCGTAATGTGCTCGGCCACAAACGTCTCGATGGACGTTGGGGTGGTGTTGCGCCCGGAACGAGGCTCGAGCGGGGTCATGTATCCAGAATTCAGGGCCTCTGCCATTTCCAGGATAAGGTCAACCATGTTGGAAGACATCCCCATCTGCGTCATGGCGGGTTTTATTTGCGCGGGTGGGAACTGCATGTAGCCGAGCCCCGGTTTGCCGATCGCTTTGCCGATGACCGACGTCACTTCCTGGTAAGTCAAGTCGCGCTGCCCCTGAAGCTCGCGCACCTGTTTGCCGGTAAATGCCAGCTTCAGCAGGGTTTCGGCCGCCGCCGCGCCAATGTCCTGCGTGGCAATCATCGCCACCTTCAGGTCGCCGCGCAACGGACCGCCCGTCGCGCCGAAGTTCTGGATAATCCCAACCTGCGGCAGAAGGTTTTCCATAAAGTAGCCCGCCCGTAGATAGACAGCGTTGAGGGCGACAATACCGTTCAGTTTCCATTCCAGGTTGTGCAGGCCCACCACCGGTCCTGTCTTCTCGGATCTGTCGGCCCCAATGCTGCTGAGGACCACCGCATGCTCCACGCCGGTGTTTTGCAAGGCCGCCACCAGGGCATCGCTCACACGCTCCTGGTCCTCGCGGACGTTGGAGTGCGTAGGGTTGGGCGGAATCATCAGATAAACCGCCTTCGCGCCGCTAAAAGCATGGGTGAGCGCAGCCGCATCATTGGCATGGGCCACCACGGCCTCGGCGCCTTTCTGCACAAAGCGTTCCAAACGGCTGGCGTCGCGGCCAATCACCCGAACCTTCTCCCCATGGGCCAGCAGCTTTCCGGCAACTACACTTCCTGTATTCCCACTTGCACCGATAATTGCATACATGGTCACACCTCCGTATTTCCTTAGATGTGCTGAACCCAAAGAGGGTTCGTGGATTTGTTCGGGGGACGGAAAAATAGGCGGTGCCGACGGCCAAACCCCCGCGTGACGCACTTCCCCGCATCGGCAATCGGCAGTGTTCAGACGGAAGATGAACCTATTCGCCGGCTGCGAAAATCGCAAATCACCAATCACCAATCATTCAATGAACCGATGGCTCGATGGTCCGATGATCCGATCCTTCCTGCATGCGTGATAGAATGAGTCGAACACATCCCCATGCGCGAATTTCCATTGCCGCAAGAGATTCTCAAGGTTTTTGAGCACCAGCCGGGCAAGACGTTCCGGCTTCGCGAGCTGGTGGTGGAGCTCGGTCTGCGGTCGAGCCAGGCGCGCGACCTCAAGAACGCGCTGAAAGTGCTCTCCCGCCAGCACCGCATCGTTTACCTGAAGAAAAATCACTTCGCCCTGGCAAGCAAGGAACGCCAGGCCGGCGCGGCGAGCCCCGAACCCCGAATCCCGAATCCCGGGACTGCGCGGACGCGCGGTGCGAACGTGACGACCGGCCGCCTGATTGGCCATCGCGATGGCTACGGCTTTGTGGTGCCTGACGCGCCGCTCGCGGGGTCGGATCAGGACATCTACATCTCCTCTGACGGCATGGGCTCCGCCATGAACGGTGACCGCGTGGAAGTGCAGGTGCTCCGCGCCAAGCCCGACGGACGCCGGGAGGGCCGCATCCTGCACGTCACCGACCGCGCCCAGAAGACCGTGGTGGGCCAGTTTCATTGCGGCCAGCGCTATAACTTCGTGATGCCTTTTGATCATCGCATCCCGTTCGAAATCGTCATTCCGCGCGGGGAGGAGTGGCCGGGCGGCGAGAACACTGCGCCGTTACCGAGCCGCGATCGCCAGTTCGGGGGCGAGTCGGAACAGCAAGTCCGAAGTCCGAGGTCCGAGGTCCGAAGTACCCGCGACTTGGAAGGCCTGGTGGTTGACGTCGAAATCACGAGTTTTCCCCGCCCGGCGGCGCTGCCCCGCGGCCGCGTGGTGGAGATTCTCGGCCGGCGCGAGGACTTCGGCGTGGACGTGGAAATCATCATCCGCAAATTCCACCTGCCCCACCGTTTTCCCGCCGAGGTGCTCGCGGAAGCCGGCGCGGCGCCACAATACATCCCGGAGCGTGACCGCGAAGGCCGCCGCGATTTCCGCGGACTTCCCATCGTGACCATTGACGGCGAAACGGCCAAGGATTTTGACGATGCCGTGCTGGTGGAGCGCCGGGGGAATGGGAATTATCTGCTGCACGTCCACATCGCGGACGTTGCCCACTACGTGCGCCCCGGCACCGCGCTCGACCGGGAGGCCCGACTGCGCGGCACCTCGGTCTATTTTCCCGACCGCGCCGTGCCCATGCTGCCGCTGGAGCTCTCGAACGGCATTTGCAGCCTCAATCCGCACGTCGATCGCCTGGCGATGTCGGCGTTGATGGAGATTGACCCGCAGGGACGAATTGTCGAGTACGAGCTCGTGCCGGGAATCATCCGCAGTGCCGAACGCATGACCTACACGGCGGTTCGCGACATTTTGTCGGGTGAACCGGCGGCCACCGTACGCTACGGGACCCTAAGCCAACACTTCAAGTTGATGAAGGAACTTGCGCTCATTCTCAATCGGCGGCGAGTGCAGCGCGGCTCCATCGATTTCGACCTGCCGGAACCCCTGATCGAGTTTGACGAATTTGGCCGCATGGTGGGCATCACGCGCTCGGAGCGGAACTTTGCCCACCGCCTCATTGAAGAATTCATGCTGGCCGCCAATGAAGCCGTGGCCGGGTATCTCGAGCGCCGCGGAATTCCCTCGCTCTATCGCATCCACGAGAAGCCCGAAGCGAAGAAGGTTTTGGAGTTTGAAGAGATCGCCGCGACCTTCGGCTACTCCTTGGGAGTGGAACAGCCTGCTGCCCAGCGCTTCCGGACGAGCAAGCGTGATGAGCGCGACCGCCACGCACGCTTCCTGGAGCGAGTGGAGACAAAGGAACTGGAGATCAGCCCGCGGCACTACCAGCGGCTCACCCAGCGCCTGGAGGGAAAGCCTGAGGAGCGCATCCTCTCCTATCTCATGCTGCGCTCACTGAAGCAAGCGCGCTATTCGGAAGAAAACGTCGGCCATTTCGCGCTCGCGGCTGAAACCTATACCCATTTCACTTCACCCATCCGCCGTTATCCCGACTTGATCGTGCACCGCATTCTCAAGGCCACGCTCGGACGCGAGGGCGGCAGTGCGCGAGTCGCAGGCGATGCTGTGGATGATCATGTTCCTGGAGCGCCGAAGAAGGAAGCGCCGCGGAAGCGTCGCGGGGCGGCGATGGAAAGGCGCCACGAGCCGGCACACCTCAGCCCAGGGGCGGCGGTCCAAACCCTGCCCGGCGGCGCCTTCGTGCTTCCCCTGGAACTGCACTCTCTTGGGCTGGCAACCTCGGAGGCCGAACGCCGCGCCGCCGACGCCGAGCGCGAGCTCATCGAGTGGAAGAAAGTCTCGTTCATGGCGCAGCACGTGGGCGACGAGTTCGACGCGCTCATCATCAGCTTGATCAAGTTTGGATTCTTTGTGGAGCTTACGGACCTATTTGTGGAAGGCTTCGTCTCGCTCTCCACGCTGGGCGCTGACTTTTACGTTTACCGCGAGCGTGAACGCGCCATCATTGGCCAGCACACACACCGCGCCTTCCATCTGGGCGAACGCGTGCGCGTGCGCCTGGACCGCATCGATCAATCGGGTAACAAGCTGGAGTTTTCTCTGAAGGAGTAGGGGCGCTCACCCCGCTGGCACGCTCGCGGGGATTTGCCGGAATAGCGCGGCTTCAATGGTCGTGCTCGCGCATTTCGCGGCGAATCGTATCGGGGTCGTCGAGTGGCGCGCCGTGGTGCGCCTTCAAGTCCAATCCCGGCTCCCGCACTTTGGCAGGGTCGAAAATGCGCACGTCGCTGGGCAGTGCGTCGTAGGGCGTAAAATCCGGCTGAGTGGTGAAGAAATCGCTGAGGTCGGTGGCGGCGGCATCGAACTGGTTGAGAAAGCCCAGGTGAAAGGTTAAATCAAAAGTCTTGAGGATGCTGGCCATGCTGGTGTGGACGTGCGATACGTAGCCGCTTCGTGCATAGGGACTGATGACCATCAACACGCTGCGGTGCGCGTCCACGTGGTCGACTCCAGACTGCGCGTCGTCCTCCGTCACAAAAATCGCCATGTCCTTCCAGAAGGGGCTATGCGAAAACAGTTGCACCAGTTTGCCCAGCGCCAGATCGTTGTCGGCAACATAGGAGGCGTGGTACGCGTATCCATCGGCGGGCCGCGGGTCGGCAGTGTGATCGTTCGGCAGCCAGATAAAAGTGAATTGCGGCAGCGGTTCCTTGCCACTGGCATAACGGATCTGGAACTCGCGTTCAAACTGGCCGAACCGGTACTGGTCAGAAATGTTGGTGTTGAAGGTGGCGTAATCACGCGAGGTGTTTTCAAACAGCACCTCCGTCATCGGCATGTTCGTCGCCTCGCGAACTCCCGTGGGCTGGTCGCCAATACCTTCGTCCTCTCCCGCGACTTCAAGCCCCTCTCCGTAGTTGCGAAAGCTGATGTGGCCGCGCGACAGGTGCTCCCACAACGAGCCGGCTTCGAGATAGGTCTCGGGGAAGGGATGGGTTGAGCCAATGCTGAGGCGGCCGGGCGCATCGTCATCAGGCTGGAAAGTGAAGTGCCTGCCGTAACCCGCTGGCACGGCGGTCTCCAGAACTTCGTTGGGATAATTTCCCACCAGCCAGTGGTGGCCATCCACAGAGACATCCCCTTCCACGTAGTAGTTGTCACTAATGCCGAACCGCCGCGCCAGGGCATGATGATTGGGTGTGACGTGACCATCTTCGATCGTGGGCTCGTCTTTTTCCGTCACCTGCGCAGTCTCGCCCCAGCGGGCGAGCGCTGGGTCGCCTTCGAAGTCTGCGCCCGGCGGATGCAGGTCCCCAAAGACTTCGTCAAAAGTTCGGTTCTCTTTCACGATAAAGACGACGTGTTTGATCGTCGTGCTGGCTTCACCAAGCGGCGGGACGGGGAGGTTCGAGCGGCCCGAGATGCCCTGCGCACGGTCATGTGAGCGGAAGAACCCGTTGTTCGCCGCCACTCGGCCGGTGTCGGACGCCGCGTTCATTAACGAGGCGAACGCCTTCAGCGAGGGCAATGAGATGATGGAAACGACCCCCTTCATGAGGTCCCCGATATAAGTTCCCTCCGGGCCCTCATGAAAACTAGGTCCGCCGTTGGGTCCCGCCCCGAATCCCTTTCCATTCGCCACGAAGAGATTTCGGTTGTCGGCGCTGACGGCCACTCGAGCGGGGAACCATGCGGTGGGAATATATTCGAGCACTTTCGCCTTGTGCGCGTCGAGCACTGCAACAGCGTTAATGCCCGCGCACGCCACGTACAGCTTCTTTTCATCGTGGCTGAGGGCCATACCGAACGGCAGCACGCCGCGCAGGCCTTCCACAACATCTGCCGGCTTGAGCACGACGGTTTTCTTGATCCGGTTCGTGCGGGCATCAAGGATGGTGATGCTGTCCTGGGCGGAGTTTGACACAAACACTTCCTTCTTACCCGCCACCACGTCCCCAGGACTTGACCCGCCGACGGATTTATCGCCTACGGGAATTCCGGTCCGGACTTTTGCCAGCACGCTGGGCTTCGCTGGGTCGCGAAGGTCAATCACGAAAACGGAATTCGAATCAGGGACGTTGGGATCGCCCAAACCGGCGATCTGCTTGCCCTCCACGGTCGCGCCTTTCTCGGCCTCAGGTGAGGGGAAACCGAAAGCTGGGAAGTCCAGGCCCGTCGTCCGGGGTTTTTTCGGATCGTACCCAGGCACCACCGAGTACTGGAACATCCCCACGTTGGAAACGTAGGCGCGCTTTCCATCCGGGGAAAGTGCCAGCCCGAATGGCATGCGCCCCACAGAAATACTGGAGAGAATCTGCTTTGACTGCGTATCCACGATAACCAGCCGGAAATGCGCGAGGTCGAGCGCCAGCAGGTGGCGGCCATCCCGCGTGAGCAGGATGGCGCCGGTCAAGCTGTCCTTGTAAGTCGCGCCGAGATATGTCCCGTCCAGGCTGAGCGCGTCAAGCCGCTGGTGCGTCACGAGGTCGAAAATCCCAATCTTCCCGTTGTCGCCTTCCGATATGTAGAGGGTGTGATTGTCGGGTGCAATGGCGGCGCCCAAAAAGACGCTTTCCGGGTCAGCATCGGTGGAATCGAAACCGGGAGGAATTTGCGCCACCTGGGGTTGCGGGTCGCCGAGCCCAGTAATGATCGAAACAGAAAACGGCTTCGTGCCACTGTTGACAGTGACCAGCGTCTTGCCATTGGGGCTGAGGACCAACCCGTAAGGATGCGGCGCAACTTTGACCTGCTTGCCGAGCGGCGTAATCAGTCGCCCGCTGGGGAGGACGGTCTCGCCGTTGGGATCGATCTTGGTCGGCCGGTTTCCCGCCGGAGCCGACAAAGACGACCCCGATACCTGCTTCGGGTCGCTTGCCTGCGGCCATCCAGCTTGACCATTTAAGAATAGAAGCGTGATCACAAGGAAATATCTCGGCCGCATGACTAGGTCCTCCCCAGATGAATTTGCATTTGCCGCGCATCATAACACGGATGAATTACAAGCGTGTGAAGCAGACATTGCCCACTTGGTTCCAACCCACAATTCGGCGCATAATAGGCGTCGCCCTCGCGGGGGCTTGCCATGCCTGCGAACCTCACCCCCGACTACCTCGAAGCGGAGAGACGCTTCAAGAGCGCCAAGTCGACGGAGGAGAAAGTCGCGGCCATCGAAGAAATGATGGCCACCATTCCGCGCCACAAGGGCACGGAGAAGATGCAAGCGGACCTGAAGCGGCGGCTCTCCAAGCTGCGCGCCGAGCAGGCCCGCCGGCCCACCAGCCGCATCGGCATTATCCATCGCGTCGAGAAGGAAGGGGCCGGACAGGTGGTGATGGTAGGGCCGCCCAACAGCGGCAAGTCGATGCTGGTGCGGCAGCTCACCCATGCGATGCCGGAAGTGGCCGACTACCCCTTTACCACGCGCGTGCCGCTGCCGGGAATGATGCCGTTTGAAGATGTGCAAGTCCAACTGGTGGATTTGCCTCCGGTGCATCCGGATTTCCCTGAGTCGTGGCTTTATCAGATCATCCGCAACGCCGACGCCGCCTTGCTGGTGGTTGACCTAAGCGACCCCGACCTGCTGGAGGATCTTGAGACGACGCTCGGCCAAGTCGCGAACGCCAAGGTGCAACTCGACCAGGCCGAATTTCCGAACGTGCCCGGCTGGCTTCGCAAGCGCACCCTGCTGGTGGCCAACAAGATTGACGTGACCGGGGCCCCGGAGGATTTGGATATTCTGCGCGACCTGTACGGCGAACGGTTTGTCTTGACCAGAACGTCGGCGGAAACAGGCGAGGGCCTGGATTCTCTCCGCCGCGCGGTGTTCGAGTTGCTGGAGGTCATTCGCGTCTACACCAAGGCTCCGGGAAAGAAATTGGAGCGGGTCGCGCCGTATATCCTCAAGCGAGGCTCACGCCTGATCGACCTCGCCGGCCACGTGCACCAGGATTTTCTGGCGCAGCTCAAGTATGCTCGACTGTGGCGCGAGGGACGATTCGATGGCCAGATGGTGAATCGTGATCATGTGCTCGAAGATAAGGACGTGGTGGAATTGCATCGATAAATTGGAGGATCGAGCCATCGGGTCATTGTTCGGTTTTGCCGTAATCAACTCTTGGGGAGGAAACAGAGATGAGCAGCTTCGTTATTGAATACTACTATAAGATCTTGCCCGGCGCGGGGGCCGAATGGCTGGCCCTTTACAAGAAGAATCACAATCCCATTCTGCAACAACTTATCAAAGAGGGAATACTCCTGAGCGAAAAGCTCTATGAACGGCGCTTTCATGCAGAGACGCCGGCATGGGATTACAAAATCGTCATGGTTTGGCGCGACTGGGCAGCGCTGCAGGAGGCCCATCATCGCGATCCGCAGATCAAGCTGGAGCTTTATCCCAACCAGGAGGAGCTGGCCCGCCAGGAAAAGCGGCGATGGGAGCTGACCACCGGCCATTGGGACGATGTGCTGAAAGAGGTGCCGCTCAACTGAAGCTGCCCGCAGTGTGCCTATCCCTAGGGCGGACGTGCTACACTCGCCGGTTCGCTGGCGCCTAGTCCCAGTTGACTGCGGTTTCAAGCCGCAGCCTTTGGAGTGCTCCACATGAAATTCAAACCGCAGTCCTCGGGAATTTCCCTTGCGCACGCCGCAATCTGCGCTCTTATCGTTCTCCCTCTGCTTGCGGCTCGCCCGCAGAATGCGTCAACCGACGAACCCAAACAAGATACCCATGGCGTCGTCGTGGCCAACATGGACACCTCAGTCAAGCCCGGCGACGATTTTTACCATTACGCCAACGGCGGGTGGATCAAGCGTACCGAAATTCCACCCGACCGCGGCGGAGTCGGTGTCTTCACCCGCCTCGCCGACCTGAGTGACAAGCGAACCGTCGGCCTGATTGAGGAGGCCGCCAAGGCCGATGCGCCAGCCGGTTCCAACGCCCGCAAAATTGGCGAACTTTATAACTCGTATATGGACGAAGCCGGCATCGAAGCCAAGGGCCTCGCCCCGCTTCGCCCTCACCTCGAATCCATTGCGGCCATCCACAACAAGGGCGAATTGGCTCGAGCTTTGGGTGAGAGTCTCCGGGCTGATGTCGATGCGCTCAATAACACCAACTTTCATACCGCCAACCTCTTCGGGTTGTGGGTCGCGCCCGGCTTTAACGACTCTGAGCACTATGCCGCCTACCTCTTGCAAGGCGGCCTGCAACTGCCCGACCGCGAATACTACCTGGCTGACAGCGACGGCATGCGCGACCTCCGCACCAAGTACCATGCCCACATCTCAGCCATCCTCGAGCTTGCCGGATTTACTCACACGGACGCCCGCGCCAAGCAAATCCTCAAGTTGGAGCATGCCATCGCGGAAAAACACCTTAGCTTGGCAGATAATGAAGACATTCATAAGGCCAATAACACTTGGACGCAGGCCGACTTTGCCGCTAGAGCTCCCGGCCTCGACTGGGCCGAGTACTTCCGCGGCGCCGGCCTCAGCAAACAGGAGAGCTTTATTGTCTGGCAGCCAACCGCCTTCACGGGCGAATCAGCTCTCGTCGCTTCCACTTCGCTCGACACCTGGAAGGACTGGCTGGCGTTCCACCTGATCGAAGCCTATGCCGGCGTCCTGCCCAAGGCGTTCAATGACGAGCGCTTCGCCTTCTTCGGCAAGGTACTCTCCGGCACACCGGAACAGCGTCCGCGCTGGAAGCGCGGCGTCGAACTGGTCAATGGCCTGCTCGGCGACGCCGTTGGCCAAATCTATGCGCAGCGCTACTTCCCGCCGGAAGCCAAGGCTGAGGCCCAGGCGATGGTTGCAAATATCATCGCCGCTTTCCGGAAGCGCATTGAGGCGCTCTCGTGGATGGCTCCTGCCACCAAGGCCGAAGCGCAGGCGAAGCTCACCACCCTGTATGTGGGGATTGGCTACCCGGAGACCTGGCGCGACTACTCGGCATACGACGTCAAGGCGGACGACATCTTCGGCAACGTCTGGCGCGCTGGCCTGTTTGATTACCACCACGAGGTGGCGCGTCTCGGCCTTCCGATCGATCGCCACGAATGGTCCATGACGCCGCAGACAGTGAACGCCGTCAATCTCCCGCTACAAAATGCGCTCAACTTCCCGGCGGCCATTTTGCAGCCTCCCTTCTTCGATCCACAGGCCCCTGCCGCGGCCAACTATGGCGCAATCGGCTCCGTCATCGGGCACGAAATCAGCCACACGTTTGACAACGAAGGCAGCGCGTTTGACTCCAAAGGGCGTGTGCGCAATTGGTGGACGGACGCGGACCTCGCTCATTTCAACTCTGCCACCGCGCGACTCGCCGCACAGTATGATACCTACAAGCCTTTCCCCGACCTCGCCGTGAACGGCAAGCAGACGCTCTCAGAAAACATCGCCGACGTCGCGGGCATCTCGGCTGCCTACGACGGCTACCGCGCCTCGCTCGCGGGCAGGACAGCACCCACGCAGGACGGCTTCTCCGGCGACCAGCAGTTCTTCATTGCCTTCGGACAGAACTGGGGATCGAAGACGCGAGAAGCGGCGCTCCGGAGGCAAGTGCTGACGAACGAGCACGCCCCCGCGCAATACCGCGCCGATACCGTCCGGAACATCGACGCATGGTACTCGACGTTTGATGCCCAACCCGGAGAGAGTCTCTATCTCGCGCCGGCGGACCGCGTGCGGATCTGGTAGGGGATCTGGGGAGGTTGTGCGCTTCAACCGCTTAGACACAAAGACAAGTCAAAAGGCAAAGTGCAAAAGGCAAAAGGCAAAAGTTAAAGACCTCCGCCGACTCTGACCAAGGCGATCGGATGAAAAGAAGAGAATTCTTACAAGTTTCACTGGTCGCGATGGCGCCGAGCGGCCTTGCGCCGATTGACAGGGCGAGCGCACCCAGCGCGGGGCCTGCCGACCCCGATCAACAGATCATTGCCGAGGGTGTGAAGGCAGCGCTTGACAAGAACTTCTACCCCGCCTTGATTGAGCGCGCTTACCCCGGGCATTTCGCAATTGTGGCGGACGGGAAAGGATATGGACCGGAGAATACCTGGCCGGGCCTCGACTCCTGGCAGATGGCGGGTGTCTACCTCATGTTGGGTAAGCACCGCGAGGTTTTGGATTACTTCGATTTTGTGCAAGCCTCCCAGCGCCCGGATGGCAACATTCCCTTTGCCATTTTCCCGGCCGATACCCCGCCCGAAGGGATTGACACCTTTTTGCGCGGGCTCCGGTATCCCCAAGACGTCTATACCTACAAGCCCATCGTTCGCGCGGGCCAATCCTCCACGAGCAATATGCTGCCGCGAAAGTGGATCGGCCTTTTCACCGATTGGCAGGTCAAGGTCAACCCCCTGAGCGTGCTGGGGCCCATCTGTTTCCTTTTGACCGCAAGGGAGATCTTTGCGGCCACCCAATCCGAAACCTGGCTGGCGGAGAAAATGCCAACGCTGGAGGCCGCCGGGCGGTATCTCCTGACGCGCATCAGCCCCAACGGATTGATGAGCGGCGCCGGCTTTTACGTCGAAGCGCCCCCTCGCAACCAGTGGGACGGCGTAACCCAATGCTATGCCGTCCACGCTTTTCGCCAGCTTGCCGCGCTGTGCAGGGTCCTGCGCAAGACGGATGCGGCGGGCGTTTGGATGGGTCATGCCGATGCTCTGCGCAGCCGCTTCCTCGAAGTCTACTGGCAGCGTGACCATTTTGCCGAATACGCTCATCCCGAACATGGCTTGGTTGATTTGCATGGCTTGACGGACGTTAACTGGGCGGCGATTGGGCTGGATGTTGCCCGTGACGATCAGGTCAAACTTCTGTGGCCCCTTCTCCTGCGTGAACCGATGTTCTGGCGGGGAGGGATGCCAACGCAATCAGCTTGCATGCCGTTCAATTACCAACCCTGGGAACTCAATGAGCCCTTGCCCTTTGAATTTCACGAGTACACGAACGACGTCGCGGCGATGGGGAGAGTGTGGTACCTGGAAACGCTGGCTTGCCTGCGATTGAAAGATTTCGGGCGCTTGCGCGAATCCGTGGTGAAGGTCTGCCAGATGGGCCGAAAATCAAATGGGCTCTGGTACGAACGGTATCACCCGGTCGAAGGTGATGCCGTGAAGCCCGGAGGCCAGTACGGCTACTGCGAGTACCCCGCCATCCTGTTGCGCACAGTCCTGGGCAACCCGTTGATCTTCCCCAAAGACTGGTGATTTCTCGGAACTCGCTGTTCGGCGAGGACGAAAATCCGCGGACCCACGACCGCAGTCGCCGCGATGGCTTGCTGTTGAGTCTAGTGTGGAGTAAACTCAACAGTATGGAAACCATTCAAGTTGTGTTGGGTTCGACACTGCTTCGCGCCGCCGATGGAGCCGCCAAGCGCGCGCGGATGAACAGATCAGCGCTGGTACGCGAGGCGCTGCGCGAGTACCTGAAACGCCTCGAAACACGAGAACTGGAGGCCCGCGACCGCGCGGGCTATGCGGAGCATCCCCAGGACTCTGCTGAGGCGGCGGATTGGGAGCGGGTGGCGGCATGGCCGGAGCAATAGCACGCGGAGAGGTTCGGCTTTATGAATTCCAGCGACCAGATAAGCAAAGACCCGTGGTTGTGCTCACGCGGGAGAGCGCAATAGGGTACTTGTCCGCCGTCACGGTGGCGCCCATAACTTCCACCATCCGGGGTGTGCCGTCCGAGGTCACCTTGAACGAAGCTGACGGAATGAAGGGACCGTGCGCCGTTAATCTGCACAACGTCGTCACCGTGTCAAAGGCTCATCTGGGCCGGCGTGTGGCCGTGCTCAGCCCCGAGCGAATGAAAGAACTCTGTGCCGCCTTGGGCTTCGCTCTTGGCTGTGGCTCGTGACGGGCATCGGTCGTGCTCCGGACTTTTCCGCAGGGCCAAATTCCTGGAACCCCCATTTACCCGTTAACGTATCAAACGTCAGGGCATCTTAATGCCATACACCCCTATGAGGGCGGTTTTGCCTGGTCGTACGTCCAGCGCGGTTGGCAGGTAAATTTATGGGTTCCTTGACAGCTCAGCTCAGGCAGGTAGTCAGGAGGCTGGGGCGTGCGCCCTTTTTCACCGCGGTCACGTTGCTGACGCTGGCCATCGGCATTGGCGGCAACACGGCGATTTTTAGTGTGCTCGAAGGCGTCTTGCTGAAGCCCCTGCCTTATCCTCGCCCGGAGGAGTTGGTCGCCACCTGGCTCACAGCTCCCGGCATCAACGTCAAGGAACTGAATTTATCACCATCAAGCTACTTCATCTTTCGCGAGCAGAGCCGCACTTTCCAGGAGATTGGTCTCACGGCAGGCTACTCGGTGAACATTACCGGCCTCGGGGAGCCGGAGCACGTGTCGGGCCTCCAGGTGACCGATGGAGTACTCCCCATTCTGGGGGTATCACCCATGCTCGGCCGCTCATTCACGCGGGCCGATGATTCCCCCGGCAGCGCGGATACGGTGCTGCTGACTTACGGCTACTGGCGCCGCAAGTTCGGCGGCGACCGTTCAGTAATTGGGCGGACGATGACCGCGGACGGTAAATTGCGGCAAATCATTGGAGTGCTGCCGCAAGAATTCCGCTTCCGCGATCAACGCGACCTTGCTCTCCTCCTGCCCATGCAGCTTGACCGGGCCAAGACCATTTTAGGGCGATTCAGCTTTGACGGTATCGCCCGGCTCAAACCAGGAGTCACACTGGCACAGGCCGACGCTGACGTGGCGCGAATGCTCCCCATCGTCGAAAGAAGTTTCCCGCCTCCGCCCGGCTTGAGCCTCAAGATGTTCGACGACGCGCGAATCGGGCCCAACCTCCGGCCGCTGAAGCAAGACGTGGTGGGCGACGTGGGCAAGGTCCTGTGGGTGCTGATGGGCGGCCTCGGTTTGGTGCTGCTCATCGCCTGCGCCAATGTGGCCAATTTGCTTCTGGTCCGTGCGGAAGGACGCGAGCAGGAACTTTCCATCCGCGCCGCGCTCGGTGCCAGCCGCATCCGCGCCGCCGCGGAATTGTTTCTCGAGAGCTTGATTTTGGCGCTGCTGGGAAGCGTGCTCGGCCTGGCATTGGCCTATGGAGCCCTCCGCGGTCTGGTGGCACTCGCCCCGACGGGTCTGCCTCGCCTCAATGATATCGGCATCGACAGCAACGTCGTGCTGTTTACGTTGGCATTATCGCTCGCCGCGAGCCTGCTTTTCGGTTCCATCCCGGTCTGGAAATACGCGGGCGCGCGCCTGGGAACCGGACTGCGCGAAAGCGGACGTTCCCTGAGCGCAAGCCGCGCACGGCATCGCTCGCGCAGCGTGCTGGTGGTTGGGCAGGTGGCGCTGGCGCTCGTTCTGCTGATCAGTTCGGGACTCATGATCCGCACCTTCCGTGCCTTGACCAGAGTGGACCCTGGATTTGTCGCGCCTGCGGAACTCCAGACCTTTCGCATCGATATTCCCGACACGCAGGTCAAGGACCCCGAGCGTGTGGTCCGCCTTCAGGAGGAGATTTTGCATAAGCTCGAGGCCATTCCGGGAGTCTCCTCCGTCGGTCTCTCCATGAGTATCCCCATGGATGGTAACGAGTGGGGGGATCCAGTTTTCGCGAAGGACCGCACGTACGCATCAGGTGAAGTTCCGCTCCACCGGTTCAAGTTCGTCGCCCCAGGCTTTTTCAAAGCCCTCGGCACGCCACTCGTCGCCGGCCGCGATCTCACCTGGAGCGACATCTACGAAAAGATTCCGGTGGCCATCGTCTCCGAGAAACTGGCGCGCGAATATTGGCACGACCCCGCGAATGCCCTCGGCAAACAAATCCGCTGCACCACAAAGGACGACTGGCGCGAGATTGTCGGGGTGGTTGGGGACACTCACGACGACGGTATGGACAAAGAAGTGCCCAGTGCGGTGTTCTGGCCCATCCTGGCAGCGCATTTCGAGAGCAACGATGTTGATGTGCGCCGCTACGTGGCCTTCTCCATTCGCAGCCCACGCGCCGGCTCGGAAAGCTTGATGAACGAGGTGCGGCGGGCCGTGTGGTCGGTGGACCCCAATCTTCCCCTGTCGGATGCCCACACGCTGGACTTTCTGTACAGAAGATCGATGGCGCGGACTTCGTTCACCTTGGTGATGCTGGCGCTGGCGGGGGGAATGGCTCTATTGCTCGGCGTCGTGGGCCTCTACGGTGTGATCGCCTATTCGGTGTCACAGCGCCGGCGGGAGATCGGCATCCGCATGGCGCTCGGCGCCCGGAACCAGGAACTGACGCGAATGTTTGTCGGCCATGCATTGGGACTGGCGGGCATAGGTGTTGCCTGCGGATTGGCCGCCGCGCCCGCATTGACCCGTCTGATGTCGTCCCTGCTATTTGGGGTAAAGTCCGTCGACCCGGCAACGTACGCCGCGGTGTCGCTCGGGCTCATCGCGACGGCTGCGCTGGCCAGCTACCTGCCCGCGCGCCGCGCCGCCGGCGTGAACCCCCTGGAGTCGCTGCGGGCGGAGTAAAGGATGGGTGATGGCTATGGGCAGTTCGCCTGGGCGGCGACCGTTTCGCTCCAGGGGGTAGTGGCGGAAGCGGCGCCGCGCCCACCACCTACCGTTAAGTTTGCAAACTTCTCCGGGGTGCCGGCTGGGTCGTCGTTGTTGTAGAGGCACGCATTCCCGCGTGTGGGCTTAACTCCCAATGAGTTGTAGTCCGTACTGAAGGACGAGAAAACCGCCGCCGCCCAATTCCATCGAATGGAGACATCCGCTGTATTGCTGCCGAATGATTCGCTCCAATTGACCAAGTTAATGCCACCTTGCAAACCTGACGCCGGGACGGGGAAAGTGACGCCCGAAAGGAAAATCTCGTCACCTCCGCTCACAGGAACCGTCGTCTCCCAGATGTTGGTCCCGGGGTCAAATTTCGTCGAGGCGCAACTGACGGAAGACGAGAAAGTGACCATCGCGTTGGGGACATGAAGAATGTAGGTATTGCCGTTGGCTTGGAATTGGATGAACGCGCCTTGAAACTGAAGGACCGTTCCGTCGTGTATTCCCCTGGCGCTGAAGTTGGCGTTAAACCAGATCGAGCCGCCCGGCATCGGCGTGCCGTGAACGGTGGCGGGGATCAGGCTGGCCTCGCGGCACGGGGAGGGAGGAGTCAGCGATGACAGGGTGTCAATGGTTCCACCGATCGAGCCCGCTGCGTCGACCAAGGTTGATAAGGGGATCTTCCCCACAGCGAGGGTCAAATTAAGGGTTCCGGGGCCAGCGGCAAAGTGCGACGCGAGAGTGCCATCCGTGGCTTCCAGCGTTCCCGTAAGGTGGGCCGCAACGACGCCTTGGTTTTGCAGAAAGGAAGTGAAATGCGCCCGCCCCGCCAGCGTTCCCCGCTGAGAGGTGTAACTGAACGAGATTGCCGATGATTGTTCGACCGCAAAGAGACCGAGCCCCGACGACGCGACCAGCTTGAACGCCCTCGGGGAGGCGGACGTAAACTTGTACGTCCCCACCGACCTTGTATCAGCCGCCCGTGTGGCGTCGCCCTCCATCGTGCAGACACCGCTGTTGCAGTTCTGCCATACGACATTGATGACTTGCGTGCCCGTTCCCTGGAAGACCATCTCACTCTTCGAATTACCCAGGCCGATGGTGTCCTGGGCAAAGGCTGTGGGCTCGGCGATGGACACTATCAATGAGGCCAGGCCCAGGGTGAAAACAACGTTTGTCCGCCGCGTCATAATTTGTCCCCTAAGTCCATAATAACCAGTATCCATCGGCGATGGAAGTGGGCACGTCAGCGCAGCCCAGACTTTGGTCTTTCTTCTCATCCCCGGCGCCCCCGCGGCGGCCCAAAGACTTAATTCCCGATAGGAAAGACGGCGCTTACTGACTCTTGGGGGGGGGGCGGGGTGTCACTGATGGCAGACTCTTCTCCTGCCAATCCTGCCCCGGTAAGGAGAATACCCACGTGTACGCAACCGTCAAGTCCTCCCGATTCTCCTGACTTTTGGGCAAGGTGGCCCCGCGCGCCTTTCTGTGGCATACTATCGACCAATGAGGAAGCATCCAGCAGCTTGGCTCCTGACCATACTTGTTGCCCTTGGTGCCAGGCAAGCTGTGCCGCCTTCGAGCCTGCAGGGAAGCCATGAGACTTCCGCGATCGTGCAGGTCGTCAAGGTGCGCCGCGAAAAGCATGTTCGCCGCGGGCGCGCAACCCGAAGTTACTCCCATCGGGCTTGTCGCGTTTCCTATTGCAACGACCTCCCTAAAGTGATCCACAATTATTGGAGCGCTCGACTTTTACGAGCTCCGCCACTTTCCTCTATCGCCTAACTGCATTCCCCAACAATCGAATTCTGATAGAGGAGGATGGCGCCGTGGTCCACTTTTTGAAGTCACTTTTTCGCGGTTCGGCTTCATACAAACCTGAAATCGAATGGATAAACCAGCGTCGCGCACAACTCGCCGCATTCCAGGACTGTGAATTGAAAGCAGCCGCTCAGTGTGCCCGCGATTTATTGGAAACAGTTGCCATCAGCGCCGTGGTGGGGGCCCGCGTGCTGGGGCTGGCAATGTTCGACGTTCAGCTATGGGGCGCCCTAGCGCTGGCGCGCGGGAGAATCGTTGAAATGCAGACGGGTGAAGGGAAGACGCTCGCTGCTGTGCCGGCAATCATCAGTTATGCCAAGGACGGGAACGGGGTCCACGTGATGACGGTGAACGACTATCTGGCCCGGCGGGATGCCAGATGGATGGGCCCCATCCACGAGTATTTCGGACTCTCTGTTGGCTGCATCCAGCAAGGCATGAGCATTGAGGATCGCCAGCGTGCCTATGACTGTGACATCACTTACGCCACAGCGAACGAGTTGGGGTTCGATTATCTCCGGGACCAGCTCGCCTTATATCCCAAGGACCAGGTGCACCGGCCCTTCGCCGTGGCAGTGATAGACGAAGCGGACTCACTCCTCATTGATGAAGCGCGGGTTCCCTTGGTGATCGCCGGCGGCGAATCGGCACAAGCTCCATTAGTTTATCGTGCGGATAGCCTGGTGCGACGCTTCCGCCGGTCCCTTCACTATTCGGTGGACGAGTATGCAAGAAATATCGGACTTACGGATGCCGGAATCCAGGCGGTGGAAAACACGTTTGGCTGCACCAATCTCTTTGCTGAGGAGAACTTGCCGTTGCTGGCGGCAGTACAGAACTCCCTGCATGCCCACGCGCTGCTTCGCCGGGATGTCGATTACTTGGTGAAGGATGGGGAGATCAAATCCGTTGATGAATTCAAAGGGCGAATTGTGCAGGAAAGACTGTGGCCCGCAAGTTTGCACACTGCCATCGAAGTTAAGGAAGGCGTTGCGCCCAAAGCGCAGGGCAGGATTCTGGGTTCGATCACCATGGAGAATTTAGTCGCGCTTTATCCCCAGGTATGCGGCATGACGGGCACCGCTGCAACCCAGGCGGAAGAGTTTCGCGCCATTTATGACCTCGAAGTGGAGGCCATTCCCACCAACCGCCCGATGATTCGCGTCGATTATCCCGACGTAATCTTCCCAGCGAAACAGGAGAAGGAACACGCGGTGAGTCAGGAGGTTCGTCGCGTACACCAAGCCGGTCGCCCCATTCTGGTAGGTACCGTGAGCGTGGAAGAGTCCGAGCGGCTGAGCGCAAGCCTTCAGGATGTTCCGCACCAGGTTTTGAATGCCCGCAACGAGGAAAAAGAAGCGGGGATTATAGCCCAAGCTGGAGAGCTTGGAGCGGTGACCATTTCGACGAACATGGCAGGCCGCGGGACGGACATTCCTCTTGGGAAAAAAGTTGCCGAATTGGGGGGATTGTACGTCATCGGAACCAACCGGCACGAAAGCCGGCGGATCGACAACCAGCTTCGTGGCCGCGCCGGACGCCAAGGTGACCCGGGCGGCTCTCGATTCTTCATTTCGCTGGACGACGATTTGCTGGTCAAGTACGGCGTCGATAATCCCAGGCTCCACTATGAGGCGGACAGTATCCAGCGGTTGGTTGAGGGCCAAAACCTTGACAATCGGCAATTCCTTCATAAGTACGAGAATGTCATTGAGGGGCAACGGCAGGCCATTCAGGAGCGACGTCAAGCCATCCTCGTGGGCGCGATCCCAAGCTCTTCCGAACTCGAAAGGTTAGTGTCATTGAACACCATTGACGATCTCTGGTCAGAGCACCTCGCAGCAGTTAAGGAGCTCCAGGAGGGAACGCAGTGGGTCTCTTACGGTGGCCGCGATCCCCTTTTCGCGTACCTCAAGGCCGTGCATGACCTATTTGAAAACTTGCAGACGAAAATTACGGAGGAAATTTTAAAACGATTGCCAGAAGCCGAGACCGGCAATTACAACCCCTCCCAACGCGGTGCTACCTGGACCTACCTTACCACGGACCAACCTTTTGGCAGTTTGGGCGAACGGTTTATGAGGGGTCTTAAACGAAAAGTAATGAGTCGGAGGTTTTGGGGTTAGCTAAGGCAGCGGTATTTGCCTGCGTCACCCATTGTCATCCCAACGGCACTTGGTAGCCAGCCGATGGGCCTTGTGCTGGGGGTTTGGGCGCGGCGACACCTTGGTCGCGACTGGCGCGGAGAGACCACCATCAAAGTGGACCATAGGCTGGTGCGCAGCGGCCCATTTCGCGTCGTGCGCCACTAGTCTGGCAGCGCCGCTTATTGCAAACGGTCGTACGGGCATGCCATGGCGTGCGCGTACGATCTCGCAGCGATCGCTGCGGAAGAGTGCGCGGAAAGTCCCGCGAACTCAATCTCTACCGCCGGGAAATTTAGGCGCCAGAAGTCAAATATTCTGCCGACTGTCGGGCATTTGGTCCGCGCTTGGCTTCAGTTTGGTTGGTTTATTGCTAGGATATTATATAGAGAAGTACCTTTGCGTGTAAACACCCACACGAATGGGCTATGCGAAAACCCCGACCCGAAATGTTGGTCGGCTACGGCAGGCGGTAGATCGGCCGGGAACAGTAGCTGGTAGGTCGCAGGTGGCCGGTGGGGGGAGAGGGAGACGTTGGCTGTCCTCATCAGAATGATTGAACCTCCACCAGGTGAGGCGATTCACCAAGCCGCTGTTCCAGGTCGGAAAGAGAGGGCGAAACGGGGGGGGGGAGAAAATGAAGGGATGTTCCACGATGTTGATGAAAACAAATGACCTATAGGGTGCTTTCCACGATGTTGATGAGAAGATAGCAAGTTATTGAAAAACAGTGGCTAGTGGCTAGTGGTGAGTGGCAAGCTGGAAAGCCTACTAAGGAGAACGGCGGGGACAAGAAAGAGAGTCCGAAGTCCGAGGTCCGGAGCCGCCTCGGGCGTCCGATCTCAAATCTCAAATCGGAAATCCCAGACCGAAAACCGAGGAGCAAATAATCGAAGAGCAAAAAGCGAGGAGCGAAAATCGAATCTCGAAAATCACCAATCATCAATCACTAATCGCAAATGCCCCATCGCCAATCACCAATGACAAATCACCAATCACAAATCGGCAATCACAAATCATTAAATCACCCGATGACCCGATGGCTCAATGGTCAGATCCTGTCCCCAAGAATCGCGATTGAGCGATGGTAGGGTGTTCCTGAGATGGTGGAAAGATCGTTTGCCGCGAGCCGTGGTTAATCCGGGTGAGGTCGCGACTCCATTGCGGTCAAGATTCAGGGGTCC
>JBEKLF010000067.1:0-33982 GCA_050010335.1 Terriglobia bacterium
CTGATCGATCTCTATCTCTGCCTGCCCGATACGCCGCGCCCTCTGAGCCGCTTCGACCTGCGTCTCGTCCGTCAACTTTGGGAGCGCCAGATCCCTCTGACGACCGTGGAAACAGCCTTCTTGTTAGCCTCATCCCGCCGTGCGGCTCGTCGCCCCGACGCCATGCCCCTCGGACCCATTCGCTCGCTGCACTACTTTCTCCCCGTGATCGAAGAGTTGCTCGTTAACCCGGTGCCGCAGTCCTACCTTGCCTACTTGCGCAGCACCGCCCCCCTCCGCCCCGCAATCGGCAAAACAGCTGCCACCACGGGCTGACTTTCAACCCCATCCCGGAAAACCAGCCTGTGTTCAAATTTCTACGTTTTTACATGCGCGCCGACATATCGGTCAGGGCACAGATTTCCAGCAGCCGATGCCAGTCCGTGCAGTTGCGAGCCAAGCGCGACACCTCCAAGCCCAAGACAATCCCGACTCTCCCCATCCCCACCTCCGCCACCAGCCGCTGAAAGCCCTCTCGGCCTGCCGCCGAAGCTCCCGTTTGGCCCTGATCGTTGTCAATCACGATGGTCCGTTCGAGCGGCCAGCCCAGCGCCACCGCGTGTTGACGCAGAGCATACTGGCGCTGGGTGCTCTCGGTGTTCTCCACCACCTGCCGCAGGGTAGACTGGCGGACATAGAGATAGGCGTCGCGTTGCAGGTGACCGGGTTGCACTTTCTGATGCTTTTCGGAACTCATCGTCTCACCTCCTGCCCCTCCCGCAGAACCATCCCCGTCAAAACCATGACGACCTCCGCTCGTAGGTCAAGGGGAACGACCTCCTCCCGGCTGCACCCCCGAAGCGGGCGTGGCGGAATTTCAGGGACACACCGGGACCAGGCTTCCATCCAGCCCTTCATCCCTTGGCGCAGGAACAAGGCGAACCCCCTTCCTCCCCAACCTCTCTCCCACTTCCCCAGCGCTTGCTGGCGCAACTCCTCGTAGCGTGCCACCCAGCCTTCACCGGCGCCGGGGAGAAGGGATGCGGCCGGAGTGCGGTCGTCGTTTTTTTTCCGGTCGCCGCAACCGGCGGTCGATCGTGCGTGGATGAACCTTTACGCCGAAGTGCTTCTCGACTTGTTGTGACAACGCCTGGGCCGACAAGGACGGCTCGGTGGCTTGCGCTTGGATCAGAAACTTCATCACCTTTTCTGTCAACTTGTGGGCGTGCCGTGGTCCTGGCTTCCGCGGCAGCAGTCCCGGCAGGCCCCCTTGCTCGAAGGCCGCTTGCGCCTGATAGAAGGAAGGACGGGAGAAACCAAAGGCGGCCGCGGCCTGGCTCACCGTTTGGTTTTCCCTGCGCACTTGGCGCAACATCTCGTACTTGACCTGGAGCAGGTCCTGCGGGTCGAAGAAGTCGCTGTGCTGGAACAGGGCGTGGGTAACTTCTTGGGGGCGGGGATTCAGCGTACCCTGTTGCCGCAACGCTTCGCGCTTGGCAGAGGACCGAGGGGAATCGGGCATGGGAGCCTCCCGGAGAAGAATGCTCAGAATATGTAAACATAATTATATACATAGAGTTCTCCATGTCAAGTTTATTCTGCTCCCCAACCCGCCTCGGCATTGTGAAATACCCTTATTATAAGCGATAAGATCCGAGATAGAACCATTTCTGCGATCTGCCCGTCCAGGACTCTCTTCGCCATCTGCACATAATCACCTTAACATATGTAACCTAATCTCCCTTACACTCATCCTTTCTTCACGGGCTGCAAAGCTCGGAGCAAATCCCCCAGGCCCAGCAGGTCCTTGGGCCGAAAATAAGCTCGCCCTGCGGCTACCACCACGAAGGGGTCTTCCCCCACCACGCTGGTCCAGCTCGCGGGAATAGACACCATCTGGCCCTTCGCATCATAGAAAAAGACCCGATGCTCCCCCCAGTTATGACGGTACTCCACCAGTTCAAACTCACGACCGGCCAGGGGATGAAACGGATGGGTTATTCGGAAACGTCGTGCTTCATCGTTTCCATGCGGTGTAGTTGAGGACTTAATCCAATCCCTATGTGGAGCGCCTGATCGGATCCATCCGACGGGAATGTCTGGACCACCTAATCGTGTTCAACGAATCGTCTCTGCGGTGCACTCTCAAATCGTATTTCGCTTATTACCACGGGGCACGCACGCACTTGTCGCTGGAGAAAGATGCACCGGAAACCAGGCCAGTTCAACCGCCGGAGCTGGGGTCAGTCGTTGAACTGCCGGAGGTCGGCGGACTGCATCACCGCTACGAACGGCGGGCGGCTTGAGGAATTGTTCTCGGACTGAGGAGGGATGTTTGCCGACCTCGAGTCGACCGAGGTCCGCGAAGACTCCGGCCCCTGGGAAGAGGATCTTCCCCCAGTTCCCGCCGCCATGAAATCTGTAGCCCGCACCTGCTCAGCAACTCCCTCGACTCTTTGACGCCCCTGTGAATTGGCCGCTCCTTGTGGTCGATCGAGTTTTTGGCAGGGACACGCATGCTCGCGGACGAACAGCCAATTACCCATCCAAGGCGCGCGGATGCCGCCAACCTGACCGTGATAAGTAAACGCTCCGGCGGCGGCGAGTTGCCGGGCCACACCCTCTGCCAGTGAACCGTCCGGCACAGCGACCAGCATTGGCATGCCGTCCTTGACGGCTGCAAGAACCTCGTCGGGGATGCGTCCCAACACCTTCGGCTCGGCTGGCGGGCTCCCGGCCGGAACGTCTTCGAGACCCGTTTGGTCGCCGACCTTACCCGTCGAGCTTCAAACCTCCTCTTGCACCGTCATAAATCCGCACTTCGTAGATGCGGGTCGACGCAGCGCCGTTCGTCTCCAGCACGTGGATCCGGACCCGGTCGGATTGAACGGATGCAAAGGTGTGCACGCGGCGGCGGAAGTAGTTTTCGTGCTCCTCGGCTAAGCGGTTCCACCCCTGGGCGGCAGCCACCTCGATGTAGTAGCTTTTTGTGCACTCCGGATAGCGGAAAAGCGGCAAGGTCATGCGGCGGTTCACGTCAGTGTCAAAGGTGATCTGAATCGTGTCGAAGCGAGCTGGCCGTGGCAAACGCAATTCGACCCACGCGGGGAGCGGTTGGCACGGATCTGAAATGAAAACATTGGTCCAACGATCGGGACGGTTCGTGCCCCGGACTACGTTCTGACCGGTGTAGGGGTGCTGCTCGGGGGAGATACGGATGCAGAATCCGCGGTCCCCGGTCAATGGTCGCCAACGCACGCGGCCTGGCAGATCCGCTGCGGAGGTCCCCACCGGGGCCAAAGAATGAGTGCTGTGCTCGCCATGGAACATGGACCAGGATATGCCTGGGCAGGCATCGACGTAGACGTAATATAGGGTGCCCGCCTTGGTTCTCGCGTTCAGTGGAAACCGTACGTATCCAGAGCAGCCTGGGGGAACCATTGCCGAAGACTCCGCGATATTGATTGTGGAGCGGAAGTCCCAGACGTGCGCGGCCTCACGCAATCCCAACTTGATCGTGACGGCGCTTGTAAGCCTTGAATGGAGGAGGAGTTCGACGTGATCGAGATGCTCCGTTGAGACTGGAAACAGTTGGGCCGAAGGAAATCGCAGCGAATTCGCCTCGCCGGCTTCAGGGAAAAGCAGCGTTGCATCCGAACTAGCAGTTACTTGCGCTTGTCGCGCCAAGTCTTGCGGATCCTGGTTATCTACCCCAGGCATGAAGCAGTCCTGCTGCAACAATAATTGTTGCAACTCTACCGCATGTACTCGGCTCACAGTGCCTGGATCGCAGTTGTACCGCTTGCAGAGCGCCGCCGCCGCGCCCACTCCCTGCCCTGTGATGGCGCCTGTGGGGAGCACGCGTGTGGAGGCGAACGCCACGTAACTGGCGCTGATCGGGCGCCCTGCCATCATAAGGTTCCGAATGTTTCGGGAATAGCAAGCACGCAGCGGGATACCGTATGGGTACGTACCGTACGTTTCCCAGTTGGCATCTGTTGGGGGCGGCGGATATGGCGCAGCCGGCTGTTTTATGCCGCCAGGGACATGTATATCTATCCCCCAGCACCCGTAAGCGATGTCATCCGGATGGGTCAGGGGACCCTGTGTGTCCTGTTGGCGCAAAACGTAGTCACCAAGGAGGCGGCGCGATTCGCGCTTGTACGGCCAGAATCCGACAAACTCGATCCCGTAGTTTGCGGCCGCAGCGCGGTTCGTGCATCGGTTCTTGATGTGATCCCACACTCCCAATAACTGGCGAAGCAGTTCGTGGCGGATTTCCTCGTTGTTCTTGATCGGGTGCATTGGGTAACCGACCTCTATCCACCAATAGCCGCCATCGAGGAAGCCATGACCGCGAGAGGTGAGCTGTGATTCGGAGTCGATTTGTATCGCCCACGCTGGACGCTTAAACGGCACAGGCTCTCCCGTGTCGCGGGCTCGAAAGAAAATTGTATTGCCCATGACGGCATCACTGGGCTGCTCCGGCGCAAGCGGCTCATTGTATTGGTTGCGACTCTCCCTCCCCCATTGGAAGTCTGCCCCGGCGCGGTAGCCCAACACGCCGTCGCCACTGGCGTCGATAAACATGCGAGCCTTGATCACGAACGACCTCTCAGTTCCCAACTGAATGGCGTGAATGCCAAGGATATTTGCCGGATCCTTCATCTCGACTTCACGCATGGTAGTATTGAGGAACAGAGTTAAGTTACTCTCCCGAATCGCCCACTCATAGAGCACGAGGTCCCAATGACAGTTCATCAGCCCTTCAAGGTAAGGCTCGTGATTCCGCGTTCGCTCCTCGGTATGGACCTCGTCCAATATACCGGTTTCCTTGATCCACGTGGAACACGACGGGGTATCTTCCGGGAATAGACGGACCTCGCTTGAAGAGTTGCCACCGAGCATGGAGCGTTCGTGCACGAGTGCAGTCTTCACTCCATTGCGGGCGGCACTGATCGCCGCGCAGGTCCCGGAGATACCCCCGCCCACCACAACGAGATCGAACTCCAGATGGATGACCTCGATCGTGCCTGGGCGGATATAGCCTTCAGAAGGGATCGTCGCGGCAAGCGTTCCTGAGACCGCTAGGCCCGGAGGACAACCAGCGGCCGCGTGGCCATTGGGTGAATTGCGTGCGCCTGTCCCACAGCTACATAGCAGTCCGACCCATCGAAAGAAGTTGCGGCGGTTTGGAAGTAACTTCATTGTGTACACCCCAGATGAAGACATAGAGTATGTGCAATATCGAAGCCGAGCGCATTGGTTGCCCCACTGATACCCGTGTCGTTCCGGCATTGGCATGGGGAATTTCAACGATGGTTCCGAAGACCCGACAGAACGTAAACCCCGTCTATATTAGCGCACAGCTTCGTTCATCAGTCTGACGGCTAGTTCGTGGGTCGCGCGGGAACTGATCAGCAGCACTTGTCGGGACTGGGTCGCATCGATCTGGAACGTAAGCATTCCCTCTTGATGGTGCGTGGGCATAGCTTCAAGCTGCTGGTATTCTCCTCTTGAAATCTCGCCTATTTCCACAACGTCAGTGCCGGGGGCGGTCGCGATGGAAACTCTACCGGGGCCTATCGAGAACAGAGCGATGGCGCCAGACTCACGCAGAGCCTTGTGGTCAAGGCTCATCGCCATGACGTGCTGTTCAGCATCGAGGCAGAGCACGCCGTCCTCCTTGAATTGGCCTTGGCCGTCCAATGCGTCGATGGAACCATCTTCGCGAACCGCGAACAGGCCAACCCCGAAGTCACCAAGTGGGACTTCAACGCGCTTCCCATTGGTGATTATCACGTGGGTTTCCGGCCCTTCTAGCCACGGACCATGGCGCGCCCTCGTTTGTTCGAATTCCTTCTGCACGGCGAGAAGTGTAAACACCTTACCACCAGTAAGTAGCGGTAGCTCGAAAACTGGTCGCTGTGGAGAGGGTGGTATCACCGTAACTCCTTGAATACGCTCCTGCTTCAGGAACGCCTTGACGGACCGGGATGTGCCGTCGGGACTTGTGTCAGAAGTGAAGAATACCGATCCTCCCCCGAGCGGATGCGAAGCGATGACAGGCGCACCTTCGGAATCGGTAGCTAACACCGTGGCTCCAGTGGCGCGGAAAGTGGAACGTGGGAACCCTAGATAAGGTGACAACAACGCAGATCCGGCGGTCGGGGCAATGAGTACCGGGTTTGTCAATTCACGATTGGAGAGCCATGTCAATCCAATGATCCTAGCGAACCAGTCGGTTTGGCTGCGTGCGTTCGCACGTGGTGGAGATGTGAGGTCGCCGGATACCCATAGGCGGTCACCGTCACGTACGCGCTGCTCCAGTTTCCCAAGGATTTCCGGAGAATTGCACTGCGCGTCGGGATAAAGCAAAACATGCGGCGATTTCGGTATGTGATCGAGGTCCACATCATCCACCACAGCAAACTGTATGCTATTTTCCACGAGCGTATCCATGACCCCCAGCACGTGGGCGTTGTAAGGATCCGAGGGAGCCGTTACGCGCCATATGTGCTCCTTCGGAACGACAACCAGGACCTGCGGATAAAGGAATGCGGGCTGAAAGTGCCGGAAAAAATAACTCGCGTTGCGATAGGGGTAGAGGTCGTCCTTGGGTATGAGATCGTTCGCGTTGTTTAGTCCCCACATGAAAATCAGGTTGCTCGGATCCCGCCAGTCCCAGCTCAAGATTCCTGCTCCACCCATGCCGAAGCTTAAGTGGGGGTCAACCAGGAATACTGTAGCATCGCCGAGTCTTGAAAGTGAGGCATCGACGCCGGGGTAACGGTTGTAGTCGAAGTCTCCGAGACGTGAACCTGCTCCCGTAACACCAAATTCCGAAATATGGAAGCTCTTTCCCGCGGCGCGCATGTCTATGAGACGGTAACGCGCAGGGTACCCGTAGTCATAAAGCGAGGAAGAAGGGAAAGCCAGAGCTTCAGTGCCGTAACGATGCAGCGCGGTGAGTGTCCGGTTTCCGATTTCGGCGAGGACCACATACCGGCGACCGCTGCTGTTGAAGGCATCCGTACAAAGTCTCGCCCACTGGCGGAACTTTTCGTGCGGCGTGTTCTCACCTCCATCATCAAATATATAGAACATTATGCCGGGGACAGTAGCATAGCGTTTTCCCAGTGCAGCACAGATTTCTTGACTAAGTTCCGGCCTTTCGATGGCGAAGAACTTCATCACGAAAAACAAGCACGGAGCATAAATTATGCCGTGTCGTTGGGCGAGCTGCACCTGCGCATCGATCAGGCGGAGAAGTTGCTCGGGGATGACAGGATCGCCGGGCTGCCCCCACGCGAAGCCGGGAATATACACACTGAAGAAAACAGGGGAAAACACTCTCATTCCAGCATCGCGCAACGCGGCCAAGTTCTGATCCCAAGTGAGAGCATTCTCATCAAGTTGGCCATGGTGTGGAAGGCCATCATCACGCGAACCGACCTGGAATTGGGGTCGGTTATCCACTTGAAAATAGTTATTCCGAAAATCGACCTTCACCCCCTTGGCCAGGGTCTGGGGGCTCCAAACCACGAACCCCGTCTCGGCCCGGTCAATCTCATTGTCACCCTCCAACAATGAAATCTGAACCCTGTACAGATCCGAGTCGAACCGGCCAGGATTCCAAGTAACTGAACGCCGGGCGCGCTCGAGTGGCTCAAGGCTGAGGTCAAGCTTCTGCACAAATACCGGGACGGAGCCTCGATCAGTGAAGAATTGGAATCTCAAAGCGAGCTTTCGGGACACGGAAAAAAGGTTGTCGACACTCGCGAAAACCTTGGCAGCTTCTCCTTGTCGATAACAATCCAACTCTGGAGCATAACCGTACAGAGTGACTGAGCGACACATGAAGTCCAGACTCTCAAGCAAGGCCTTAACGAACTCTGGATGTGATCTGCTAAAGAGATCCACGTTGTCCACACCGCTAAACACCCAGCTCGATCCACGATAGGGGCCCTCGAAGTTAGTCATCAGCGCGATGACAGTGCCCCGCGATTTTCCCAACCGATCGTACGCGTTGACGAGTGGGATCCAGCGTGAGCGGAGTGGCTTAAAGACGTAGCTAGTCTGGGAAGAGAAACCTTTTTCAGCGGGAACATTGTTCAGCACACCAGCAATTCCCGCCATCCCCTCCCGCGCCGTTTGGACGTAAGGGGGCCATATGCCCTCGCGTACGTAGCGCCGGCCTTCCTCCAACGAAACCGAATCGCCCTGAAAGGCCGCTGCCGAAATTCCGCGAAACTCGCCCTTCACATGGAATCTGGTTGGAAGCACAACCTGGTTTGGCGCTGTATCAGCATAGGAGACGTCCTCCAAATACTCGTATCCCGCATAGAACATCCCAAGCTGTTCGCGGAAAGGGAGATCTGCACCTGATCTTCGAGTCTTTGAGGTCGTAATGCCGGGATCATAGCCGGCGTCCACGAGGTGACCTTCCGGGGAGAACATTAGCGCGCGTGTGAATGGACGTCCACCCAAGGTGATCAGGTTTCCGCCCTTGGAGAGGAACTCGTAAAGCAGTGTGTCCACTGGGAAGGACGATCCGTAAGGATGTACGAATATATCAAAGTTCTCGCGGTTGAAGATTTCCGGCACGGATAGAGCTTTCGAGTTTAGGAACGTGACGCCGTAGCCTACACTCCGAAAGACAGACGCAAGAAACTCGGGAGACGACGCCGACGGACTAGCCGGAACATCATCACGGTAAATCGCGATGTTGCCAAGTCTGCCGCTTTCGACTCGCACGGTAACGTCTTCGCTGTTGACGGGGCAGGGACCGCCGAGGTTGTAGATTCCCACCTGCAGAATCCGAGCGAAGAAATCCTCATCATAATGCGAGTTTTCCTGGTCGCCTGTGTTAACGCTGTCCACGACGATCCGAAAGGCCGCAGCCTCCATTGGGACGAAGTAGTGAACGATCGTCCCCTGCACGTTACCCGCCACGGAGCCGAGGGGCAGCCACTTCCCGTCGCTTTCAAACTGAAGATCGTAGTTTCTTATAGCCAACCAGTTGCGCCCGCGCACGACTGGCGGAAAGGTTTGGATAATTACCGTGTCCACAGTTTGCAGGTGTGGCAGACGAACCTCCAGCCAGCAAGGAAACTCATACCTGTTGCCGCTCTGCCAACCGTGTCCTTTCCCCCATTCCCGAGCTGTCCAGTTGCCGTCGATCACGCCTTCAGGGTCAAAACCAGGAAACGTACTCGAGGCCAACGCACGACCTCCCTTACTTTTCAGGGCAAGATTCACCGCGCCGGCAGGCAATCGTAAACCAGACCACGCTCCCCGAACGGTGTAAGCCGGCTCACGAGTAGGAGTCAGTGTAGCGGCCCGTACGTCAGCCGCTTGCCAAGAGAGCATCGGAAGGACCGATAGGAGCAGAGCCAAGCGTATGGTGATCCCTAAAGGACCGAACCCCTCCGAGCAAAGAGCCCCTCGACAATTACAGAACAGACTCACAGAGATGATAGGTGCTGTTGCTGTGGGCTTCCTCATATTGACCTCCCTCTGCGGACGTAAGGTGGGGGCGAGAGAATCTCGCTAAAGTGGCCGTTGTTTACGTTATCGGCCAACGGATGCCAGATGATGTACCTAGTACCAGAGTGCATAAACACCGAGGCCACCGTAATTCAGCGTTTCGGCATACTCGCGGTTGCAATAATAGAGCCATGGGAAGCTCTGTTCCATGCCGCAGACGAATCCGTCTGGTTCTACAGCCCAAGCCAAGCGGCTTGCGAACATGTAGGCCGCTGCGTCAGCGCTGAGCTCGTCGCCCAGATGCTGCGCCACAATGATCCGTGCCTCTTTCTGCGAGAGGTCGATCATTCCCCCGTACCCCCGTCCCCCCAGGTATCCGCTGGCCCATACGGGCAGTAGCGACTCGGCAGGGGGCAGGGCAAAGTGCTCCGGCTGGTCAATATAGAAGTCGGAGATCCATGTTCCTGCATGCGCACATGTAGCCGCGCGCTGGGCCATCCAATCCTGCTTTCCCATCAGGTAGTCGGCCAAGGTCAAAGCCGGGGCGCTGGCCCAAGATTGCGGGTTGCGGGGGACGTCCTCGTCCCCACCCACGCCGCTCGTCGAACTCGGCTGACGACTCGTAAGATTCGTCATCGAGGCCAATTGGTCACATAGGAGGACGTACTGACTCAGCAACACCACCCCCTGCACGAAGCACCGAGTTACCTGACTCATTAGCCGCTTTCATAGGTTCCCCCCTGCGCGACCGGCAAATGGTGTACTCGCGAAGCTGCTCCCTGCCGCGCAGGGGGGCTTGAACAAGGTCATGTTTTGAACCACAGAGCATCCGCTAGAAGAGGAGCTTCAGTCCAAATTGGATGTCTCGCGGGTCGCCAGCAGAGCTTATCTTGCCGATATTGGGATCCCCCACACTTGCGTCTGGGGGACCAAAATAAGCATGGTTAAAACCATTGTAGAATTCCGCACGGAACTGCAAACCGACTCGTTCGGTGATTCTCGTATTCTTCATCAGGGCGAAGTCCCATTTGTCGAATCCGTCCTGATTCAGAATATTGCGGCCAGAATTGCCGTAGCGCGGATTCCCGGCCGCCAAGGCTGATTGAAGGGCAGCTGTGGAGAAACAGGACGCGTCGAACCACTCCGTCAACGTCCTTGGGCCTGCACCATTGCATAGCCTGTCGGGCCGGGCCCAGCCTGAGGGGTTGGCGTAGTCGTTACTAGCACCTACGGTGAATGGAAAGCCGGTTTGAAACGTCGTGATGTCGGAAAGCTCCCATCCTCCCAAGATGCGGTTGATGGCCCGACCTTGATTCAAGTAACGCTTACCTTGCCCGACAGGGAGTTCCCAAGCAAACGTGACCGTCAGCCGGTGACGCGCGTCATAAGCACTGCGGGCTCTATTCAAGCTGCGGTCGAATGGGTCCTCTACGCCCCCATTACCGACGACAGTTTCTGTATTACCCACTCCGTCATCAATTGATTTGGCCCAAGTGTAAGAAGTCAAGAGTGAGGCGCCCGAAGAGACTCTCCTAGTTAAGGTTGCTTGAAGGGAGTTATAAATCGAATTGGAATCCGCGGTGCCGCGGAGGACGGTGTTGAAGTCAATGTAAGGACGCCGCGACTGAAAATCACCCACTCCCGGCTTGGGGATGTTTTGCCCGTAGACAGAATCCAATTTGTGCGCCGCAGTCCCGATATAGTTTGCCTCAAATGCCCAATCCCGAGCTAATTGCGATTGGATTCCGAAGCTCCATTCCTGAACCTGGGGGGTAGGAAAGTAAGGTGTAACTCCCAACTCCAGGTATTGTTGGGTGATCGGGGGAATAGTTCCGCCAGCGAAGATGTTGTCAATGGTCACGATTTGGCCATCTACGGTGCGTGGGGGGCCCAACGCCGAGGTTACAGATAGCGTGGGTGCAAACAATGGGTTACTGTTTCCGAACTGCTGGAGGTTCAAATTTCCCAAGTCGTAAAAGATCCCGTATCCTGTGCGCACAATGAAACGGTCAGACCGCAGCGGCCGCCACACCAGACCTACGCGCGGCGCGAAGTCTCGATTATCTGAATAAACCAGTGTTTCGCGCGTTCGCCCCGTGAAGCCAAGTTGCTTGCGTTGCGCCGAAGTGGCGATCAAACAGCGTCCGTCTGAGGTATTGAAGTAGGAGGTAGCGGGATTGCTGCAAATCTCATCGTTCTCCGCGTCGGGCAAAGCACTAACTAGGACGGCATTGCCAGGCCCGGAAAACATGGGCCCAGTGGGAACAAAGGTCAGCATGTTATCGCGCTTGTCCCGCGCCGGGCGACGATTCTCATACCGCAGGCCTATGTTGATGCTGAGACTAGGACTGATCCTGAAGTCGTCCTGAACATAAAAGTTCGAGAAGGTCCCTCCGACGAGGTTACTGGTGGAAAACCTGTATGTATGGGCTCCATTACCTGGATAACCCAGCAGCAGGTCTGCTAAGCCTGACACCCCCCCAACATCCGGGATTTCATATGCCAAGGAAGAATACTGTCCACCGAAACCGAATTGGCCATGAGGGGATACTGGTGCCTCTTCTCGGAAGGATTGCCAAAACTGCATATCGGCACCGACTACAATCGTGTGCCGGCCGCGGATGATCGTCAGGTTATCTTGGTACTTCTCAGTTTGGTCTGGAGCTGAAACCGGACGATAACCCGAATCGCCGATTGAGCTGAATCCACCGATCCCAAAGTATGGGAATCCTTCGGCCTCCGGTCCCGGGGCTGACAGGCCAGTGATCCCAAAATTCGCAACGAAACCCTTGGCCCGTGGGCACTGTGCACAATCCTCCACGCTTTCATTGCGCGAGAACCCAAGAACGAGTTCGTTCAACAGTTGGGGGCCAAACGTGTGAGTCCAATTGAGCGCGAGATTGCCGCCTCTGTAAACCATCTTATCGTTAAAGCCTGGTAGCGATGAGTAACTGCCAGTCCCTTTAACATAGTGCGACTGGCCAAACAAGTAGCGGCCGAAAACCTGGTCTTTCGAGTTGAATGTGTGGTCAAGCCGGACGTCGAACTGGTGATCGGCCCTGCTACTCGGAGTCTGGTTTACGTAATTTGGGTAACCTGGCCGGTTAGGCTCCGGAAAGTACCCCATGACTTTCTGTGCGACGGGATTAATACTGGTAAGGATGTTCCCTGAGATTGGCTGCCCCACCGTAATAGTGGACCCGGCATTTACACTTCCGACCGGACACGTGTAAAGCGACTCCGTTGCCGGGTCGAAGAGCTGGCCAGTATCAAAGTTGAGGTTTGCCGGGCCGCCTGTGCCGCAAAGATTGATCATGTTCCCAGTCAGCGAGCTACCGAAATTGCCGTGTTTCTGGTCGTCCGTAGGGACTAGCCCGGTTGCGGAACTCCCCTGGATTTGACGCAATTCCTCATAATTACCAAAAAAAAACGTCTTGTTCTTCTGGATCGGCCCCCCGAAAGCGAATCCATATTGGTTGCGTCGATATTCCGGTTTCTGGGTGGCAAAAAAGTTCCGCGCGTCCATCTTGTCATTTCTCAGGAACTCGTACACGCTTCCGTGGAACTGGTTGGTGCCCGACTTCGTGACGAGGTTAATGGTGGATCCTGCCGTCTTGCCAAAAACCGCGGAATAAATATTGGTCTGGATTTTGAACTCCTGAACGGCGTCCGGCGTTGGCTGAAGGGCAAACCCACCAAGTGTCATCTCCCTTGAGTCGACACCGTCAACCAGAGTGTTGTTGCTATCGTCGCGTAGGCCATTCGCGACGTAGACGTGCTCGCTGAAGGGTGAGGCGCGTAATTCGACTATGGTGCCTCCCTCCTGGAGTGAAGTCGTACCAGGGACAATCACGGCCAAGTCTCCAAATCGGCGCGTATTCAGTGGGAGGTCTACCATTTGCTTGTTCTGGATGACCGTTCCCACGCTCGCAGTCGCGGTCTGGACGAGCGGCGCGGTAGCGTTGACTTCGATGGTCGTCGAGACCTGCCCGAGAGCAAGGTGAATGTCCACGTGGGCGTCTTGATTGACCGACAGAGTGATACCGGCTAAGACAGTTGTTTTGAAGCCTGTCTTTTCCGCTGTAATCGAGTACGTACCGACAGGTAGGGATGGGAAGATATAGTTACCGGTTGTATCCGAAGTTGTTTTTGTGGCAATGCCAGTTCCGGAGTTTCTGGCAGTGACCGAAGCCCCGGGGATTGTGCCGCCATTTGGATCTGTCAACGACCCAAATAAGCTAGCGTTGGTGACCTGTCCGTGACACGGCTGCCGGACCAAAGCCTGAGTTACCGTCAATAACAGAACTACCATCCCGAACTTCCGGAATCTACGCGAAGAAAACTCATGTACCATTGGCTACCTCCATTGAAATTTGACATCGCCAGCACGTTCATGCTGCAATGGACCCTCGACCCGACGCAAGGGCGCATTTGAGCACGGGAAAAGGCTTTTGTCAATAGTTTTTTTTTAGAGTGAATTAACTGTAAATCAACCTTTATGAAGGCGTGCTTGGACCGTTGCCAGAGTTTTTATGCAGAGCGCAAAAACTTTGTACAAAAACTTTGTGTTGTTGCGGCTGGGGAATTCTGATAAGATGTCCTCGTGGTCCTGGTAAAGCTGCCCCTTAAAAGCTTGGTAATGCGGGATTTGCGCGTCGTCAATGAGTTGCGCTTGCTTAACGTCGTCCGCCAGTACCAGCCGATATCGCGTGTGCAAATCTCGCGACTGACTGGCCTGAACGCTAGTACCGTGACCATGGTAGTAAAGCGATTGATGGCGCACGAAATGATTTCTGACGGCCCCCCGGGGCCTTCCACAGGCGGTCGGCGCCCCTCCTTCCTCACCGTCAATCCGAACAAGATGTTTGTGCTGGGAATCGATCTCGGCGTCTGGCAGACTTCCTACACCATTTCCGACTTCAACGGACGGCAGCTTTTGTGGCGCACGGTCCCAACCATAGGCGAATCAGAAGACTTTGTCAATTCGCTCTGTGACAGCATCCTCGAGCACCTCGCGCAGGCGCGGCTTACCAGCGATAAGAAATTGAGCGCGGTCGGCGTCAGTGTTCCGGAACTTGTGGACGTCGAGGAAGGCAGCATGATCCTGGGCCGCGACCAGGGTTGGGAGGAAGTCCGGGTGCGCGCACTCATTGAGAATCGGTTGGGCCTGCCGACTTTCGTTGAGAACGATGCGAGTGCCGCGGCGTTGGGCGAAATCTGGCTCGGCTCCACAAAATTGCTGGGTTCTCGCAACATCGTTTATGTGTTGGTGGTAGAAGGAATCGGCACGGGTCTGATCCTGGAAGGTCGGCTATATCGCGGCTCGCGCATCGGCACAGGCGGGTTCGGGCACATGCTGATGGACCCGAATGGCCCGCCGTGCATGTGCGGCGGTCGCGGCTGCTGGGAGTCGCTGGCGTCCGAGAAAGCTTTGCGGCGCCGTTTCGCGGAACTGGGTGGAACGCCCAACACCTCGGGCGGCGAAGGAGCGGGGGCAGCGAATATCGTCGACGCGGCGATCCGCGGAAACCATGTCGCTCTTGAGGCCCTAACCCAGATCGCGAAACACATAGGCCTCGGAATCCTCGGACTCGTCCACGGGCTTTCCCCGCAGAACATCATCGTCGGCGGAAACCTGGCGGCTGCCTGGAACATCGTCGGCCCCATCATCCGCGAAACCGTGCACAGCCGGATGCATGTTCCCGGCTTGGCTGCCGTGGAGATTACCCCGTCCTCGGTTCCCTACCCGCCCAGCCTGCTGGGCGCAGTGGCCGTCGCGCTTTCAAGCGTTCTTGAGCGCGAAGTGGCCGATTCGGCGATCCTGTCCCACACAATGGTGGTCTAGGGGCCATCTTTTTTTGACCACCCTTTACTTCTCTCTCCCACTGTCCCATCTCTCTACAAGAGTCGAGCCTCTTCTCCTTATTTCAGTGGTTGGATAAAGGCAGAATTTTAACGTGCTATCATTCCCCCATGGTCAACGCTGGGTTGTCCCGCGACAACTCTACAACTCCGACATTTATTCACGATATGAAAAAAGCTTGACAACACCTTGGGCACGTGTTTTCATACCCTGTTTTGGCGGGTCTTTCGGCGGAGATAGTTGGCGCTCCACGAGTCAGATGAGCACTTTTAGGTGTTTCTTGAAGCGTGGCTGGTCTGTTGAGTAGATTGCCGCCATGCAGTTTGTTCTTCTCCAGCCCGAGCAATGATAGGTAGTCTACGCCAGGTGACAACCCAGGTAGAAGTTGGCCTGAATCTGGAGGACAAGGCAACGTGAACAACCCTGCAGCCGAAATGAAGGAGATCTTCCGCTCCGAGTGCCTGGAACAACCTCAACGCCTCGACGCTCTGTTGCAGGCTTACTCGATGGACCGGGAAATACGTGGCGAATTGGAGCGCGTGAAGAGGAGCCTTTCGACCAGCAAGCCCATTGTTTGGCTAGGAATGGGTGCCTCGTATAACTCGTCGATTTCGGGGGTTACCCGGTGTTCCCTCGCTGGTCGGCCTTCCTTTTTCGTGGAGGCGAGTGAATGGTTACATTTTGCCCTTTTAACTTGGGAGCATGTCGCGGGGCCAATTCTGATTACGACCAGCGGGGAGAGCGCGGAGTTGGTTGAACTCTGCCGCCGGACAGAGAAGCATCCTCGCATACTGATCTGCAATTCTCGAGAGAGCTCCTGCTGGAAAGGGGCGGAAATCCGTCTGCCCATCCTGGCTGGAGAAGAAAAGGGTAACGCGACCCAGAGCTACACCAACTGTGCAGCGATCTGTACCATTGTGGCTGCGGAGGTCCTCGACCAGCCTTGGCAGGAGGATGCGTCACGAGTTACGGAGGCGTTTGCGCGGTCCCTCGAGTGGGCTTTCAACCGGCGCCGTGAAATTGATGAATTCTGTCGCGACATGAAAACGCTTGAGGTTGTGGGTCGGGGGTCAGCGTTGGGTGGCGCCCTCATGGGAGCGCTTTGTGTCAGGGAAATGACCACGTGGCGGGCTAGCGCTCACTCGGGTGGAGCGTTCCGCCATGGGCCTTTCCTAGACGTTGATTCGGCTCACGTTGCCATGATCTTGGCCCTAGGCCGAACCGCGGAGATGGGCCGCCGGTTAGCGAAGGATTGCGTCTCAAAAGGTGGCAGAGCCATTCTGGTTGTGGACCAAGATCCGGTCGAGGATTCCGAACGCCTTCTGAGTGTCAAGATTCAACCTGTACCCGACAGTTGGGAAGGACTGACTTCGGTGCTGGTTCCCCAGGCGCTGACGCAGGCTTTGATCGAGCGCTTTGGCAGCGGTTATGTCAGATCACAAACCACCATCCAGTAACTCGCCTCGATCCCTTCGGGAACCCCCCTCGGTCGGTGAAGTTCATCGCCCATGGGGGAAATTCCGTCAGTATGCGCATAACCTTCAGTGTACGGTCAGCCTGATGACGGTGAAAGAAGGGCAACGCCTTAGCTTCCAGGCACATCGTCGCCGCTCGGAATTGTGGATTGTGCTTACGGAAGGCTGCGAGATCCAGATTGGCGAGACAGTTTACCATCCAGCGGTAGGAGCTGAGTTATGGATTCCCGCCAACACGCCGCACCGGCTTGCCAGTCAGAGTAGAGACTCCAGAGTGCTGGAAGTAGCCTTTGGCGATTGGCAGCAGGACGACATCATCCGCTATCAGGACGACTATGGCCGCGAGTAAGTATCAACGGGGTCTTTATCAAACTCGGCCTGTGGTGCCCATCGAGCCCGGTCGCGTGTTGGAAAGCGAGTCGATCGACGAACGGCTGCTCGCCGCTGCGGCAGGGGGAGCGTTGCTGGTTGACGGTTTCCTGGGGGTTGATTGGAACCAAGTCAAACGCCATCTCCAAAGCCTTTCCATCTTTGCCGATTCAGAATTCTTCGACATGCGGAGCGCAATGCTGTCCGAGCATTGTCTCGATGCGCTGATCGCTCCTTGCCTCGACAATGGCGATCCGGTGTTCGGCAGAATGTGCGAAGGAAGTCTCGCGGATTTCTTCCTCCCTGGAGCGCTTCGCACGCTGCAGGCTCGCGTGGCAAAGGGGAATTGCGTTGTACTGGGCCCCGGTGCCGCTCTGACGCATGAGAAGCGGCCAGTAGTCTATTTCGATGTCTCGAAGGAAAGCCTCCAAGTTCGCTCCCAGAAGCCGCTGAACCTCGGTCAGAGGGTGCCTGTCGATGGGAGTTTCTATAAGCGCGCCTACTTCGTGGATTGGCCGGTCCTCGAACGGCATCGTAACAGCATTCGCTCACGCATTTCGCTTTGGATTGATGCCAACCATCAGGGCCGTTGGCTGGCGCTTGAGGGTCCGTATCTGCGCTCCACCATCTCGGGTGTGGCGCGCCGGCCGTTCCGTGTGAAACCCTGGTTTCTTCCCGGTCCCTGGGGCGGCCAATTCATGAAGGGTCACATGGGTTTGAATTCTGGTGCGCCGAATCTAGCCTGGTCGTACGAGCTGATCGCGCCTGAAAACGGCGTCTTGGTGGGACGGGATTCTATGGCGGTGGAATTGCCTGTCCCTTTCCTGATCGCACAGGAGCCGGATGCATACTTGGGCGAGGCCGTGGCTCGGCGCTTCGGGAGTAATTTTCCTATCCGCTTCGATTATCTCGATACCGTCAACGGCGGCAACCTTTCTTTGCAGTGCCACCCATCAGACTCCTTCATCCATTCACAGTTCGGTGAGCCTTTTACTCAGGACGAGACATACTACATCCACGATTGTCAGGGAGGCTCGACGGTGTATCTCGGTTTCCGGGAAGACGCGAACCTGGAGGAATTCTGGGAAATGGCGCGCCGGTCCGAGACGGAGGGCAGACCTTTTGAAGTCGAACGCTTCATCAATGTTTGGCCTTCGCAGAAGCACGACATGTTCCTGATCCCTAACGGGACGGTACATTGCAGCGGGCGCGGTAACCTGGTTCTGGAAATCAGTGCCACGCCCTACATCTATACGTTCAAGATTTACGATTACGTGCGGCAGGACCTCGCGGGCAACCTGCGTCCTCTCCACATCGACTACGCGCGGCTTAACGCCCGCCCCGACAGGACCACGGGTTGGGTGAAGTCCAACCTGATTCCGTTACCCCGACTGACGCGACGGGAAGCGGACTGGGAAGTTTACGAAATTTGTAATACACCGCTTCTATTCTACGCCGTGGAGCGGGTGGAATTCTCCACGCGGGTGCGCGGTATGACAAGTGCCGGCGTGGAGGTGGTGAATCTCGTGGAGGGGGAGCAGGTCGAGATCATTTCGCTTGGGGGTTCCTTGGAACTCCATTACGCCGAGACTGCAATCATCCCTGCGGCGGCTGGCGCTTATGTGTTGCAGAACCGGAGTCGGAACCGAGCGAAACTCTTGAAAGCTATGGTGAGGCCATTATGAACAATGAATCCAGGACTCCGATGATTGTGGGCGTGGATCTCGGCGTGACGCATTATCGCGTAGGTGTCGTCGAGGCTTGCGACGGCAAGGTTCACATCCTGAAAGTGGCAAACACTGCTGGACTCTCTCTCGCCGCGTTCTGTGAATCGCTGGCCTGTATCGTGCGGCCTTTGCGAGAGCAGGTGGAGGGGGTCGGCGTAGCCGTGCCCGGTTTTTGCGATCGTGGGCAACAGTGCATCGTGACCACTTGCGGCACCGTCCCGTTTCTTGAATCGTGTGAGCTGGCAAAAGCTGTAGGGAAGCGGTTGAACGCTCCCGCTTGGGTGGATAACGACGCGCGGGCTCACGCAGAGGGCGAGTATGAATACGGCGGCTGGGGAAAACCTCGTTCGCTGGTGGTGATGACACTGGGCACAGGCGTGGGGTTGGCGTGGCGGATCAATGGACAGGTTTATCCTCCTCCCGACCACGGCGCTCAGGGCGGGCACATGGCTGTGCTCTTCCCGGGAGGGAACCCGTGTTATTGCGGGATCGATGGCTGTCTCGAGTCCTTCGCCAGTGGTACCGCCATAGCCGCAGCGGCGAACGAGCGTCTGGCGCGATTCTATCCGTCCAAACTGCGCGCACCCGCGGAATCTGAGCAGATCTGTGCACTGGGCAATACAGACGACTTGGCGCAGCGGTGTGTTGCGCGGGCCGTTGAGTCTCTGCGCGCCGCGTTGCACACGATTCACCACCTCTACTTCCCGGATATCGTCGTGCTGGGAGGTAGCGTTGCGCGGGGTCTGTGGCCCCATCTTGGTCCTCTGCGGAAATGGTTTGCGCGGGAGGAGCGTTTCGACGGCCGGACCAACCGGCTGGTGCTCTCCCGGCTCGGCGACAAGTCAGGGGTGCTGGGCGCGGCCGCGTTCGTGCGCCAGAAGCTGCAGCGTGAAATGCCGCAGTCGGCAGTTTCCGCTGCTTAGCGCCTGTCAGAGAGAGAATTGCAAACTCTTCGAATCGGGGCTCCCCCATCGCGGTCCGTCGACCATGCGAGCGGGCTTGGTTCTGGGGCGACCTCGACTTATTCAACGATTGGACGGAGGACCCCATGCCTCATCGCCAACTTTCGTGTGACGTGGGCGGCTGTTCGCCGCTGAACTGCTGGAGGGATGCGTGTCGCGACCGTATTGCCAGCCATTGGTTCCCATGGGTCGCTCTGGGCATTACCCTGGTGTTGAGCATAGGGTCGAGTGTCTGGACCGTGCAGGCAAAGGAGAAAAGCCACCCGGCTCCCCTGCCAGGAACGGAACCGCCATCCTCTTACGAAGTACATGGCACGTTTTCGTATTTCAGGCTGCCAGAGGGAGCGGTGGATCTCGCTCTGCGCAGTTCCGGTGCTTGGGCGACAGCTTCAAGTACCAGTGAAAAGTTTGACCCCAATGGTGCGGTCGATGGCAACTGGACTGTGCAGGGCTGGGGAAAAGGTCACGGTTGGCAAAACGCCAAGCGCCATGAGTATCCGTGCTGGCTGGAGATTCGCCTGCCCCGCCAGGAGGAAATCGACACGGTAGTGATCCTGACGTTTCCGGAAGTGGCGCATGGTATAAATTGGGCAGGTCTGCGCAACCTGGACATTCAGGCGAAACTCGAAGGCAAATGGGTAACCCTTGGTGGTGCCGCTTCCGTTCGCGGTAACGTGAAGGGGACGATCGTGCATCGCTTTCCGCCGCTGCGCACTGATGGGATCCGCATTGTCGTTCTGGGGGCAAACACCGGCCAGCAGGAAGACGTCTTCTACGATGACGACGACTTCGCCCGTATTCTACAGGTAGGCATTTACCGGCTTCGCGTCCCTTACCCCTTTGTGGACGAGTCGGTGAGCGTCCAGGTCGAGCACGGGCCGCGTGGTGCCATCGCAATCTATCATGACAACCTGCCGATAAAGCCTGTTAACCCTTCCTCGCCGGAGTATCTCGCCGCGCTACTTCGGAAGGCGGGCTACGGCGTCACCTTTCTGGACTCGAAAGCCCTTTGCGTCCCCGAGATCTTCAATCGCCACAACTTTGATGTGTTTGTCCAACCCTACGGAGCCCCCTTTCCCGTGGCGTCGATGCTTTACTCGTTTCTCGCGAGCAGCGGAAACCTGGTTACTATGGGTGGGCACCCGTTTCGGCAAGCATTGATGTTCTCGCCAACTGGCAAGCTGATTGACGCCGGCTATGACCCCGGGATTACTACAACGGTCGGGCGGCAGGCGGATTACAAGCTGCCGTTCCGCGAGCAGTTGGGCGTTTTCTACACCGGCTACGAACGCTTTGAAGATGTTTCATACGTAAAGGTCGCGCCCGATCAGAACGTGGTCACATCTTCGTTTCAGATGAATACGCATCTGAAAGGCGAAGTAGCTGCGGCGTTGGTGGGTGACAGACTTTCGCTTGAAGATGGGGATCGCCTGACTCGCGAGGGGACCTTTCCCGAGTATGCCAATACCTCGCGCAAGAAACTGTCCAACCTGGTTTCCGTCCTCAACAGCACGCCGGCCGGGGTGGGATTCGATTACTTGAGTGGATACATCTTCAACTGGCCGCGCGCGCGGTGGATTCCGCTCGTCAACGCTTATGACCGTCTGGGGCGACTGCGAGGGTCGGTCGTCAGCCTGCTTGCAAATTTCGGCGGTCCCTACCGCGGATCGGGATGGGTTTTCTGCGGCGTGGAGAATGAAGACCTCTTCTCAAGCGCGCACCCGGAGTTCAGCCAGACTCTGCTTGATGCCTTGCGCTACCTCACCGTGGGTCTCGGCCTGCACGACCTGCTGCCGGAGATGGACTGCTACTATCAGGGCGAGACCGTGAATGTGGCGACTACCGTAGAGAATTACCAACCACACCCTCGCCGTGTAAGCGTGGAATTCGAGCTGATTCCTTCTGGCACGACTGCTCCTGCCTATCGGCAGCGTGTGGATGTTAACCTCCCCGCCGGCGGGAATGCCCGACCTTCGGTGAGTTGGAAGCCGCCGCACTTTGACTCGGACTTCTATCTCATCCGTGCGCGAGTCTACGAGGGCAAGCGGCTGATCGATGCCTCCGAGAGCGCGCTTGTGGTATGGGATCCCAAAATCATCGCGCAGGGCACAAAGGTGGATTTCCACAACAGCTATTTTCACGTTGAAGGTCGGCCTGAACTTCTACTGGGCAGCCGGACGAATGGCTTCCAGCCCCACGGGCAAGTGGACGAGGACGTGCTCGGATGGGAACGGCAATACGCGGAAATGCACGACTACGGTATCCGCGTCTTCTCGCCAGTCTTCTTTAGTGTGTATATTCCCGGTCTCGCATGGGGTGAGCCGCAGACCCCTGCAATTCCCGCGCAACTTCAGCGTCAAATGGATGCTCAGGTGTTGCTGGCGCAGAAGCATCATCTGATCTTCGCTCCCTGTATTTTCTTCATCGCCAAATACATGGCGATGGAGAACATGGGCTTCAGCCGACGGATCTGCGAAGAACTAGGCAAGCGTTACGCCTCCGTGCCGGGTATCATGTTCTACATCTTCGATGATGGCTCGCAGGAGACGCCGCTCAAGGTTTTCCAAGAATGGTCAAAGCACTGCGTTGAAGGTTTCGCGAGTTCGGGCCGGCATTACATCGTGCTCGCTGAGACAGGAGGCGTGGCCATGGAGCGTTACGGCAGCGAGGCACTTTCCATGCCCGCCAACGGCAACTACTCACCCGGGCATCCGGAGCTGTATCGTGCCATGGACATGCGCGCCGCGGGGAAGAGCTTTCACCTTTCCGAGTTCGGCGTAAATTCTCCCGGGGCAAACCCCAGTGACATCGATCTTCACACATACCCAGGAACGAACGTCTCGGGTTCGCCGACGGGCGACTACAGCGTTTACCTGATGGAGCCCCACCTGCATTTCGCCCTCGGCGGGTCCTACGTGGTGAACTGGGTCTGGAAAGACACAGCCCATCTCATCTTCCCATGGGGCATCACGCATCCGAATGACTACACACCGACGCCCCCTCTGCTGGCATATCGCGGTGAGAGCTATTTCCTACGTCATTTCCAGCCGGAGTTCCGGTTCCCAAAGACGCTCGTCGTCCTTCCCAAGGCAGAGATAGAAAGAAATGAGAGTACATACGCGCCCTACCTGAACGGTATCCTTAGCGCGCTCTTCGACTACTCGGTGCAGTTCGCGACCATCGACGACACGGACCTCGAGCGCATCCCGGTTGGGTCTCACGTGCTGATTTATCCGGACCCCGAATTCGCTTTGCCGGAAGTTCTGGCTAAGCTTTCGGCGCGGGTCGAGGCAGGTGACGATCTTTTCCTCTCAGGCGATTTCACGCGGCCGCTGGAAGCTGGGGATGAACGACGGACAGAATTTTTCCGCCGTCTCGCGGGGTTGAAGTGGCTAGGCGATTGCACGAACGGAAGCGAAATTCCTATCGAACCCGTTGTGGGGCCAGAAATTCTTAATCCCTACATTGGCCAGCCCCGCAGTATATTCGAGGCCGAAGACGCGCGGGTGCTGGCAACCGATCCTGAGAGGCACGTGATTGTTGCCACTCGCGACCTCGGTTCCGGTCATGTCCTGTTCACTTCTGACGCTAGCCTGAATGGCACCCGCCGCGCGTTGGACGCTTTTTTGAAACTGCGTGGCGTGCCTACTACCAACTTCTCCCCAAAGCGGCCCAATCGCGACATCTTTGAGATCCCCCGTGCCGGCGGCGGAAATATCTACACGCTGGCCGCCACTCATCCCGAGGGCACAGGCTACACCGTCAACGGCCCGTGGATTGAGCGGCCGGAGAATTATGTGCTCCAGGTAGGCGGCAATCGTATAGACCTTCCGCTAGGTGGATATGGCGTGTCGCTTCTGGCAGTGCGTGGCGACGGTACGCCCGATGCTCTCGAAGGACAGGGCACATTCCGAGTGGACGGCGCCACCCTACTTCAAGCGCAACCACACGTCATGGTCATGGCATTGGATGATGCTCCACTCCAAAAATCCCGCGCCATAGCCCTATTCTCGGTCGGGGCTGGAAAGGTCTCGATCTCCGTGTCCGCAGTGGTGGACGACGTGGAGGTCGGTGACATCGAGGGCGGCGAGTTTCGCCCGCGTGAGGATATTCCCGCGCACCGCGCCGACGGACGCCTGGAATTCCAGGTCAACGATTTGCAGGCACGTGGCGTGGTGCTGCTATGCTCCAAGGCGGAACGTGAACAGGCACGGCACCTTCTTAATGGCGAGTTGCGGTAAGGCTGCCGCACGCATGCGCCCCAGGATCGTAACGCTCAAACGCCTGCTGATCTCTGTGCCCCTTTTGACATAGGAAGTGGGGTCATTCCGCCCGCGAACGCGCCGACAGAAGTCATTCTTCAGGCCTCAAGGAGAAATGCCGCGATGGTGCTCGGACCTCTTAAGTCGAAGTGGTTCTGGTATTCGATTGTGTGTGTTTTGTGTTGGGGTGGTTGGGCGATATTGGCAAAGCTCGGTTCAAACCGGATCCCCGCGGAGACGTCGCAGTTTCTTTTCGCCTGGGGAGCCCTCCCAGTAGCCTTAGCGGTGCTGGCCGGCCGGCACTTCAAAATGGAAAAGAACGGTAAGGGGATCTTCTACTCAGTGGCCAATGGTGTTCTCTCGGCGGTGGGAAGTTGGGCTCTCTTCGCTGCCTAGCGGACGGGAGGAAACACTTCAGTGATCACAGTAATGACCGCAATGTATCCCCTGATCAGCGTCCTACTAGCGGTGGTTGTGCTGCGTGAACGGTTGACCAAGCTGCACCTTCTCGGCTTAGGTTTTGCCACTGCCGCGTTCGTCATCCTCTCTGTCTAGGGAATTTTCGTATGCACTTGCCCCCTTGGTTCTGGTTTTCGCTTGTCGTGCTAGTGATGTGGGGCGTCGTGGGGTTGCTGCAGAAACTGTCAACCAACCAAATCTCCGCCGAGTCAGCGCTTGTCTGGCTGGTTGTGGGATTCATCCTGGTAACGCCGGTCTTCTACCCGGGCAAGGCGCTCTCCACCTACCCGGCGCGCAGTGTGGTTTGTATCCTGCTCAGCGCAGCTCTCAACGCGCTGGGCGCGTGGGCGCTCTTCGCCGCCATGAAGAACGGCGGAAGGGCTTCCATCGTCATCCCCTTGACGGCGCTCTACCCGCTAGTAGTGGTATTGACGGCGCCCTTCATTCTCCATGAGTCGATCAGCATGCTGCAGGGCATGGGCGTTTTCTGTGCCCTCGTCGCGGTGATTCTGCTTTCTACCTGAATTCTGTTGCTTTGCGTACGTCTTTCGGCGCCACTGGTTTTGTTCGTATCACAAGCCGCGCGGGACAAATTTCGGTTCGAGATTCGTGGCTCCATCTGCCGGAGGACCCGAGAGTCCGCCGACGGAGCTGCAAACGCGGAACTGGTGAACTATGCGTTCTCCTCGCCGTTTCGGCAAGCCTTAACCAGTGTGGCTGATCGATCGTGTTTCTGATAGCGTTCGGAATGCCTCCTGATGAGAGCCCGTAATTCGGTGACCAACGACGCGCGAACGGCTGATCCAGAAAGACATGATAGGGGCACCACGCTTTGCTCTTGTCAACGGTGAGGATCGAGGTCGTAGTGCACAAGGCCGTGGTCTGGCATCTCTCATACCAAGGCGCGGTCAAATTGATGCAGATGTTAAAGTCTAGCTCAACCACCGAGACTCAAGAAAGGTCGATTAAATGTCTCTTTGATGGCACCCTGGCACCATAGCGCTGGCAACTGACTTCGCCAACCCTTCCTGCCGACGTCGATCGCCGCGGGTTTATCGGATAAACGCCGATCCCACGATGCGCTTTATTGAGAACTGCACGACTTTGATTTCGGTGCACTAGCTAGCGGTGCTGGGGTACCAGACGGCTAAGGGCATCACGCGCAGCCTGGAAGTGAGGATCAGCGGCAACTGCCTTGCGGAACTCTAGGACCGCATCGTCACGCCGGTCCTGCTTTTGAAGAACGAGACCCAGGTTGTAGTGGGCCCAGGCGAATTTGGGACTAATGCGTAGGGCTTCGGTAAGTTCTCTCGCAGCTTCGCCGAGATCGCCTTTCCTCAGGAAAAGGCTGCCGAGTGTGTTGTGAGCCTCGGCTGACTGCGGATCCACGCGGAGCGCCGCGCGGAGATGCACGATACCTTCATCCCATTTCTCCGAGAGCGCATCCAACACGCCCAGGTTGTAGTGCGCGTCGTAATCGTCCGGAGCCACCGACAGGAGGTGATTGAATTGCGCGCGTGCCCGCGGATAGTCCTTCTGCGTCAGCCAAATGGTTCCCAATAGTGCTTCTGCGCGCGTATAGTAAGGCTCGATAGCCAGTGTCAGTTGAAGCTCCTTTACAGCCTCCTCGAAACGTTGCATTGCAACGTAGCTCACCGCTAAATTGAAATGCCCCACGACACTGAGCGGATCCTCGGTCAGCAGTTCGCGAAAATTCCTGACGGCCTCCTCGTGTTTCCCTGTCCGCTGAAGGTTCACGCCGAGAGTGTTCCGGACATCCAGAAGGTGCGGGACTCGCACGAGCAGTTCCCCCAGTATTTCGTTGGAACGCGCCAGGTCTCCTGACGAAGCGAGCTTGATTGCCTCCCCGTACAACTCGTAATCGCGAATACGGTCTTTAGGGTCTGGTCCAGCCTCGTCGGTATCACCATGCGGGCGGGAAAAAGACAGGTACCCCAGGGAACTCAAGCGGGCGATGACCTCGGGGTCGGTAGCCGGTGGTTCCTTCGGCACTGTTCGCGCGCTACGCGACCGAAAAGACAGGAGGCGCTCTCGAAGGGAAAGTGCTATTGAAGTCTCTTTTGCATACAGATTGTGAAGCTCTGTCGGATCCCGGAGAAGGTCGTAGAGCTCTGGTTTGGGTGCCTCGATGTACTTGTAACGGTCCGCTCGCAGACTACGAAGGGGGGCACAGCCAAAATGGTTGCGGCTATAGAGGCTTTCGCTGTAGACGTCCCTCGCAGCGCCAGGCATTTTTTGGGTCAAAAACTCAAGAAGGCTTCGACCCTGAAACTCGCGGGGCGGCGGGATCCCGAGGAATTGCAGAATCGTCGGCGCGACATCCAGCAGGCTCGCCGGAGCGTCCACCCTTGCTGGATATGTGTGCGGCGCGCGGGGCCAATGGATAATCAGAGGCACCCAAAGCGTGCTCTGGTAGATGAAATAACCATGCGTACCCTCTCCATGGTCTCCCAAGCTTTCGCCGTGATCGGAAGTGAAAACGATGAGCGCCTTTTCCAAAAGACCTTTTCTCGCTAAGTACTCCCAGAATTCACCGAGGATATCGTTCACATAACTGATTTCTGCTTCGTATCCCGTTCCTCGATAGGGTTCCCGCTGACGTGTCCGAAGATCGTACGGCGTATGCAGGTCGTAAAGATGAAGGAAGACAAAAAACCTGCCGTTGGAATTCGCGTCTAACCATCGGGCTGCGGCTTGAACAACCTCCCGCCCTGGGCGCTTGATGTCCCCAGAGTCTTTGCCTTCATGCTGATAGAGATCAAAGGGACTGTCATAGAAATCAAAACCCTGGTTTAGCCCGAAACGGCGATCGAGAACAAAGCCTCCCACAAACGCCGCAGTTCGGTATCCCCGTGATTTCAGAACGCCGGCAAGTGTGGTGGCCCCAGCCTTAAGTTGCTCACCGTTATCCTCGATCCTGTCTACGAAAGGGAGAGTCGAGGTGAATAAACAAGCGTGGGAAGGAAGCGTGAGTGGGGCCTGAGAGTTGATCTGCGAGAAAAGCGTTCCCCCACGGGTCAAATCATCAATCTTAGAGGTGCGCTTGGCTCTGTTTCCGTAGCAGCCCAGATAATCCGCCCGTAGTGTGTCAACAGATATCAATATTACAGGCGCGCCAGGCTCAGCTTCCGTCATCGCCATCGGTCCTGAGTGTGCGAAGGAGAGGCAAGTGGCGGTACCAACACAGATCAGGAACCATAGTCCTGTCCATATCGCTGCAATATCAAAACGGCTGAATATGCTGTTCCCGCGTATAGCGGGAACAGAGGTGAACGACAGTTGTGTCTCAGAGAGGCCGCGGGAACTCCCCTGCACCTCGCGGAAAGTGATAACCATTAGGCGCCGTATCGCTCTACCGACCACTAAAAAGGTCGAGGTCAACCGAAGAATCGTGACGGGATGTGCCTTAGGCATTTCCCTGTGGCCGAGTGAGCGGCCCGATCTTATTTGACAATCCCCCCAGATTGAGACTAATTTCTTGTGCTTGCAAATTTGAGGCTCCGGTCCGTCTCTTAGATTCGCGGCGGCATTTCCGATGGCGCAAGAAGGCACGAAATCTGAGGCGATAGGAGAAACGATTTACAAGACACGATGGCCCGCTCTACCTCAAATCGCCGTTTCATCCAAACTGACGCGAGAATAGCACAGTTGGCCCTTTCGTTAACGGTTTTACTCACGCTAAGCTACTGTGCCACGAAACGTGTCCTGGCGCAAGAATCCATTGAACGGCTTGCGCAAGACGCAGAAAGCTTGGAACAACAGGGAAAGTTGGCGGAAGCTGCGGAAAAGTACCAGACCGTCCTTAAAATTAACCCGCGATCTGTGGCCGCATTGAATCGGCTCGGGACCATCTATGTACATCAGGGCAAGTTCGACCAAGGAATCGAGTTCTACCGAAGGGCCCTGCGATTGAGACCTGAGGAATTCGGGACGAACCTCAACTTGGGAATCGCGTACATGAGAGTGCAAGACTACAAGTCTGCTGCTCCCGTATTGGACCGGGCAGCCGGTCTTCGGCCTTCCGATTTCCAGGCGCAAGCCCTCGCAGGCGTTGCCTGGATCGGTCAGGACCGATACGTGCAGGCCATCCCTCACCTGGAGAAGACCGAAGAACTGAAGCCAGACGATCTTGGGACGGAATACTTGCTGAATCGCGCCTATCTTGAGGTCAAGGACTACAAGAAAGCTCTGGATTCATTTAACCGGCTGGAAGGCCTCGATCCGCAGTCGCCGTGGGTGCGTATCCTGAGGGGAGAGGCCTATGATGGCCTGGGAGACTATAGCAGAGCTATCCAGGAGTTTGAGGAGGCACGCAGGCAAGCTCCCAGTGATGCGACGGTGCGCTTCTCGTTGGGCTTCATGTACTGGAAGATGTTGCGCTTTGACCAGGCGATTTCTGAGCTTCGGGAGGCGCTGAGGATCGACCCGAGCTTTGACCAGGCCAGGTTTTACTTGGCGGACAGCTATCTTGCAACACAGAAAGCGGGGGAGGCATTGACTCTTCTCCAAAACTTGGTGAAAGAGCGGCCTCGGGATTACCGTACCCGAGTAGCCCTCGGCAAGACCTTTAGAAAACTGGGGCGCCCGCAGGAGGCACAGCGAGAGTTCAGGACGGCAATCCAACTGGATCCAGACACTCCAGACGCGCATTTTCAGTTGGCACAGGCTTATAAAGCGCTGAATCAGGCCGCCGAGTATCGCCAGGAGCTTGCCATAACGCAGAAATTGCAACAAAGAAAGCGAACCGAGGCTGAGACACTATTGAGAGCGGCTGGATCACGCGGCGACCCCACTCGACAACTGAACTTGGTGCCTTCCCCCCCATAGTCTTGATAACCATGAACCCGCAAGGCCCGCCATCGAGCAGAAGTAAGTGCCTCCTATCACTCGGCTATGGCCGAGCTATCTACGGTGAGTTGTGCCTGCTGAAACCTAGGTTTGCTTACGAAAAACCTTCTAACTAGTTTAGTGGTGGTTTACTGTGAGGCAAAAACACCAGGAAGCTAACGCATTGACTTATCCAGAGAAACGCCGCAAAGCGCGGTCAGGTGTATATTATCGGTCTGGCAAGAGGGCCATAATGAAAACTCCGGTTCAGATATGCCTGTGTAGGAACAATTCGTCAATGTCCCGATTTTTGTTGGCTTGGGTGCACTCCTCCTTTTGACTTATTGCAGTTTTTGCAAAGATCACGTCTGCGGGGACTGCGGAATCTCTGGAGGGTAAATGACAGACGAGAGATAGTAGCCATCGCTCGGAGCGACCCGTCCGCTGCGAAAACTGGTATGGGTGGTTGAATTTTGGATGAAGAGCTAGTTCACATAACAACAAAAAATGTCCGTCCCAAGCGAGCCTCGAGCCTTGCGGACCGCATGATCGCGAATGCCCGACGGACTTGCTACATGATGACAATTTTTCATGGCGCCTTGGGGCTCTTCATCGCCATCCTGTTGGGGAATAGCTCTGTCGAGGCAGAGACGCGACCCGTAAACGTCATTCTTATTACCATCGACACGCTACGAGCCGACCACCTGGGGTGTTACGGCAATCGAACCATTCCGACTCCCGCCGCAGACCAACTCGCTAGGGATGGAGTGGTTTTCCGTCATGCCGTTGCCCAAGTACCACTCACCCTGCCTTCGCACGTTGCGATTCTTACCGGCACGTATCCCATGTGGAACGGGGTCGAGGACCTGACTACGACAGGACTCGGCCCGGGAATACCGACCCTGGCGGAGACGTTCAAGAGGCACGGATATTCGACTGCGGCCTTCGTGAGTGCCTTCGTCCTGAATTCCATGTGGGGGTTGAAACGCGGGTTCGACGTCTACGATGACGCCATCAATCCGCAGGATGAGAAGTCACCAGCACATCCCCGCCTGGAGCGCCGCGCCTCGGCGACCGTGGACCATGCCCTGAACTGGCTCGAGAGTCACAACTCCCATCCCTTCTTCCTCTGGCTGCACCTCTACGATCCGCACGCGCCCTACGAACCGCCGGAACCCTTCAAAACACGCTTCCGCTCGTACCCCTACGACGGTGAAGTCGCCTACGCGGACCAGCAACTAGGCCGGCTTATCTCCTTTCTCGAAACCCGCAAACGTTACGACTCCAGCCTGATTGTGCTGGCCAGTGATCACGGCGAAGGGCTCGGGGAGCACGGGGAGCAGCAGCACGGCCTCTTCATATACAATTCCACTGTGCACGTCCCGCTAATTTTGAAGCCACCCTCTGATTTCAAAATCACTCAACGTACTATTAACGATGTAGTGAACACCGTGGATATCGCCCCCACGCTCACGGCGGCCTGTGGGTTCTCCTCAGCAGATTCCGCGAGCTTCCAAGGACGCAGCTTACTCCCGCTGGTGCAATCCCGCTCGACCGGCCCGGGGCGCCCGGGTTATTCTGAGTCGCTCTACCCGCGCACTTCCTTCGGGTGGCACTCACTGCATGGAACCGAAACGGAGCGCTACCACTACATCGAGGCTCCGCGCGAAGAACTTTACGACCTCGACCAGGACCCTGCGGAGACCCACAACCTTATAGGGGAGAAGCCCACTCTCGCCGCTACGATGCGGGAAGACCTGCACGCCCTCGCGGCGCGCTATACACGTCCTCCGGAGCAATCCCCAGCCGCGGCGGCTCTCGACATGGAGAAATTGCGAGAGTTGCGGTCGCTCGGTTACGTGGGCGGGTCCACCGCAAAACCGCTGACAGGAGACGCGCCAGGTGCGGCCGATCCGAAAAAGCGCGTGATGTTCTTCACCACGATTATTCACGCTACGGAACTGGCGGAGGATGGGCGCTTCCGCGAATCAAACGAGTTGCTCGAAGAGGCTGCCACAGAGGATCCCAAGGCTTACCTGCCGCCCTTCCTCCTGGGCGAGAACGCCCTAGCGCAGCGGCAGTTCCGCGACGCGATAGGTCATTACAGTCGGGCACTGGAGTTCAATCCCCGCTACGACCTTGCGGCCATGGGGATGGGCCACGCGGCGCTGGAAGGTGGCGACCCGGCGGGTGCGGTGAAGGCTTTCCGGTGGGCCCTCGAACTCAATCCCCGGAACTATGTGGTGAAACTGGCGATGGCACATGCTTTTGAGCAGCTCAACCGTTTGGGGGATGCCGCAACCCTCGAAAAAGATGTTCTCGCGTCACATCCCGAGGACGGCAAGGCGAACTCCGACTATGGCGTCACTCTGGTGCGCTTGCGGCAATACCCGGAGGCCCTTGCGGCTCTCGAAAAGGCTGTGCTATTGGGCTATCGCGCCGCGGTTACTTACAACTTTTTGGGAACCGCGCGGCTGGCCGCCGGGTACAAAGCTGAAGCGGTGCGGGCTTATGAGGAAGCGATCCACCTTGATCCCAAGTACGCCGCGCCTTACGGAAACCTCGCGCTCTTCTACTCGCGAGCCGTGCAAAATGAAAAGGCACAGCAGTATTACCAGCAGGCCTGCCAGATCGATTCCAGGCTCTGCAAGGAACTTGGCCCGCTCTTCCATTAGGGATACGTTACTGAATGGCCTTATAATGCCCCACCCAATCAAAGGATCGGGCCACTCCCCGAGAGTAAGCGACAGGTGAACCCAGGAGGTATGTCGACGCCAGTGTTGGTAGTTCTCACTAATTCCTTTTACTCGCCCGTCAATTCAGGCAAACTTGGACGTTCTGTCGGAAGCCATTAATTTCCGTTTCGATATTTTGTCAGGAGGTTATCTGCCTATGTTACTCAATCGAATCAATCGGCGGGACTTCATGCGGCAGGGTGTGGGCGCAGCGGCAACCGGTGTTCCTGGCAAGGTTGCTATTCTGGAACGCGTGACTCTGTGGGCATCGCCGCGTGCTGTGCCGCCATCAGACACTGTGCGGTTCGCAAGCATCGGAACGGGTGTACGCGGCTGTGAGCTTCTGCAGGCCACGCGAGTGGTGCCAGGGGTTGAGTGTGTTGCCACCGCTGATGTGTACGACACGCGGCGCATCTCCGCGCGCGAAGCGTTGGGAGACAAAGACGTTCCGGCCACGCGCGACTACCGGCAAATCCTCGACCGCAAGGACATCGACGCTGTGATCATCGCGGCACCTGACCACCAACATCGTCCGATCGCCGTGGCCGCCTGCGAAGCGGGCAAAGACGTCTATTGCGAGAAGCCCATGTCCCACAGCGTGGAAGATGGCTTTGCCTTGGTGGAGGCTGCCCAGAAGAACAAGCGCGTCCTGCAAGTGGGAAGCCAGCGTGTCAGTTCCATCATTTACGCCAAAGCAAAGGAGATTTACAGCTCTGGCAAGCTCGGCCAAGTGACCATGATCGAGGCCCACTGGGACCGCAATACGCCAGGCGGTGCCTGGGTCGTTCCTGTTCCACCGGACGCGAGCGAGAAAACCATCGATTGGAAGCGCTTCTTGGGCGATGCTCCTAAGATACCTTTTGACCCTGTCCGCTATGTCTCCTGGCGCCGATTTACCGATTACGGCCTGGGCTTGGCGGGCGACCTCTTTGTGCACATGCTCTCCGGTATTCACTATATTACGGGGACCAGTGCTCCCCCCCGGCGCGCCCAATCCGGGGGAGGCCTGTTCCGCTGGAAAGAGAAGCGGGAGTTTCCCGACTTGCTGGTGACCCTGTTCGAGTACCCGAGTTTTCGCGTCAGTTTGCGCTGCAACCAGAACAATGAGAGTGGGGAGTACATGGCGTTTTTCGGCACGGAGGGCACGCTGGTTATACGAGACATCGTTTCGATGCCTGCCTTCGGCTTTGGCTCTGGGGGGGGACTGAGGAGCCCGATACTAACCTTTACGCCCCAAGACACACGGCCTGCGCCGGAGAGTTACTCGGTTATCGGCTGGCCGAAGGCGATGCGGGAGGAGTATTTGCGGAAGTTCCGAGAGGAGCATCCTCTACCGGGGCCGTTAAAGTCGGCGGTCGATCGGGAATCGGAGAGCTTTCTGCCCCCACCCGGATACAGTGATGTTCCCGATCACGTCGCCAACTTCTTCAACTCGGTGAGAACGCGGAAGCCGCCGGTGGAGAACGAAGTCTTCGGGAATAACGCCGCCCTGGGCTGCCATCTGGCCAACTATGCTTACTTCCAGCAAACGGTGGCGAAGTGGGATGAGGAAACGCGGGGAATTAAGGGATAGGACGAAAGGGCAGTAGATCAGTCATCTTGCTGCGGTGGCGAGTTCATCTCACCCATTGTCCTGGCGGGCCTGCCTCCCCCTCAAACTGACGCGGCAACGTCAAGGCCGATGTGCTCGGCCTGATCTTCCTTTTTGTTATAGGTGGGTTTTTTTATCGAACTGCTTGGGATGACGGCAGTTAGTTGCTCTATCGCGTGTGGGGCTCCTGACTACATGGCCGGTAGTGTGACGCCGAGAGCCT
>JBEKLF010000068.1:0-33702 GCA_050010335.1 Terriglobia bacterium
ACCCTACGACACAGCCGCCACCCGTCTCAACACGCCCCCATTCCTGCGCCCAATTCCCCTCGTCTCGCCGCTCCTGCCTCCCGCCAGCCTCGCGCCCTCCCCCACTGTCTGAATCGCAGGAGAGCGGCAAGGAGAGACTTGAGGATTAACATCGGGCTATTATACTTCCATGGGCGAAATCCATTTCTTAGATATCGGCCAGATATAATGAATTCCGACGATATGACGCGCCCCCTGCCATTTGTCCTGACTTCCCGAAGTCTGCTTTGCGGCGCCGACCGGTTCCGCGCGCTGCCGGCGCACCGCATTCTCCGAGTCGCACTAACTTTGGGGATCTGGGTGATGCTGTGGTGCCCACTCACCCCTTGCGCCGCGCAGGAGGCGCCTCAACCGGCGTCGGTCATTCTGATTTCCATAGACACTCTGCGGGCCGACCACCTTAGCGCCTATGGCTACACCAAAATCCACACTCCGCACATCGACTCGTTCGCTCAAGGAGGCACGCGCTTTGCCCATGCTGAGGCGCAGGTTCCCCTCACGCTGCCTTCGCACACGTCGCTGTTCACTTCCACCTACCCCTTTGAGAATGGTGTGGAAGAGAACGGCGAGCGCGTTCCCGCCGGAGTGGTGACGCTCGCCTCCGTTTTGCAATCGCACGGTTACAAAACCGCCGCGCTCATTGGCAGCGACTTCCTGGATCGGCGCTTCGGGTTGGACCAGGGCTTCGACTTTTACGACAGCCCGTTCGGCCTGGAAACCACCAAGGTGGACAATCCATTGGCGATGAGCCTGCGGCGGGACGGCGCCTTGGTGGTGCGCGCCGCGCGCCAATGGCTCGATGCCCACCACGGCCAGCCCGTTTTCGTGTTTGTCCACCTCTTTGATTTGCACACACCTTACACCCTGGCGCCGGAAGTCGCGCGCCGGAAGGGAATCTCCCGCTACGACGCCCAACTCGAATACGTCGACCAGGTGATGGGCCACTTCCAGCAGGAGTTGATCGAGGGTGGCTGGTGGGAAAAGTCACTGGTGGTGGTATTTGGTGACCACGGCGAGGGCTTGGGCGACCACCAGGAGACCGACCACGGACTTTTTGTCTATGAGAGCACGCTGCACGTGCCGCTGATTGTCCGCTGGATGGACGGCTTGTCGGACCACATCCCACTCTCAGACGCACCTGTCGGCCTGATCGACGTGGCGCCAACGATTTTGGATTATCTGCACGTGCCCGCCCCTGCCTCGTTCGAAGGTGTGAGCCAACTCGGCGCGCTCAAGGCCGGAGAGACCGCAAGTCCACGCGCCGTTTACAGCGAAAGCCTTTACGCCCACGACGCTTTTGGTTGGGCGCCGCTGCGTGCCCTGCGCGTGGGGAAGTACAAATACATTCAGGCTCCGAAGGCGGAACTCTACGACCTTGATTCCGACCCGAGCGAGCAGAGGAATTTGCAGCACACGAATGCGGCGATGGCAGCGGAACTTCAAAACCAACTGGCGCAAGTGCTCACGCGCTACGCTCCCTCCAAGCCCTCCATTCCTCCCGCCCTAACGCCGGAAACGCTGGCGCAGCTTGAGTCCCTCGGTTACCTTGCGGTCGAGCCACGATCCGACGCCGTAGGGACACGCCATGGCGTGCCCCTACCTGATCCCAAGGACCGGTTTGCGGAGTTCGAGCTCTATCAAAGCGCGTTCGTAGAGTTTACGGAAGGGCACGCCGCTGCGGCCCTCCCAAAGCTTCAGTCGATTCTGAAATCAGACCCGCAGAACATGCTGGCGCGATTTCATCTGGGCGAGTGTTACCTCCAGCTAAAGCAGGCGCAGGCCGCCCTGCGCGAATGGGCGACCGTGCTCAAGCTGGATTCGCAATACGCTCCCGCGGCCGAGGCCATTGGCCAGTATTGGATGGCACAGGGGGATTACGCCAAGGCCCGCCGGCGCTTCCAACAGGTGTTGGCCTTGACACCCGAGAGCTACTCGGGCCATTTTCACTTGGCCATCGCCGACGAACACTTGGGGCTGCTCCCCGAGGCGCGCGAAAACCTGGAAATAGCCTGCAAGATCGCTCCGCACGATGAGAACTGCGCCCGCGAATTGAAGTCAATAACACAAAAATGAGGTGTAGCGCGGACCTGTTTTGTAGGTCCGCGGTTCTTCCCCAATTGGCAAGGAAAAGCCGCGGACCTACAAAACAGGTCCGCGCTACCGCCTTACACAGAAATAGAGCGGGATTGATGTAACCCGGAATTCTTAGCACGGGATTGGAAAGGAAAGGTACTTGACAAGCAGTTTAGTTTAAACTAAATTATGTTCCATGGACGCCGCTGTTCTCGACGCGATTGCCTCACCACGCCGGCGCGAGATACTGCGCTTGGTTTGGCGCGAGGAACAGTCTGCGGGAGCAATCCATCGGGCGATGCCGGACGTCACATTTGGCGCGGTTTCGCTTCAGTTACGATTACTGGTTGCAGCTGGCCTTGTCGAGGCGCGCACCCAGCAGCGAAACCGGTACTACCGGGCACGCCGCGAGGCGCTGGGGCCGGTAGCGGAAATTCTCGAGCGCATGTGGGATGACGCATTATGGAAACTCAAGTTGGCAGCAGAGCTGGAGGAATCACGCCGGGGCCCCAAGCCGGGCAGGCGAAAGCGCAAAAGCAAAAAAATGAGAGAGGGGGACTCATGTCAGAACTGCCGTACCACTTGAACCGAACTATTGTGATCAAGGCAAAGCCCGAGACGGTTTTTCGATACTTCATCGATAGCGCGCGGTGGGCGAGTTGGTGGGGCGCCGGCTCGACTATTGATGCCACACCGGGAGGCAAAGTTTACATTCGCTATCCCAACGGGGTGGAAACCCTGGGCGAGGTTTTGGAAGTTCGCCAACCTCACCTCATCGCATTTACCTACGGTTACGCAAGCGGTAAGCCCATACCGCCCGGAAGCTCGCGCGTCACGATTCGTCTGGAGCCGGACCAAGCCGGAACGCGGCTGCATCTGCGGCACGAATTCGCCGAGGCCGCTGCGTCCGATCAACACGTGCAAGGGTGGCGCTTCCAGCTTTCCCTTTTCAGCAACGTTGTCGCGAACGAAGTTTACGCCGACGCCGCGAGCGCGGTGGATGCATGGTTCAGCGCTTGGGCGATTGCCAACGACAAATCGCGCGAGGAGTTACTCGCGAGAACTGTTACGCCGGAAATACAGTTCCGCGATCGCTTCAGCGCACTTGACGGATTTGCCGATCTTGCGGCGCACACAGGCGCTGCCCAGCGCTTCATGCCGGGAATCCGGCTCAAGAGAAAAGGGGATGTCCGTCAGTGCCAGGGTACGGTGCTCGCCGATTGGATTGCGGTGGACGGCGACGCGAAAGAGCCAATGTCGGGAACAAACGTCTTCGCGTTCAACGCCGACGGGAAAATCGCTTCGGTGACGGGCTTCACAAACCCTACCACAGCTTAGTGATCAGGTAGCGCTGGGGTTTACCGGCAAGATTTAACTCGAACTACTCGCCACCGTGATGCGAACCGACTTTTCGGAGTGCGGCGACTCGTCGCCGCTCTTGCTCGCCGCGACGAGTCGCGGCGAAGAACCCACCGCTGACAAGTCAGCGGTAGAAAAAGCGGGAGCGAGCTCCCGCACTCCGAAATTCGGCATCATCGCCCCCACAGGATGTTGGCGTTGGCGGGCCGCGGAAATCGTCGGGAAGGCTGCATAACGGCAGTGCATTACGTCGCTGTTTTTGATCCGTGGGGAGCAATCCGCATTAGGCGGGCAGATATTTCACGCCAGGCTTGCCGGGAATGATGCGGCCGATGTTCCAGAATTTTTCGCGGTGCTTTTTCAGGAATGAAGTGACCTTGGGCAGCTCGCGCGGGGACACCATCAGGAGCATGCCCAGACCCATGTTGAAGGTTCGCATCATGTCGTCAGGCGGTACGTTGCCTCGTTTGGCAATCAAATCATAAATGGGCAGCACGGGCCAGCTTCCCAACTGAACTTCCGCCTGTGCGCTGGAGGGAAGGATTCGCGGGGTATTATCGGTAATCCCGCCACCGGTGATGTGCACCAAGCCCTTCAACCATCCGTGCTCAAGGAGCGGCTTCACGGTGGGCCAGTAGCAGCGGTGCGGAGCGAGCAATACGTCGCCTAGCGACCGGCCAAGTTCCGGAAGGGGTTTCGTCAAGGGCAGGCGTTCCTGCTCGAGCAAAACCTTTCGCGCCAGGGAATAGCCGTTGGTGTGCAGCCCCAATGAAGGAAGCCCCAAAACCGCGTCCCCCGGCCGGATGCCGCTGCCGTCAATGATGCGGCTGCGTTTGACCCAGCCCACAATGCATCCCGCCAAATCGTATTCATCTTCGGGGTAGAAGCCCGGCATCTCCGCGGTCTCACCGCCCACCAGTGCGCAACCCACTTTGCGGCAGGCGCCGGCGAGACCTTTGACGACTTCGGTAACCACCTTGGGATGCATCTTCCCTGTCGCGAGATAATCGAGGAAGAAGAGTGGCGCGGCGCCGTGCACGGCAATGTCATTGACGCAGTGGTTCACCAGGTCTGCGCCCACTGTGTTGTGGCGATTGAGGGCAAAGGCGAGCTTCAGCTTGGTCCCGACGCCGTCCACACTCGAGACCAGTACGGCATCGCGCGGGAGTCCCTGCAAAGAGAAGAATCCGCCGAAAGCGCCGACCTCCCGCAAAACCCGGGAGCTGAAGGTGCTGCGTGCCAACTGCTTGATGCGAGCTTTAGTCAGGCTTGCGGCGTCGATATCGACGCCAGCGTCACGATAGAGCATAAGAGATAGGGGTCAGGGGTTGGGGATTAGGGGTTAGGGATTACTCCAGAGTGCCAAAGAGTTTGTTGCTATCCACCCAGGTATTCGCGGGTTAGGGGTTAGGGACTCGTCTGAATGGCTAGGAATTTGCTCTTACCCGCTGATCAGCGACCCCGAACCCCTGATCCCGAACCCCTAATCCCTGCTCTTAAAACGTTTGTCCGGTTCTTTTCCACCGCGTCTGTTTCAAGAAGTTCCAAAAAATCGAGGCGTCGAATTTCAGGCGCGCTTCCAAGGTTTCTGCGGTCCAATCTTTGGTCGGCGCATCGTAGGACCAATACACAAACAGCGGCTCACCCACCACATTTTCGAGGGGAACGAATCCCCAGAAGCGGCTGTCGAGGGAATTATCGCGGTTGTCACCCATCACAAACAGGTAACCGGGCGGAACGTGCAGGCCGTCGTTGCGAATAAAGCCGGGCATCTCGCGCGTCCAGGCCGGATCGAGTCCCCAAGCGGCGGGAAGCGTCTCCAGTAGGCTGGGAGTCGGGGGAAAGTCATCGCGTAAAGGCAGCGACGTGGGATATTGGAATTGCGTATAAGGCTCGAACAGCGGCCGCCCGTTGAGATACACCTTCTTGTTTTCGATCTTCACCACGTCGCCGCCGACGCCGATCACGCGCTTGACGAACATGACGGACGGATTGCGAGGATAGCGAAACGCGACAATATCCAGCCGATGAATTTCTCTGAGGGGCGGCAAGCGGAGCGAAGTGTAGGGCAAGCGCGGACCGTAAAGCAGCTTGTTCAGGAAAACATGGTCGCCGATCAGGATCGTCGACTCCATCGAACCCGTGGGAATTACGGTAGCTTCCGCCACAAAGGTGCGAATGCAGAGCACCCCCACCAGCACGATCAGCAAGGAGCGGAGGGTATCCCACACGGTCTCCTGGCGATCCTGCTTGGCGGGCTTGCTTTCCGCCGCCGACTCCGGAGGAGACAGCTCTTCCATCTTAGGTTCGGGTGTTTCCATCCGGATCAACTCCGATTACGTATGGCAATCAGCGGTTCCTGAATGGCGGTGGGGTACTCACAGGTATAACACGCAAGGCAGAACTGGCCCTGGGTATCCCCGACAGCAGTTCGCATTCCTTCAACCGAAACGTAGCCCAGGGTATCTGCTCCCAAGTATTCACGGATCTCTTCCACGGAGTGGGTGGCCGCGATCAGTTCCTTCCGCGTCGGCGTGTCGATGCCGTAAAAGCAGGGCGACACGGTGGGCGGACAACTGATCCGCATGTGCACCTCGCGAGCTCCCGCCTCTCTTACGATGCGTACTATCTTGCGACTGGTTGTTCCACGCACAATGGAATCGTCAACCAGCACCACCCGCTTGCCTTCCATCAGGCTGCGCACGGGGTTGAGCTTCAGCTTCACGCCGAAGTCGCGAATGGCCTGGGTGGGTTCGATAAACGTGCGGCCCACGTAGTGGTTGCGGATCAGGCCAATCTTTAAAGGAATGCCGGATTCCTCGGCAAACCCCGTGGCGGCGGGAACCCCGGAGTCGGGGACGGGAACTACGACGTCGGCATCCACGGGATGCTCGCGCGCCAGGCAGCGGCCCAGATTTTCGCGACTTTGCTGAACGGAGCGTCCAAACACCATGCTGTCGGGGCGGGAAAAGTAGACATGCTCGAAAATGCACTGCGCCCCATGCGCGGGCGGGGCAAAATGCAGCGATGTCACGCCCCGGCTGTCGAGAATCACCATCTCGCCGGGTTCCACGTCGCGGATGTACTGGGCGTCAATCAAATCGAAAGCGCAGGTTTCCGACGCCAGCACGTATGCGCCATCGAGTTTTCCCAGGCTGAGCGGACGGAAGCCTCGCGGATCGCGGATTCCGTAAACCGCATCCTTGAAAAGCATGACGAGGGAATAAGCTCCCACCACTTTGTCGAGCGCTTCGGCAACGGCTTCGGGAATGCCTGCCTGCCGCGAGCGAGCGAAATAGTGCAGGATGACTTCTGTGTCGCTGGTGGTTTGGAAAATATCGCCGCGCGCCTCGAGTTCCTTACGCACCGCCGTGGCGTTCACCAGGTTGCCATTGTGCGCAAGTGCCACCTGGCCTTTGTGGCAGCTCACCTTCAGCGGCTGGGCGTTTCGCAGGTCCGTGTCGCCGGCAGTGGAGTAGCGCGTGTGGCCAATGGCGTGGCTTCCCGGCAAACTCTCAATAACGTCTTTGGGGAAGATTTCTTCCACATGCCCCATGCCCTTCTTGCAGATCAGGTTGTCGCCGTCGGAAGAGGCTATCCCAGCGCTCTCCTGGCCGCGATGTTGCAGGGCATAAAGTCCAAGGTAGGCGAGCTTGGCGGCTTCCGGGTGTCCATAGACCCCAAAAACCCCGCAGTGGTCATGAAACTTGTCGACATCAAGCTGATAAGTTGGGAAGAGCTGGGAGGCTGGCTCCAATGATCCTTCTCCAAATCGGGGTGGATGACTAGGGTTAGCTGCTCGAGGTCCCGTATCCGTTCAGATAAGTGCTAACTCAATTGCATCAAAGGTAACGCGCGTGGCCGGGCAGGGAGCTTTTCTCATACCGTCTGAGCTGATACTCACTTTGCGTCCACAGCAAAGCCGCACAACGGCATTCGCCTGCACTAACTATTTTGCTCTCTTTCAAAGGGCCGCGCAACTGGTTTCTGGGGCGAGCTTTCAGCAATCAGCTCGCAGCTTTCAGTTAGGGCCCTCTTGCTTATCCGGTTGTTTCAGCAGACCACGATATGTTGCGATTCCGTAGTCCTCTGGAAGCTACCTCGCGACCTCATAGCGCAGTCGGACGACGCCGTCGGGGTACTTCCTGGCTGACCGCAAGCGAAGTGGCACGTCCCGATGGCGCGGTGCCACGAGTGGAATGCCCTCACCGATGAGGGTAGGAATGACGTGGATATCGAACTCGTCGATCTCGCCGGCGTCGAGGAACGAGGCAATCAGCTCTCCGCCGCCCATCATCCAGATGTGTTTTCCAGGCGTTACGCGCAGGCGCTGCGCAACCGCTTTCACCGGCTCCGACACGAATTCCACGCCTAACGTCGCCCGTTCCGCGGGCTTCCGCGAAAACACGTAGTTCGCGACGTTCGTGTCGAATATCCCGCCTTTCCTGCCCCTATCCTTTTGATAGTCGAGAGCCCAGTCATAAGTCTTGCGTCCCCACAGGATGGTGTCGATCGTGGGATAGAACGCGCGCATGCCGTAATCGACTGTGCGCGGCCGGCGATTCAACCATTCGACATCGCCATCCGGCCTCGCGATGTAACCGTCGGCGCTCGTTGTGATGTAGACGATGATCTTTCGCCTCGGTTTCATGATGTATCCTCCGCTGGCTCAAATTGTTCGGAAGCGGCAGCCATGGTCTGTCGCCCCTCCGGGGCTAGGGATGCTTGAGATTGGTTTGTGGTCCCACGGCTTACGCCGTGGGCTATTTTATGCCGCCCCTCCGGGGCTGGGAAAGCTGATAGCTGAGAGCTTATCGCTGATCGCTTAATCCCTACCAATCGTGGCAAGCGGCCGGCGGCGGGGGAGAGAAGCTTCCGGCGTGCTCAAGCCACCAAGCGTGCCAGTCGCTCGCGATGCGCGCAGGCTCGTCGCGCGAGGGATTGGCGGAAACGGCAACCTTGTGGCCCGTCAATCCCTCCAGGGCAAAATTCGCCACCTGTCGAACCTGGGCTTCCGGGTCGTTGAGTGCGGCGACCATGGCAGGGATCACTTCCTTAGTTCCCAGGTTTTTCAGGCCGAGAATGGCGTTCATGCGGTCCGTCACCTGGGCAGAGTGCAGATTGTCGAAAAGCGCCTGGAAGGTCTGCCCGTCATGAAAGAACCCGAGCGCGCGCAGGATGTCGCCCCGCGTCGGCTCTGGACTTTTGGCGAGCATCTCCATGAGAGCGGGAATGAACGCCGGGTCTGCCTTCTCCGCCAGCAGGAGCAAGGCATAGGACCGCAGGGGATTCTCCGCTTGCCCGGTGGCATCTTTGCTTCCGGCGCTCGCGGTAGTATCCGCCTCTCGAAACAGCTTTAGAATCACCTGCCAGGAAGCGGGGGTGTTCAGGCGCGCCAAACCATCAAGAGCGTCACGCCGATCCCAGCGATCCGGCTTTCCGGCATTCGCCAACTTGACCAACTGGTCGAGGAAGAAAGGTTGGGGCAGGGAGGTGAGCACCACCACCGCCTCCGCAGGGTTAGGGTTCTTGGGGTCTTGGACGGCGGCGAGATAAGGATGAAAAGCCTCCTCAACCTGCGCACGAGTAGAATGCACAACCTGAAAGCTGAGTTCATCAATGGCCATCGCGAAGGCCGCAGGTTTCTCCGCGAACTTTCTCGTCCCCGGGTCGGGCTGGAGCAGCGCCAGCCGGCGCTCCGCGCGCACGTGATACCGTCCCGGCACCGTAAACTGCGCCCATTGGTTCAGCAGCCAACGCTCGGAATGAATTTGCCCGGGAGGCAGGGTGACGGAGCCGTATACGGCAGTCCCCTGCGGGCTGCCGCACGGTCGAGGACCGGGATCGGGAAGTACCTGTCCCCGCGAGTCCATCACCCGGAACCGTGGCTCCTGGTTATCATCGGAGCCCAAACCGCGCGTGGGAGTGCGATAGCGAAAGGCGAAGACAGTTCTCCCCGTGTTCTGGATCACGAACCGGCAAAAGATGGGTTCCCCCAGTAAGTACTTGGGCTTTTCCATTTCAACTCGCACGGAATAACTCACCTGGGCAAACGCCGGGACGCAGCCCAACCCTGCGATAAGGCAAAAGAGAATGAGTTGCAGCATGCGCCCGGCGCCACGCCGGACTGTTGGTTTCATGTCGCCCATCATACGCGAAAGTGCGACCGGGGAGAGAGTTTCTATAAGGGGCGAGACCCATGTAGCGCGGCCGTCCCGCCCGCTGGGGCGTGGGCATCTTGCCCGCGCCACTCGCGCGAGCGCGACGCTCCCGCGCCAGCGAGCGGGATGCCCGCGCTACTTCGCCAACCGCGTCTTTCTCGCCTGGCACCTAACGTTTCGCTACGCAAGGTCCGACGCGAGGAATCGAGAAAAACCTCCCCCTTCGACTTTTGTGTCGCACACCCGCCGTAAGCCTACCCGTTCGCATTCAGCCCATTCGCTCCTATAATAGTGAGGCGGCCGCCGTCTGCTTATTGGCCGCCGCTTTTTATCCAAGGTGAAAGTCCACGGTGAACCCGTGGCGGGAGAAATTTCGTCATGATCAAAACTAAAGGTTACGCTGCCGCCAGCGCCAAAGCTCCTCTGGAGCCTTATGCTTTTGAGCGCCGCGAACCTCGCGAGCACGATGTAGCCATCGAAATCAAATTCTGCGGAATCTGCCACTCCGATATTCATCAGGCTCGAGAAGAGTGGGGAGAAGCTATCTTCCCCATGGTTCCGGGCCACGAGATCGCGGGAGTCGTTATGGCGGTCGGCAGCCAGGTCACAAAACACAAAGTTGGCGATAAGGTTGGGGTTGGCTGCTTTGTCGATTCCTGCCGCACCTGCGCTCAATGTCAACGGGGATTCGAGCACTTTTGCGCGCTCACTCCAGTTTTTACCTACAATTGTCGCGAGAAAGATGGCACTCCGACCCTGGGCGGCTACTCCGATAAGATCGTGGTCGACGAGAATTACGTTCTGCGCATGCCGGATAACCTGCCGTTTGCCGCCTGCGCGCCGCTTCTCTGCGCGGGGATTACGCTTTACTCCCCCCTGAGGCATTGGCAGGCGGGGCCCGGCAAGAGGGTAGCGATCGTCGGCCTGGGCGGCCTGGGTCACATGGGCGTGAAGATCGCACATGCCTCGGGCGCCGAGGTCACGGTGCTCAGCCATTCGTTCCGAAAGCACGAGGACAGCAAGCGTTTGGGAGCCGACGATTTCTATTCCACCTCTGACCCGGAAACGTTCACGAAACTGGATGGCAGTTTCGATCTCATCATCAACACTGTCTCGTCACCGATGGATTGGAACCCCTTCCTCGCCCTGCTGAAAGTCGACGGTTCCTTCGTGGTGGTGGGCATCCCCGAAAAACCGGTGACTGTTGCTGCATTCTCCCTGATCAGGGGACGTCACAGTATTGCCGGGTCCATGATCGGGGGTATTCCGGAAACCCAGGAAATGCTGGATTTCTGCGCCCAGCGCCAGGTGGCCTGCGACATCGAGGTTATTCCGATCGAAAAGGTGAACGAAGCGTATGAGCGTGTTGTGAAAAGTGATGTGCGCTATCGCTTCGTGATTGATATGGCATCGCTTAAGTAAATGGGCGCGAAAAAACTCCCCGGCCGTTTTGCTTCGCACGCCAAGTGTTGAAGCTGCCTTGAGGCGGGCACGATTTGTTATTGGCGTAATGCCGGGCTAAAGCCCGCCTCCACTCTTTCCCCTGCATCTAACCCAACGTGGGTGCGAATATGCGTTGTCTATCATCAAGCCGCTTTCTGCTGGCCGCCGCGTTGCTGCTGAGCGTGCTGGCGGCGCCCCGATTGGCGTGGGCTAATCTCAAACTCTGCCTGAAGGACGGCACGTGCCAGACAGTCTCCAGTTACGAAGTGCACGGCGATCGGGTGCGCTATTTCAGCGTTGAGCGCTCGGAATGGGAAGAGATACCTGCGTCGCTCGTGGATTTTGAAGCCACCAAGCGCGCGCTGGAGGAAACCAAGGCCAGCGAGAAACAGCAAATTGAAGAAGCCAAGCAAATCGACCAGGAGCGGTTCTACAAACCCCCGGACCAGGGATTGGAGGTAGCCCCCGGCATTCGCCTTCCGGGGGACGATGGAATTTTTACCGTTGATGGAAAGCGCCTGGTGCGCCTCGTGCAGTCGTCGAGTGAGGCGGTTACCGACAAAAAGCGGGCGGCCATGGTGCTGGCCGTTCCCCTGCCCGTGGTCAAAACCCGGTCACTCGTAGTTCTCGAAGGCGCCAAAGCGACGATCCGGTTGAGCGACCCGCTGCCCGTCTTTTATGTTCAATCGACCGAGAGCCTCGGCACGCGACTCGAATTGGTGCGCCTGAAGCCCGGCAAAGAGACGCGTGTGGTCGAGGATGTGGACACCAGCCGCGGGAAAAACGGCAAAGCCACCGAGGTGCGCACTATGGTGTCACTCGAACGCAAGCAACTTGCGCCCAACATTTACACCTTGAAACCGCTGGCGCCCCTGGACGCGGGGGAGTACGTCCTGGGCGAGGTGGTCGATGACAAACTCAGTCTCGATGTCTGGGACTTCGGCTACGAGAAATGGGAAGTGGTCAAATAGTCGGGAGATCCGGTGATCGGAGGATTGGACTAGCGAGGTGCCCGGCTTAAGCCGGCCTCTACAAAAGCGGCGGAAAGACCGACCGCCTCGACAATGGTCGCCAGCGTGCTGGGCTACAAAAACGGAAAGGGGTTAGAGTGAAATTGCGCATCGGTGAATTTAAGACGCGCCGCCTGCCGATGCCGCAGGAAGGAAACGCCACGAGCCTCGTCATGAAGATTGAACTTTACGCCCACTCGGGTTTAGAACTGGACGAAACTGCGCTGCTCGCCCAACCGCATTCCGCTCTGACAACTTTGAGGGGAAGAGTCCAGTCCACGGCGGGCTTACAGGCAGTCAAATGGTCTACACTCATCGTGGCGGAAGCCCAAACATAAAAAGTGGCAAGAGTGAGCCGGGCTCAAGCAGAGGTTCTCGCGGTATGCATCGATAGCCCAGCCGTTTTGCCCGTCCTTTCGCTAGGCCCAGTTTTCTCGACCCCCCTCTGTTCAAACATCCATCCGTTCGGCGACGGTTTTGGCCTGGGTAAAGAGCAGCAAGTAGTCGTGTCCACCCGCCTTGGAATCCGTCCCCGACATGTTAAAGCCTCCGAACGGATGGGCGCCCACTAGTGCTCCCGTGCACTTTCGATTCAAGTAGAGGTTCCCCACGAAGAATTCTTCTGTGGCTTTCTCCAATTTGCGGCGGTCCCGGGTATAGACGGCGCCCGTCAACCCGTAATCGGTGTTATTGGCGATGGCCAAAGCCTCATCAAAACTCTCCGCTCGAATCACTGTGAGGACCGGGCCGAAGATTTCTTCCTGGGCGATGCGGGCAGTGGGGGAAACATCGGCGATGACCGTCGGCTGGATGAAATGGCCTGGCCCGGTGGATTCACCCCCGCCGGTAATCAAGCGGCCCTCCGCCTTTCCAATCTCGATGTATTGCAAGATCGATTTCTTGGCTTTGGCATTGATAACAGGGCCCAGATAGTTTTCCGGACGCTCCGCGGGCCCAACGGAAATCCCCTCCACTCGCTGGCGGAGTTTTTCCAGGAAAACATCATAGACATGCCCCACCACAATCGCTCGGGAGCAGGCGGAGCATTTCTGGCCCTGATACCCGAAGGCCGATGCCACCACGCCATCAACCGCAGTGTCGATATCCGCATCGGCATCCACCACAATCGAGTCCTTGCCGCCCATCTCCGCAATCACACGTTTTACCCAGATCTGTCCTGGCACGGTCTTGGCCGCCAATTCATTGATGTGCAGCCCCACGTCCTTTGATCCTGTGAACGCCACGAAGCGCGTGCGCGGGTGTCCCACCAGGGTATCGCCCACCACTCCGCCCGGGCAGGGCAGGAAATTCACCACTCCCGGAGGCATGCCCGCCTCCTCGAGAGCTTCGAAAAACTTGTAGGCGATGGCCGGAGCGTCACTCGAGGGTTTCATCACCACCGTGTTGCCGGTCACGATTGAAGCCATGGTCATTCCCACCAGAATCGCCAGGGGGAAGTTCCAGGGTGGGATCACAATGCCCACGCCGAGGGGAATGTAGCGTAGGTAGTTTTTCTCGCCGGCAATCGGCGTGAGCGGCTGCGGGCCCGTCAAGCGTCCCATGGCGCGAGCGTAATACTCGGTGAAATCGATGGCCTCCGCCACGTCCGCATCCGCTTCCGGCCAAGTCTTGCCGACCTCGTACACCATCCGGGCTTCGTAGTAATACTTGCGCTCCAGTAAAATCTTGGAGGTTTTCAGCAGCAGGTCCACGCGTTTCTGCACGGGGGTGCGGCTCCAGGTCTTGAAAGCGTCATCGGCCGCCCGCACCGCGCGGTCCGCGAGCGCCGCATCCGCCTGGGAAAACACTCCCACCACTTCGTTCGGATGGCTGGGATTGTAGGAGTGAAGCTTCTCCTTGGTCTTGATGCGTTCGCCGCCGATCACCAGATCGTATTCGCGGCCCAACTCCTCACGGATTTCATCCAGTGCATACTCCATGCGGCGGCGATGTGCAGGGTTGTTCTTGAAATCGCTCAAAGGTTCGTTTTTGAAATCGGGGAGCTTCATAAGGGTGCCTCCAGGCAGACGATCGGCGTCGCCCATTATAGCGCCGGGCGAAGGAGTAACAAAAGACGCAGGAGCCGGCTCCTCAGCCTGCCGCGCTATGGCCCGACGACGGGATTCGTCAGGGTTCCGATTCCCTCAACAGTCACGCTCACGGTGTCACCAGCTTTCAGGAATACCGGGGGCTTGCGAGCAAATCCCACACCCGGGGGCGTACCAGTGGATATCAAATCGCCCACTTCCCAGGTGACGGACTGGGAGAGATAGCTGATCAGAAAGGGAACCTTGAAGATCAAGTTGCTCGTGTTGGAATCCTGAAGGGTTTCGCCATTGAGCGTCAAGGAAATCCGCAGGTTGTTGGGGTCAGGAACTTCGTCGGGAGTAACAATCCACGGGCCCGTGGGCGCAAAGGTGTCGCAACTCTTGCCTCGATACCATTGCTTGTCGCCGAACTGCATGTCGCGCGCGCTCACGTCGTGCAAAACTGTGTAGCCGGCGATGTATTTGTGGGCCTCGTTTTCCGGGATTCGAGTCCCGCGCCCGCCGATGACTACAGCGAATTCGGCCTCATAATCCACCTGGGTGGAGTTGGGAGGCAGTTTGATGGCATCGCCGGGACCGGAAATGGTATTGTGCGATTTGAGGAAGAAAATCGGCGCCGCGGGCGGTTCCTGACCTCCCTCGCGGGCGTGGTCGGCGTAATTGAGGCCAATGCAGGTGATCTTGTTGGGGTGGGCGATGGGCGCGCGCAGCTTGGCAGTGCGCAACGGAATGACCAAGCCCTTGGGAGTTTTTTTGTGAGTCTCCCCGGCGTGCGCCACGATGACTCCCAGCGCCTTGCGGTACCTTTCGCCCAGTGTCAGGAGCTCGATCATGTCCCCGGGCGGTCTGCCCAGCTTGCGTAGCACGTCCGCCGCCGCGGCCAGTTTGGCATCGGCAATCTTGCCTTTGGCGATTAGTCCATACGCGGTGGGCACATCAACCACGCAGTCGCCATGTACCACCCCCAGGCGTGACAGTTTCGCGGATTCATAAGTTACCAGTTTCATGTTTATTCCCTCTCCTCGATGGCAAGATGGATCTCCGACTTAACGTGGAGCGGCGAGTTTACCTCGCCCCATGGCAGTCGTAGCGGCGAGTTTATCTCGCCAAATGGCGGCGTGAAGCCGCGCCTACTCCCCGTTCAACCGAAACGCATAGTGGCCGGAGCCCACTTCCAAGACGGCTCGGCCGTCCACCAGCTTTCCCGCCGTGACTCCCGGGGTTCCCTCCACAAATTGCCCCTTCTCCCAAACGGTTCGGTCACCTTCGTGCACGGTGATCTGCGTCATCTCCTCGTCTTTGGGAATGGAAACAGTCGCGGTGCTGTTGACGGGCACATCCACTTGCAACGTGATGACTCCCGGCTCGTGAGTCCACGAGGAAGTTACGTTGCCCCGCACCGTTCCCACCGTGGCGCTTACGGAAGTGAGATCCCGCACCACCTGCGGTTCGATGCGGATGTGGCGATAGCCGGGATGGTCAGGATCCACGTTAATTCCGCCCAAAGACTCATAGAACCACGCATCCACACTTCCCATCATGTGGTGGTCGTGGGAATTCATTGACGGTCCGGTTTTATTCTGCCAGAGCTCCCAGAGGGTCGTTGCGCCATTTGCGGCCATGTAACCCCAGCTCGGGTAAGTGGTCTGCACGGCGAGATCATAGGCAAGATAGGAATCGCCCAACTCCGTGAGCAGCGGCATCAGATAGCGGACGCCGATAAAGCCCGTGGTCAAGTGAGTGTCGTGGTGATAGAGAATGTCGTTGTCGAGATTCCCCGCCACCTGGCCACGGTGGTCTTTGGGCACCATGTCCAAAAACAACGGCAGGGCGTTGGCCGTCTGAGTTCCGTTCGCGTAGTTACCGGTCTTGGCGTCGAAGAATTCTTTATTGAAAGCGTCTTTGATCTCGGCGGCAAGCTGTGTGTAACTTCCGGCATCCGCGGAATTGCCGAGCACGGCGGCCATCTTGGCAAGCAGCAGGGTATCGTAATAGTAGTAGAAGTCGGAAACCTCCGCGCCCGGGGTCTTTTCCAGTGCCACCCAGTCACCGTAATAGCTATAGCGGAGAACATTGTCGGGTGCGCGGGTGCGCAGGAACTCGACGTATTTCTTCAGCCCGTCGTAATTCTCCTCCAGGATGCGCCGATCGCCATTCTGCTGGTAGACGTACCAGGAGATCAGCGGGAAGGCCGTGCCCCAGGCGGGGTCGGCAGGACGGCTGCCATAGCGGTGCGGAACGGTATCGGTGAGGGTACCGCTCGCGTCCTGCACATCGCGGAGGTCCCGCACGAAGTTGGTATAGAAGGCCGCCATGTCAAAGTTCAGCATCATGCCTTCGGCGCTGGTCTGCGCATCACCCAGCCACCCCTGGCGTTCGTCGCGCTGGTCGCAATCGGTGGGCACACTTGCCAGATTCGTCAGATCCGACCAGCGGATGATTTTGTGAAGCTGATTCAGCAGGGGTTTGGATGCCACAAAACTGCCAGTGGTTTGGACGGCGGAATGCACCACGTGCCCGCGCAGCGAATCGAGGCTGGGCGTGCCGGGATACCCCGTGACCTCCACGTAGCGGAATCCGTGATAGGTAAAGCGCGGGTGGTAGTCTTCCTCGCCCTCGCCGCGCAGGATGTAAATGTCCCGCGATTTGGCCCCGCGAATATTCTCGCGGTTGATCATGCCGGTGTCATAAAGTAACTCAGAATAGCGCAGTTGAACCTGCGCGCCGCGCGGCCCGACGACGTGGAGGTCCGCCCAGCCGCTGATGTTCTGTCCCAGGTCGTACACGTAAACGCCAGGTCGCGGGTTGGTCAAGGCGATAGGAACCAGGGAATCCACGTCCTGGATCGGCGGCATCATCTGGGCGGAACGAATCCCCTTGGAGCCTTCCAGAATTTCGGCGGCCTTCCAGGCGGAATCATCAAACCCTGGTGAGTCCCAACCCGGTAGCTCGCGACGGGCGTCGTAAACTTCCCCATCCCAAACGCTGTCACTGACGATGGGACCTTGAGTAACCTTCCAGGAGTTGTCGCTTGCGATTTGCACGGTCTTGCCATCCGCAAGCTCGATGTTGACCTGAAGCAACAAAGCCGGTTGTTTATAGGGAGCGGGCACGTCTCCCCCGTCGAGTAATGCCCATCCACCGCCAATCATGGCTCCCAAGGCGTTCTTCCCGGAGCGCAGATGCGAGGTGATGTCATAGGTGGAATAGAGGACACGCACGGGATACGTGGTCCAGGCGGGGTCGAGATCGTTGCACCCGATCTTCTCACCATTGATCCTGAATTCGTAATACCCGAGCGCCGTGACGTAGGCGCGGGCCCGAACCACTTTGCCCGGGAGGGTGATCTCTTTGCGGAGCAAATTCGCGCCGCCAATCCATTGCCCCTTCCAGTCACCAGCCGAAAGCAGCCCCACGTCGAAACTCGCCGGCTGGCTGTAGTCGCTGGCGTTCCCGTCTTTGTCCCAATACCGGACTTTCCACCAATAGGAGTGATCGCTCTCCAGAGGTTTACCGCTGTAGACCATCTGGGTCGAATCATCGGATGCTGTCTTGCCGCTATCCCACCGGTCGATCTTGTTCTGCGCCAGCAACTCCGGACTTGAAGCCACCAGCACCCGGTAGGCGGACTGCATTTGCGCCCGTCCCGTGTGCTTCAGCACCCACGCGAATCGCGGTTGGCGAACATCAATTCCCACGGGATTCTTCAAGTATTCACATCGCAAGTTATCGGGAGGCAGCGGGCCTTCCGCGGCGCGAGCCTGGGCACCCGCCCACACCGCGGGGATCACCAGTAGAACTATTATCACGATAGTTCTGAAGATTGAATATGATTTGCGCATAGCGAACCTTCTTTCCAGCTCCAAGGGATGAGAAGGGAAACTCGAAAATCGAAACTGGAAACTGGAAACTCGAAATTGGAAATTTGGTGCATTGGTCCCAGTTTTCGAGTTTCCGATTTCGAGTTTCCAGTTTCGGATTTCCAGTTTCCAGTTTCGATTTTCGCCCTTCCATGACACCTCGTGCTACAGCTTCTTCCACCGTTTGTGAAAGGTCTGCGACGCAAGCGCGGGGAAGTCACGTTCTTTGGTCCATTGCGAGGCAGGGTATGCCGGGATCTTGCGAATCCAACCCTGGCGGGCCCAAAGGACTTGCCCCCAGCGAGCGAACCGGCTGCCCATCGCATAGAGGAACGGATGACGCATCGCCCAAGCCCAAAGGCGGAACATGGACCGCTCTGAAAGCAGCGTCTGCGCGGGTTGGGGCGCCAGTTCCTGAGCCCTGCCGCGCAAGTGCAGGAGGAGGTCGGGAATATTGATTTTCACAGGGCAAACTTCCCGGCAGGCTCCGCACAGCGAGGAGGCGAAGGGCAATTCCCGAGCCTGGCCAATGCCGACGATTTCCGGCGTGACCAGCGCGCCGATGGGGCCGCTATAGACCCAGCCGTAGGCGTGCCCGCCGATCTTGCGATAAACCGGACAGGTGTTCAGGCACGCCCCGCAGCGAATGCAATACAGCATCTCGCGCATCTTGGGGTCGGCCAGCGACTTGGTGCGGCCATTATCCACCATGACCACGTGCATTTCCTCGGGACCATCTTCACCCTCGCGTCGCGGCCCGGTCACGAGCGAAGTGTATGTGGTGAGCTTTTGGCCTGTGCCGGAGCGACCGAGCAAGCGCAAAAAAATTCCCAGGTCGGCGAGCCGGGGAATGAGCTTTTCGATTCCGACGAGCGCGATGTGCACCCGCGGAACGGTGCTGCACATGCGGATGTTCCCTTCGTTTTCAACCGTGACTACCGTTCCCGTCTCTGCCACGGCGAAGTTCGCGCCGCTTATCCCCGCGCCGGCCTTCTGGAACATTTCGCGTAACGCCCGGCGGGCGATGGCAGTCAACTCCTCGGGAACGACCGTGGGCTGGGACCCAATTCTTTTCGCAAACAGGTCGGATACATCCTCACGGGTCTTATGAATCGCGGGCGCGACGATGTGCGCGGGCCGCTCACCTGCTAATTGAATGATGAATTCGCCCAAATCCGTCTCGACGGCACGAATTCCCCCTGCTTCGAGGGCGCGGTTCAACTCCACTTCCTCCGCGACCATGCTCTTGGCTTTTACCACTTCCACCGCCGCCGATCGCTGCACAATATTCACCACAATCCGGCAAGCCTCGTCAGCCGTGGAGGCCCAGTGCATCTTGCCGCCGTTGCGTTCCACGCTGTCGGCGAACTGGGCGAGGTAGTAATCAAGGTTTTCGATGGTGTGGCGCTTCACCTCGCGCCCCGCGTCGCGGAGGCGCTCGAAGCCCGGAACCTCCCCGATCGCCTGCAATCGGTGATTGAACAAGCGCACGGTGGAGGAGCGGTAGGCCTCCGCCAAGCGCGGATTAGCGATGGTTTCGGCCCCGCTTTGGTGAATCTCGTTACTGTGAATGTCGATGTCAGACATAAGAGGTGTCAGGTACCAGGTGTCAGGTGTCAGGAATTAGGTGCGGGGTGCAAGCGATCTGGTTTGGATCCCGACACGTAATCCTTGAAACGTAGTGCTTAGGTGCTGGCGACCAATGGCCGGCGGTCTGGATTCGACCCTGACACCTGGCACCTGGTACCTGACACCTATTCTTTCCCTTGTGCCAAAACCTCCGCCAAGTGCATCGTCTTGAGCGGCAATCCCTGACGGTGGATCAGCCCGGCCAAATGAATCAGGCAGCCGCCGTCAGCGGCCACCAGGTACTCGGCGCCGGTGCCGGTGGCGGCTCGAATTTTGTCCTGCCCCATGGGCACGGACACCTCCGGGAATTTCACCGAGAACGTGCCCCCAAACCCGCAACAGAGCTTGTTATCGTTCAGCTCCACCAAATCAATGCCCTGCACCTTGCTCAGCAGTTTGCGCGGCGCTTCATCCACTCCCAGTTCGCGCAACAGGTGGCACGAATCGTGGTAGGTCACCCGGTGGGGAAAGTGCGCGCCGAGATCTTCCACCTTCAATACCTTCACCAGGAATTCCGAGAATTCAAAAAAGCGCTTTTGCAGGTCCTGGGACTTGCGCAGGAGCGCGGGGTCGTCCTGGAAGACTTCCGGATAGAAAACCCGCACCATCGCCGTGCATGAGCCCGACGGCGCCACCACATAGTCGGCGTTGTCGTAAAGGTCCAGAACCTTCCGGGCAACGCTGCGCGCCTCGTCCCGATAGCCGGTGTTGAACGCCGGCTGGCCGCAACACGTCTGCTTGGGGTTGAACGTAACTTCCACGTCCAACCGCCGGAGGATTTTCACCACGCATTCGCCGACTTGGGGAAGAAACTGGTCAGCAAGGCAGGTGATAAAGAGACCGACACGCGGTTTTCCCATGATCTCACAAACCCGCAACGCTATCGGAAATTGGCCTGAAGGTCAAGTAGACATGCAGGTCCCTGATCCGTTGATAACTCAGCGCAATTCTTCGCTTGCCGGCAAGGTCGCCTTACGGAGACCTGCAAACATGAGCTGCGGAACTCCGGACGGCAGAAGTGGCCGGGCCGAGATTTTTCACCCGTTGGGTGCGCAATTGCTTTGTGATCGTTCCTATGCGCAAAGCGACCAAGCCTTCCCCTACCGAATCTCCCTTGCTCTTCGACATTGCCCCCGAGCCCATCGAAGAAACCCTGACCGCCCTGGGGGGAATCCCGCTGGTGGTCCAAGCCTTCCGCTCCTTGGGGTTGCCCCAGAGCGTGAAGAAGCACGTGGGCGTGAAGGAACGGGAGCGCGGCTACGATGAAGCCCCGTTCGTCGAGAGCTTCGTCCTTCTCAACGCCGCCGGGGGCGAATGCCCGGAGGATTTTAAGCGCCTGCGCCAAGACCCCGGTCTGGCGGAGATGATCGGACACGAACTGCCCTCGCCCGCGGCAGCGCTGCAGTTTTTGTATGCCTTTCACGCGGACGAGAAGATCGCGGAAGCCCAGCAGCGACGTTTGCCCGACCAGATCGCCTACATCCCGGACGAGACGCGGCCGCTGGAGGGGCTGGGACGAGTGAACCGGGATTTGGTCCAGCGCTGCCGGGAGCGCTGTCCCGACCAGCGCATCGCCACGGTCGATCAGGACGCCACCATTATCGAAAGCCACAAACAGGAGGCGCTGCCCACCTATGAAGGGACGCGGGGTTATCAGCCCCTGCTGCGGTGTGGGCCGAGACCGGTCTGGTGCTGGCGGACCAGTTTCGTGACGGCAATGTGCCGGCGCTGATGGAGCCGTTGGCCGTCGCGCGGCGAGCCTTTGCCGCCGTGCCCAGCACCGTAAGCGAGCTTTACTTCCGGGGCGATTCGGCCTGTCACGAAAGTGACTTGGTGAACTGGCTGCGGAATGAGCAACGGGAAGGCGGGCGGCGCGGGCGCATCGGCTTTGCCCTCAGCGCGCGCCTGAGCGAGGCCTTGCACACGACGATTCAGGCGGTGCCGGAAGCCGCGTGGGCTCCTTACGGCGAGCCCCATCCCGCCGAGGTCCGGGAGTGCGCCGAGGTCCCGTTCGTACCGAGGGAGAAAACGGAGAAGAAGGACGCGCAACCTCTTCGCTACGTCGCCATCCGTATTCGCAACCTGCAGGGGGAGCTTTTCGAGGACGGCAGCCGGGTGCGCCATTTCGCGGTGTTGTCGAACTTGTGGGAATGGAAGGCCACGCGCTTGATCGAGTGGCACCGCGAGAAGGCCGGGACCATCGAGTTGGTGCATGACGTCATCAAGAACGAGTTGGGCGGCGGAGTGCTGGCGGCGAAATACTTCGGAGCCAATGCCGCTTGGCGGCGCTTGGCGGTGATCGCCCACAACGTCTTGGCCGCGCTGAAGCGGCTGGCTCTGCCGCCCGAGCTGTTGACGGCCCGCCCCAAGCGTTTGCGCTTCCTGATCTTCAACGCGCCGGGACGGCTGGTGCGTCACGCCCGGAGCCTGCTCCTGCGGCTGGCCGCCCTGACCGAGTGGATTACCGCCTACCGCGAGGGCCTGCGGCTGCTGCCGCTGCCGAGTTGAACCTGCCGGCGCCAATAGGTCGCAGTTATCGAAGGATTTCCAGGCCACCTTTTCGAATCCCTGCTCCAAGTATATTATTCCATATTAGGGTAACAACTTATAGTGAATATACCATGTTAGAGGCCCTCGGTGCGCCGCCCAAACCATGCCTCCGGAAGTTGCCTTCACACTGACTACCACCGGACTTGCCCCAAATCCGATCCGCTCAACTGCTCCGCTGCCTTATCGACTGATTAGGGCAGGTGTAGCGCGGACCTGTTTTGTAGGTCCGCGGCTCGTCCCCGATGGGCAAGGAAAATCCCCGACCTACAAAACAGGTCCGCGATTGAGTTGCATCCGCATCGTGTGCCTTGATTCCTACTCAAATATGATGCATATTTGAGTAGGAAAAGAGGAGCCAACTATATGGCCAGAATCCAGCCGGTACTCACCAAGCCCGAGTCCGAGTTAGTGGACAAAGTCGCACAGCTTACGCAGTCGAAGAGAACTGACGTATTCAAGAATGCGCTGGTGGTTTACCACTGGTTTGTCCGTCAAGCTGTGACGGGGGCGAAGGTCATTGCTCGCAAGCCGACAGGAGAAGAGGTTGAGCTTCAAACCCCAGAACTCGTTTCACTTGAAGCCAAAGGGCATCGCCTGAGCCCCGAGGAGCTCGGGCTATTGGCGAAGAGGCTTGCGGACACCAAGAACCCAATTGAGGCCGCACGCCTGCGTGAATCAATCACTCGGGGCTTTTATGGGATCTGACCGGTAAGAGCCGTATGGCTACTGGCTTGGTGAGTCATGCCCAAAATACGCCGGCACCATCTTCCTCCCGCGCTGTTCCAGCATCTGCTTGACCGCATTCAGGAGCGTAAAATCCCTGCTTCCCAACTTGAACTACTCGCCCGCTGGCTCGACACGGAACCTGAGGTCCCGGAAGGACCATGGTATAGGCGCTTTCCCGGGATGACTGTTTGCGGCGATGGCGAGTTGATCAAGACCTTCCTTCCTCCCGGCCAGATCCCACAAGGCAGGCGGGTTATTTAGGAGGCGGCAACTTCAACCGGGCGCTGATCGCTTGGACTTGATCGAGGGAGACGGCCTTTTCCAGTGCGGCGATCTGCACCGCGATATTTCCTGCTGCCGCGCATTCGCTGGGTCCCCGCACCACTTCGATCCCGGTTACGCGTTCGGTCAGACGGTTGAGCGCCTCATTCTTCACCCCGCCCCCCGCGATGCAGATGCGCTTGATGGATTTGCCGGTGAGCATCCCCAGTTCCCTTACCACCTTAGCGTAGCGGCGGGCGAGACTACGGAAGATGATCGCGGACAATTCCGGTGGCCGATTCTCTTCCGGAAAGCCTGCGGCTCGTAACCCCTCGTTGATGCGTTCCACCATATTTCCGGGGGCAAGATAAGTCTTCTCATCGGCGTCGAAGTAGGGCCCCTCGGGTGGAGTCTCCAAACACTGCGCAGCCAAATCCGCCGCCGTCAGGCTCAGGCCCTGGCCATTCCATTCGCGCAGGCATTCCTGAAGAAGCCAAAGGCCGATGACGTTCTGGAGGAACCTGATGCTGCCCGCTACCCCACCTTCATTGGTGAAACACGGCGCCTGCCCGCCGCCGCTCACCACGGGCTCGAGCAGAACGGTGCCCACTAGCGACCAGGTTCCCGAGCTGATGAAAGCCAGCCCCTCGTGCGGAAACGGAATGCCGGCCACCGCCGAGCCTGTATCGTGACACGCGGGGGCGATCACCTGGGTGTCCGCCAAGCCCACTTCCCGGACCACTTCCGGGCGAAATCTTCCCAACACCGTGCCGGCTTGGACGATGGGCGGGAATTTCTTCAGGTCCAGCCCGAGCGCGGTGGTTAGCTCCTGCGACCAAGCCCTCGTCCGGACGTCCACCAACTGCGTGGTGCTGGCTTCCGTGTACTCCGCCTCGGCCACACTCGAAAGGCGGTACTGAAAATACTCTGGAAGGGTAAGCCAGCGGGCCGCCCGGTCCCACTCTTCGGGGAATTCCGCCACGTGCGCCACTAACTGGTAGACGGTATTGAAAGAAAGAAACTGAATTCCGGTGATTTCGTACAATCGCTCCCGGGGAACCATGGAAAAGGTTCTCTGCATGGCGGGCACGTTGCGCGCATCGCGATAGCAAAAAGATTGGCCAATGCGATTGCCCTCGCCATCAAGCAGAACGTAGTCCACCCCCCATCCATCCACCCCCACGCTATCAACGCGACCCTCAGTTTTGGCGGCGGCTTTCAGCAATCCCCTTTGGATTTCATCCCACAAGCGGTCGATATCCCACACAAGATGGTGGAATACCTGCTTAGGGCCGTTGGGAAAGCGATGGATCTCCTCCATCGTTCCTTCGCTGCCGTTCCAGCGGCAGAGCACCAGCCGGCCGCTCTCCGCACCAAGATCCACCGCCACCACATTGCGAGCAATGTTCATCTCAGGAGTGCCTCCACCAGGTCAGCTTCGACGAAGATCAGATGACTTGTCGTTTTCGCGACAGGGTCATTCGCCGGCCTGAGAGTTCTTCGTCGGAAGGGAAAGCTAGAAAGGCGGAGAGGTTCAATGTGCCCTCTCCGCCCTGATTCATTGCAATTCCTATGTACTCGTTCTCTTGATCGGTGTTGATCCGCGAATCCGTGGCCTGTAATGGCTGCGGGTCTTCACGCGTAGCTTGCTACCGCTCCTTTATTCTTTGCCCCGCGCTCTCTCGCCGCCCGCTCCGTGTAGCCGGAGGCGCGGAAGGCGTGGAGCGGATCCCCCGCTAATCCCTTGCTCTGCCGCCATTCCTGGATGGCCGGGCGCACATCGCTGGCAAAGGCCGACTTCAGGCACTCTTCGGCGTCGATCAAGGCACCCTTCATCTGGTAATGGTCCAGCTTCTCGTGATCCACCAGCACCGCCTTGGAGTAAAGTTCCTGCGCCGTGACGGCCGTTTGGATCATTTCTTCAATCTTGTCCTTCAGATTGTGGCTCTGGTCGATCATGTAGGCGATGTCGGCGCGCTTGCCGGTTTCCCACTCATAACCGATCAACTCATTGAAGATGCGAAAAACCTGATAAGGGTCAATGGAACCGAGCGTCAGGTCGTCGTCCGCGTATCGGCGGTCGTTGAAGTGGAAACCACCCAGCATGTTCTCACTCAGCAACCACGCCACAATCTGTTCGATATTCTGACCCTGGAAATGATGCCCCGTATCCACCAAGACCTTCGCTTGGGGCCCGGCGTGGCGTGAGAGAACCAACGCCATGCCCCAATCGCCCAAGTCTGTGTGGTAGGAATACGGCTCGAAAGGCTTGTATTCCACCAGCATGCGCTGCTGGGGGGAGAGGTGCGCGTGCGCCTCTTGCAAGCCCTCGGCAAACCATTGCTTCCGACGTCGAATGGAAGCTGTCCCCGGGAAGCTCGAACCGTCAGCGAACCAGAGAGAGACATCCTGGCTGCCCGTCTGCTTGCCGATCTCGATACTTTCCAGAATGTGATCGAGCGCGGCCTTGCGAATTCCCGGGTCGGGATTGCCCAGCGATCCATTTTTGTAAATCTGGTCCTGAAAGACATTAGGGTTGATCGCCCCCAGGCGAACCCCCACCTTCGCCGCCGAGGCCATCACCGCCGGCGTGCTTTTGAGGCCCTGAGGGAAATCCCAAAGGACGTGCGTCGCCACACTGGGACAGCAGCCCGTGTAATGATGCACCTGCCCGGCATCGGCTAACTTCTCTTCCGTGGTCGTGGCCGCGGAGGCCTGGATGAATTTTCCAAAACGTGTGCCCGTATTCGCAAACCCCCAGGACGGGAGTTCGATCACAAATGTGTCAAGCGCCCTATGAATCCGCTCAGTCTGAGCTGAAGTTGTCATGCTACACCTCCCAAGGTCTAGAGAGTCTATTGCGAGGCTCGCGCATCGTCAAGGTGAGTTCGCGAACAAGCGCCAGCGGCACGGCACCCCCCGCGCCGGAGTTTGCCGGACCCCACGCCAACTTCACTCCATATAAAACACTTCTTTCATCATCGCGAAACGCTCGCCGGGAGAAAGGCCGGTGATGGGGTCGAAGAAGCGGCTCATCTCCTTCTGCCAGCGCAAATTCGCGGGGTCTTCTTCGAGGATCTTCCATGCACGCTCAAAGTCTTTCACGTTCATCACCAGAAACAGGTCCAACCCACGGCGGAAGATGGAATAGTGGGAAATCCCCACTTCTTTCATCTTGGCCAGAAGCTCGGGCCACACATGCTGATGAGCCTTCTCATATTCATCCACCGTGCCCGGCCGTAACCGGAGCCGGAAAGCTACGCGCGGCATTTGCGCCTCCTATTTCGCGAGCGTCACCACTGCCACCGCCAAGCCGCCCAAGGTTACCTCGTCGCTGCGGAGTTGGCCGCCGGCGGGTGGCTCGAAAGCTGTCTGTTGGTCAACCACGTCCACGTGGCCAGCGGCGGCGCCGGGGACCGACACCACAAAGGCCCGGTCGCGCTTGTTCACCAGCAACACCTTCTGCCTGCCGTCGCGAGTGACAAAGCCCCGCGCGTAAACGTAGGGCGAGTTGATGTGGGTCTCCACGAGCTTGTCTCCAGGGCCAAAGCTGTCGTGAAGCAGTTTGAGCACCCAGTAGCGGGCATTGGGCTGCCCCGTTACCCAGTCCACCATGGACACCGAAGGAAACTGCGTGGGATACCCGACAAGCTGCGATTCGCCGTCGTACTCGATGCCCAATGCGGCCAACTCGCCGTATACATACGCGTACAACGCGCCGGAGAGATTCCAATAGGAATTCGGAATTAATATCGGGCCGCTGCGGTTGTCATTTGCGGCGATCGAACCTTGCTCGTTGATGTCGATTTGCGTTTCGGGGGAAAGGCGCCCGCGGATGGTATTGACGTAGCGCACCGTGTCAAGAAAATGGTCCGCCTGGTCGAAGAAAGTGTACTGCTGGATTTCCGGTGTCTCGTCGTCCGCAGGGCCCGCATAGAAATGGAATGTGATCATGTCCAGGGGAATTCCAGGCTTGTGATGGGCGTGATTGAGGAAATATTCAAAATATTCGGGACCTTGCGAGGGCCCCGCCAACGCCAACCCTGCGAACTTCATCTTAGGGGCAACGCGGTGCAGGGCCTCCACCACCGCGTCATAGCGCTCGGTGTATTGCTTGGGGGTCATCGAGTGCTCGAAATCGACCTCGTTAAAGACCTCCCAGTAATCGATCTTGTAGTGGTGGCCTGACTTGTGCTCGACGCCATATTCATCTTTGAAGCCGCCGAGCGTGTACCAACTGACAAGGCGCGCGTAATAGTCGGCCAGCTCCTTCAGGCTGGCATCGCGCAATTCCGTTCCTTGTTCGTAATCCCACGTGACCTGGTTGGGATCCTCCGGGTAGGGCATGGGTTTAGGTGTCTTGAACATCCACTGGGGGACGGTGCTGAAATTCAGCATCACCGAATGCCCGGAGGTCGCTTCCAGAAAGTCCACGGTCATGGGGTCAATCAGGGAAAAATCCCAGGACGTCTTTCCGTCCTTTGGCGGCTCCAGTTCAGCCACCGCCAACTTGGGGTAAGGCAGCCAGGGAACGTAACGAACGACGTCGCACCCCAGGTCGTGCAAGGCGCGGAAGGCGGGATCGTGGAGTGTTGCACCTCGGCGCAGCGGAGGGTTTACCACCACCTGAAGCGTGGAGGTCGTCTTCGAAACCCGGACAACTTTGGCCCAATCTACAGTGACCTGCGCGGGTTTCTCGGCCGCTTGAATGGCGCCACAGACGATCATCAAGAACAAACCAAGGGAGAGCAGTGCAGGGATGAATCTTCGCTTTATCATGGGACCACCTTCGCAAGAATACTCACGATATGACATGTAACAGATACCGCCGGACTCGGCTTGGCCAAGCGAGGCTCGTTCCCGAGGAAGCAATGCGAGCAAGACACTCGCCACCGGCAAGCAGATGTGCGCCTCAAAAACGGTGCACATCATACTCAAGTATGTGTGTGTCATCAAGGCTTGCGAACGGGTGCGTGCGAATGGGCGGAAAAGGTTCCAGGACGGCGAGGTCCCATGGCCGCCCTGGCCCTAAGTCACGAATGGCTTGGTTTCCCTGGAGGCTTCCGCGGCGTTTTCGTAATTACAGGTAATGAAGACGCCTTGTGATCGGCCTTACGCCGTCGTTTCCCGGTGTCGTGCTTGGCAGGCGTATCAGGCGCGGGGGGGACTCCGTCGGCCCTACGGTCACCGATCCGGCGATCCATATGCTTCCGGCCCTCCCGCCGCCTGCTATGCTTTCGCTTGTCGCTCAGAATCACTCCTAGGACATCGTCAGGACCACCCGATACTTCGCCTTGCCGCTGATCATCCTGTCATACGCTTCGGCGGCGCGGGACAAGGGAAACTTTTCGATCATGGGCCGCACGCCGGTAAGGACGGAGAAATTGAGCGTATCCTCGGAATCTGCGGACGTGCCGGAAGGCCAGCCCTGAAGGCCCCTGCCGCCCATGATGAGCTGGATGGGCGTCACCTGAATGGGCTCCATGCTTGCCCCCACTACTACCATCTTACCGTTCGTGCCCAGGCCGTCAAAGAGCGCTGTCATAGCTTTGCCGCTGGGCGCGGTGGCCAGGATCACGCGCGCGCCGCCCAGCTTCTTTAATTCTTCCGCCGGGTTGGAGGCTTGGCTGTCGATGTAATGGTGTGCACCGAGCTTCCGTGCCAAGGCGGCGTTGTCCGCCCCGCGGCTGACCGCTGCTACTTTGTATCCAAACTTATTTGCGAACTGAATTCCCAAGTGGCCCAATCCGCCGACCCCTTGTATCGCTACCAGGTCGCCGGGCCCCGCGCCGCTATGCCGCAAAGCGTTGTACGTGGTAATGCCAGCGCAAAGCAACGGAGCGGCTTCTTCCACGGAAATACCCTCCGGCATGAGCGCCAAGGCATCCGCAGGCGCCACCATGTACTCCTCGTAGCCGCCGTCGTAGTTAATCCCCGGCACGGGAAGGGTTTCGCAGTTGATGAATTCTCCCCGGCGGCAGGCCCGGCAATGACCACAGTGGCCGCCATACCATCCCACGCCCACCCGCTGGCCCTCCTTCCAGCCGACTACTCCCGAGCCGACCTCGTCAACGACTCCGGCAATTTCATGCCCGGGCACGCGCGGGTATTGGATACCCGGCCAATGGCCTTCCTTCGTGAACATGTCGCTGTGGCAGATGCCACAAGCTTGCACGCGAACGCGAACTTCCCCAAAGCCCGGCTGAGGCACCTCTCGTTCAGCCAGCTCAATCGGCCCTCCCGGCCGGCTAACTTGCGCCACCTTCATCGTCGCCATAAAGACTATCCTTAAGAAGAATTTGTGAGACCGAACCCTTGCCTGTGACACCACTCAAAAATAGGCAAGAGAATAACTCTACATCCCCAGCGAGTATTTGATGCATACTTTTGGGGTTTGGTGCGATGCGCCAGGAGGATGACATGGTGAGCGAGAGTAAGGGCGAGTCACCGCGAAAGCGTGATCGGCGGGACTTTTTGAAGGCAGGTGTGGTGGCGACCGGCGCTTTGCTGGCGAAAACGTCCAGGGCGGATTCGGCGGAATCGCTGCCGGGACTGCCGGTGAATCCGAGGACCCTGGATGCAATGCCGACGCGCAACCTGGGAAAGACAGGCTACCGGGTCGGCATCTTCAGCCTGGGCGGCCAGGCTGCCGTGGAGCGGCCAAGCAATGCCGACGTGGCCGTCCCCATCATCGAGCGCGCCCTCGATTTGGGCGTGAACTACATCGACACGTCGTCGATCTATGGCGGCCCGGATCGTTGGAGCGAGCAGTACATCGGGCAAGTGATGCAGCGGCGGCGCTCCGAGGCCTTCCTGGCGACAAAAACCAAGGAGCGGACGCGCGAGGGCTCGCTGCGCATGATCGAAAAGTCACTCAAACTGCTGAATACCGATCATGTTGATTTGTGGCAACTGCACGATATTGGTCTCATCGCGAACGTGGATGCGGTATTCGCCAATGGCGGCGCCATGGAAGCCCTGCTGGAAATGAAGGAGCAGAAAGTGGTGCGCTTTCTCGGGCTGACCGGGCACTACCGCCCCGATGCGCTGATGGAGGGCATCCGGCGGTATCCCTTCGACACCATCCTGATGGCGATGAATGCTGCCGACCCGCATCACTTTAGCTTCAGCGAAGCGCTGCTGCCGCTGGCCCTGGAACGGCAGATGGGCATCATCGGGATGAAAGTGCCGGCGCGCGGGCGCATCCTCTCCACCTGGACTCCGCCGCCGCTGGAGAAGCAGCAACACTCCTGGGAAGGCATGGTCCTGGCGCCCACTCCCGGAACATTGCAAATGCGCGAGGCGATGTACTATACCTTGTCGCATCCGGTAAGCACGGTCATCATTGGCTGCGATTCGATTGCTCAGCTCGAGGAGAATGTGCAACTCGCGCGGGAATTCACGCCCCTCAGCGACAAACAACGGGTAGAGCTGGTGGAGCGCGCGGCCCCGGTCTCGAAGCAGTCGCTGTTCTTCCGCTTTGAGCAGAACCGGGTATAAGCAGCCGCCCTGAACAACCCGCGGTGAGTGGGGACGAAGATCCCTCAGGTTATTGAAATCATCGGTGCACATGGGGAGGACCGAACTCCCGACCCCAACCGCGCGTCGTCAATCTGGATGGGGCACGCCGTTATCATTGCCTTGTCCAGGGCAAGATTTTCGTAACTCGACCACCGCCCATCTTCCGCCCGCTTTGACAGGTCTTTCCGCGTGGTTTGTGTTCCTTGAACCCTGCGACGGTCGCTCGAAGGTTTACGAAACGTATCCGAGCAACTCATTATGGTAAACTCTCCCTAGAGAAAGTGAGGGGAGGGTTGATTCCATGATAACCCGCCTGCGTGCCGAAAACTTCAAGTCATGGAAGGATACGGGCGACCTGTGTCTGGGGCGGCTCACTGGACTTTTTGGAACCAATAGTTCCGGGAAGACAAGCATTCTCCAGATCTTGCCTTTGCTGAAGCAGACGGCCGAGTATTCGGACCGCAACCGAGTCCTCCATACAGGTGTTGTGGATTCCCCGGTCTACTTGGGAACCTTGCTGGACATTCTTCATGGGCATCGCCGCGATTCCGCTCTGAGGTTTTCCTTCACCTGGGATATTTCAGCCAAGCCCGCGCGCGAGGGTGCCCCTCACTTGTCTGAGAGGCTCTTCAACGCTCGGGAAGTGACCTTCCGGACCTCGGTCGTCGTGAACGAGGAAAAGCCGACCGTCGATTTTTTTGACTACGAGTTCGCCGGGCAGCATGTCGGGATGCGCCGGGAAACGGGGGTCGAGGAGGGATACAAGCTAACACATAGCGGTGCTCGAGTTGAGGAAGAGTTTTTGAGGAACCCAAAGCTTCTGAGGTCAACTGTTAAATCCTACGGTTTTCCGCCCGAGGCGCTCGGATATTCGAAAGACACTACGCTGCTCCCTTCGCTCCAGCTTGCCTTTGAAAACTTTTTTGAGGGCGTGCACTACCTCGGCCCCTTGAGGTCTCATCCATTGCGCGTGTATGAATGGGGGGGCGAAAGACCGGCTGATGCAGGCTGGGACGGCGAGGACGCAATTGCCGCGCTCCTTGCTCCGAGGAAAGAGCTGACCGAGCGCGTGGAGGCGGGGGTTACAATCCTGCATTGGCTGCGGGGAATGAGGCTAGCCCAATCTTTCGCGTTGAAGGCTGTGGATGACGCGCGAACCCTCTACCAATTTCGCGTCAAGACCACGAGTGCCGCAACCGAAGTGCTGCTGCCCGACGTCGGATTCGGCGTATCTCAAATACTCCCAGTGCTTGTGAACTGCGCAATCCTTCCCGAGGGTTCAATACTGCTTCTCGAGCAGCCGGAGATACATCTGCATCCATTCGCTCAAGCCGCTTTGGCCGATGTTCTGATTGATGCAATTATGAACCGGAACTTGCAGATCATTGTTGAGAGCCACAGGGAGCACCTTCTGCGGAGAATCCAGCGACGGATCGCGCGAGAAGCTCTCAAACCAGAGGACACCGCCCTCTATTTTTGTCACCTTGAGAACGGAGCATCTGGCATCGAGACACTCGACGTGGATGCTTATGGCAACATCAGGAATTGGCCTAAGGATTTCTTTGGCGACGAAATGGGTGAGCTTGCCGACATGACGGTTGCTGCCATGGAACGGCAAAAGGCAGGGCGCCAATAGCAGTCATCGTCGATACCAACGTCGGGGCCGTCGCGAACGGGCGCGGGCAGAGTCCCCAAGCATCCGAGGATTGCGTCATCTCTTGTGTGCGGCGACTGCAAGATCTCATGGCTACAGGCAAGATAGTCTTGGATGAAGGCCATTGGATTCTTTCCGAATATCAAGACAACTTACGCTGCGATGGGCAGCCCGGTGTAGGCGACGCCTTCCTTAAATGGGTATACAACTACCAGTGGAATCCCCAACGGTGTGGCCGGGTACACCTCACGCCGACTGAAGGTGGTGTCAACTTTGCTGAGTTCCCCAATGACCATGCTCTGACGGGCTTCGACAGGTCAGATCGGATGTTTGTTGCAGCCGCATGCGCTCACCCAGACTCTCCACCAATTCTGAATGCCGTGGACACCGACTGGTGGCTATTTCGGGACGCCCTCGCGCGGAACGGTGTACATGTTGAGTTCTTGTGCCCACGAGATGTCAGCGAAATGGCCCGCAGACGCAACATGGAATAGTAGAGGCAGTGTCGAGTCTCTCTGATGCCCGATACCGTGCGGCAACCGCACCGCGTCAATCGGGATGGGGCACGCCGCTTCCGGTGCCTTGTCCAAAGCAAAATTGCTGTAACCAGACTACCGCCAGTCTTCCGTCCGCTTCGCCAGCCCTTTCTGGGCGGATATGACTATTCCCGTTGAGCCCCAAGGAGCGACCTAGCCCAGCCCAGGCCAACGGCCTGGGTCAACAAAGTGCCAATCCTGACCCTGAGCCCTGTAAGGGCGAAATACCAAATCCGCGTTCAGTCCCAGACATTCCGCACATCAAATTCCGTCCCCTGGCTCTCCGGAGACTGGGGCTGGGGTGTGATTGCTCACCCCTATGGGCCTCACAATACATCATGGGATAGCCCCTTCTCAGTAGCCACGCGGCAGGCTGTTGCGGTCGCGCAGGGTGCCGTCATGACGAATGATCGCGCCGCCGGACCTTCCCGAAAGCTCGGTGATGAACGTCCAGTCCTTGAGCCGGGCCGTCTCCTGGAGCAGGGACTCGAAGGGCGAGCGCACGCTCATCTCGTCCAGCACACCCTGGTCACGCAGGGCAGAAACGTGTTCGTAATACTTGCGAATGGAGCGATGCGTGGGAGGTATTAGTCCAGTCATGATTTTGCGGCTAATACTAGCACTTTGCCCGGGGCGGGCCAAGCGCCAATCCTCTGTCTGAGATGTTAGACATTGTCGTTGACGGACGTGAAACGCCGCGGACCTACACGACAGGTCTGATTGGATAACGGCATCGGCTCCAATCCGGTAGACTTGGAAGTGCTCAACGACCAAGGCGAGCCGGGAAAGGAGCCGAAGCCATGCAGCATTTTATCGGATGTGACGTGCACAC
>JBEKLF010000069.1:0-33685 GCA_050010335.1 Terriglobia bacterium
TGCCCATAACCGCATCTTACAAGCCTTTCCTCCATTGTCAATAATCAACCCCACCCTCCTCCCCAAAATCTTGAGACTTGATCTGTGGGGAGCCAAAATCTATCTCCGACAGGCTCCTAGGTGCGAGCTACATCCAGAAGGGGCGGGAAACAGCGGACGCGAGCTATTACGAAATGGCCAAGCAGGCTTTGGACAAGTCCCTCGATCTGATTTCGAATGATCCCGCCGCTGCCTCGGCCAAGACCCACATGGCCGTGGTAGCGATGGCCGAGCATCAATTCGAGGACGCTCTCTCTTGGGCGCAAGCGGCGCTGGCACTTGGCTCCGGCGACCCCTCCCCTTGGGCGATTGTCGGCGATGCCCTAACGGACCTGGGGGAGTATGAGCGCGCGGACGAGGCCTACGCGAGACTGCGCGATCCGCTTGACCTGGACGATGATTCAAACCCATTGGCCTACGAACGAAACAGCCGCATGGCCTATTTACACTTTCTTCGAGGGGATGCCCCGGGTGCGATCAAATTGATGCGTGCGGCTATTGGCGTCGCCATGACCTTGCGCCTGCCCGTGGAAAACGTGGCCTGGAGCCAATTTCAACTCGGCGAGATTTGCTTCAAGAGCGGAGACCTTACCAGTGCAGAGCAAGCTTATACGGCCGGCCTTGCCCTTGACCCCCATTCTTACCGCAACCTCGCGGGGCTGGGTGAGGTCCGCACGGCGCAGGGAAATTACCCGGAAGCGATCGCACTCTATCAGAAGGCCATCGCCGTGGTGCCGTTCCCTGCCTACGCCGCCGCACTCTACGACCTTGACTTGCAAGTTGGCCGCACTGATGACGCGCGCCAACAGCTTGAGCTTGTGCAGTTCATCGGCAAACTCAATCCTATCAACGAGAGGCTGTTCTACCGCGAATTAGCGCTCTTTTACGCCGATCACAACCTCAAGCTCGAGGAGTCCGTCGAGTTGGCGAAGAAGGAGTTGGAGGTCCGCCACGATATCTACACGTGGGACATCCTGGCGTGGGTGCTCTTCAAGAACGGGCGGGTCCCGGAAGCTGCCGAGGTCATGGAAAAGGCGCTCGCGCTCGGCACGGGAGATGCTCTATTGGATTTTCACGCAGGGATGATTGAGTTCCAACTCGGACGGTCCGAACGCGCCCGGGCGCTGTTCAAACACGCACTGACCTTGAACCCCGACTTCCACTTGGTCTATGCCAACCAAGCGCGAGAAAGGCTGGGTCAACTCGCCGATTCCGACACGCGCCCGGCGAGTTCCAGCTCTTCGGCGGCCCATGACCTGCGGCCAGGAGAATCGCTGCCATGATTTTCAATACTGGGCGAACCACGAAAAACGTAGCAGACCTGTTTTGTAGGTCCGCGGCTTTTCGTGGCGCATCGGGGAAGAGCCGCGGACCTAAAAAACAGGTCCGCGCTACTCCTGTTCATGGCAGGGCTCGTGCTTATCTCTCCCCGACCTGTCGTCGCACATCCTATGGGCAACTTTAGCATCAGCCATTTCGCTGGTTTCCGCATCGAGGCGGGCGCAATCGATATCCGCTACATTCTGGACATGGCAGAGATTCCCACCTTCCAGGAAATGCAAACATCGGGCATTGTGCTGGCGCCGGATGATCCTCGGGTCGCCGCATACCTTGCGTCCAAGGCCGAGGCGCTTAAAGGCGGGTTGGTGGTGACCCTCAACGGGCGACCTCTTGCGCTTGTAACCGTGTCGAAGGATGTGATCTTCCCGCCCGGCGCTGGCAACCTGCCGACCATGAAAATCGGGGTCGTTTACAGTGCTCCCCTGGAGGGGGTGGCGTGCCCTTGCACGATTGACTACCGCGACGGCAACTTTACCGAGCGCGCCGGATGGAAGGAAGTGGTTGCCGCTGCCGGCTCCGGTGCGACGTTGGTAATGAGCACGGCCGCAGACGTTTCGCGCAGTCAGGAACTCGCAAATTATCCCACCGATCTTATTAACAGCCCGCCGCAGGATCTCTCGGCGCAGTTGACGTTTGTACTCGCCAAAGGTTTGCCACCGGGTGGCAAGGCGAATGCGTCCGGTCAATCGAGTCCCACTGGGGCTGCCGGCGCCATGAAGTCGAATCCCGGCGAGGCAATTAAACCTTGGGCACAGACGCAAGTTCGCAAACCGGCGGGGGTTCGCGATGGAGCCTCCGACGCAAATTTAGCTTCGGCGAAGGGTGGACCCGTTCCCGTGCCGGTCGCAGCGTCACCCGAAAAACTGGCCCTGGAAGCCAATAAACAAGGTACCCCGCGCAACTCCTTCACTGAACTCATAACCTCAAACGAGTGGGGGCTCTGGTTCATGCTCACGGCGGCGCTGATCGCTGCCGCATTAGGAGGTCTGCACGCGCTCGAGCCCGGACACGGGAAAACCATCGTTGCCGCCTACCTGGTGGGGTCGCAAGGAACGGCCGCCCATGCCTTGCTTCTCGGCCTGATCGTGGCCGCTACGCACACCGCAGGGGTTTACGCGCTTGGGCTCATCACGCTTTACGCGTCGAAGTATATTGTGCCGGATCATCTCTACCCCTGGCTGGGCATCGCATCGGGGCTCACCATCGCCTTACTCGGTCTCTACATGCTCCGGGGCCGCATGGCGGGGCACCAGCACGTGCACGAACACCATCATCACCACGGCCCTTGGGGTCACAGCCACGATTACGGACATTCTCATGGGCACACGCACGGTCACCCCGCGGGTCACGACCAGCATCCTCATCTGCACACCCACGAACACCATAATGACCATCCGCACATCCATACCCACGAGCACCCTCATGACCACCCGCAAGATGCCGGGCACCCGCACAGCACCGATAGTCCATTTTCTTACCGGCAGCTTGTAACTCTGGGAGTAACCGGCGGCATCGTCCCTTGCCCTGCCGCACTGGTCGTTTTGCTGAGCGCCATCTCGCTTCATCGCGTAGCATTCGGACTTTATCTGATAGTGGCGTTCAGCCTCGGCTTAGCCGCAGTCCTGATTTCGATAGGCATGGTCACGGTCTACGCGCGCCGGCTGCTCGCCCGGCTGCCGACGGATGGGCCCCTGATCAACCGCTGGCTGCCGACCGCTTCAGCAACGGCGATAACGTGCCTCGGCGTCGGTATCGCAGCCCAAGCGCTGCTTGCCATGGGAGTGATTCATATCCAATCATAGATCATGGGCCCAGTTAATCTGGCGCACACGGAAGTTGCTCGCGGGCCGCTCGCCGATGAGTTTATCCCATGGTCTCACTGTAAGTTGTTTCCGCTCAGATGGATCCGCTGGGTTTTGGGGATTCGCCTTGGGAAGTCACCTTCCCGGAAAGTCACCCAAAACCCAATTCAGGCTGTGCCACGACCTAAATATTAAAAAGATATCAGAGGGCTAAAGTTTCCCTCAGAAACCGTCGATAGGACAGTTGTAATCTTTAGGAGGCACACTATGCGAGTTGATGGCCCTCTTTCGGTTCCCGAAAATCTCCAAACGCAAAAGGTGGCAAACTCAGGGTCGTCGGCCCAACAGAGCAGCCCTGCCTCGATCGGATCAAGCCAGGATCAGGCGCAACTGTCTCTGGATAACAACGCGATTCAACAGTTGAAAGCTACCCTCTCGCAAGTGCCGGAGGTTCGGCAGGAGCGCGTACAAGCTCTAAGTCAAGCGGTGAGCAATGGCAGTTTTCAAGTTTCGGATCAGCAGTTGAGCGACGCCATTGGATCGGACCTGCTGGCAGGCCAACTTTGACTGACCTAGTCGATAGGAGGGAGGAGTCATGGACGAATTGGCTCCTGCCCCAGCACAGCGGACCTCCGATAACGGAGGGCGGTCACCGGAACAAAACTTCCCGGCGCGAAGGAAGGCCGTGAAGAAGGTGGAGTCGGCGCCTGCCCCAAAGCAAGATCCAGACCCTGACCTGGCGCCCGAGCCGGAAACGGATCACAGAATCGACGTTTTGGCTTAAATATGAAACGGGAAGTGCAGCAGTACCTGGAATTGCTCGAACGGCGTTTGGCGACCCTTCGGATGCTTGCCGCCGACCTTGACGAGAGCCGGTCGGCATACGTCACGCTCGACTTGCGGGCGATGCACCAACACATCTCGCACCAAGAGAACCTTTGCACGGAAATTCGCATGCTGGATACCGAGCTGCAAAATATGAAGGATAAGCTCAGAGGCTTGGCCGCCGCGGGTGAAATGCCTTCCACGCTCGGCGAACTCGAGGCCCAGCTCGATCCCATGTCGGCCCGCCAGCTTCATTTGTTGATGGGCGGACTCAAAGCCATTCAGGCCGACGTGCGCAGGCTTAGCCGTGTCCATTCGGAGCTGCTTCGGCGTTCCCGGCGATCTGTCAATGTCTTGTTGAATTTCTTGGCACACTATTCGGGCACGTACCCGCTCCCCCTGACGCGGTCCAAGGGGATCCCTTTCGCCTCGATGGGGAAATAAAATATGTCGAGCCTTTTCGGTACAATGTCCGTCGCCCTCCAATCCCTGCTGACGCAGCAAGGCGCCCTGGAGGTGACAGCCAACAACATCGCCAATGCCAACACACCGGGCTATTCGCGGGAGGTCCCGATCCTGGAGGAGAGCCCTCCCATCCTCAGTGGGAATACCATGGTGGGCACAGGCGTGACGCTGAAGAGTGTGCAAAGCGTCCGCGACAATATCCTCGATCTCCGAATCGACCAGGAAACCTCCCAGCAATCCAGTCTTAATTCCTACGTGGATTCGATGAACCAGGTGCAAGCCCTTTTCAACGAGACCCAGGGTTCCGGCCTCCAGACCGATTTGAGCAGTTTCTTCAATAGTTTCCAGTCTCTCGCCACCGACCCGACAAGTTCCTCACTGCGCCAGTCGGTGATCATTGCGGGTCAGAACCTTGCCAACGCGTTCAGCCAAACCAGCAGTAATCTGGCGACCATCCAACAGGGGCTGGACCAGTCCGTGGTGCAGAACGTCCAGCAAGTCAACCAGCTCACCACGCAAGTGGCCAACCTGAATCAGCAGATCCAGACGGTTTCCAATTCGGGGGATAACCCCGGCTCGCTCGAAGACCAGCGCGACGAAGACCTGACGAACCTCGCCAACCTGATCGACACGGCGGTCATTTATTCTAACAACGGCACGGTGACCGTAACCACCACCAATGGCGCGCTGCTGGTATCCGGCAATCAGAGTGACGCATTGACCACCCAAATTAACAGTGCCACGGGAATGAACGACGTCTATGCCCAGGGAACCGACATCACTACCACTATCGCCGGCGGCCAGCTCCACGGTATTATCAGTGCCCGTGATGGCAGCATTCCATCCTCGCAATCTTCCCTCGACAATCTGGCTGCCAGCCTCATCTCAGCCGTGAATAAGCAACAAAACGATGGTTATGACCTGAATGGTGGACCGGGTACGGACTTCTTTACGGCCTTTACACCGACCACCACAGGCTCCAATGCCGGCGCTGCCGCCACGATGACGGTAGCACTCACCAATCCTGACGAAGTTGCCGCCAGTTCCGACGGCACCCAAGGGGACAACTCCAATGCCACGGCGTTGGCCAACCTCCAGAATGGCCTGATCGCTTCCGGCCAGACGGCGGGCGACTATTACTCGAATCTGATCGACCAAGTGGGCAACGACGTTTCCAACCCTACTTCGGAGCAGGAAGCGGTGGGTCTGGTCTTGCAGCAGCTTACCAACCAGCAGCAGTCAATTTCCGGGGTTTCCCTTGACGAGGAAGCGACTAACTTAATCACATACCAGCAAGCATATGAGGCCGCGGCGCGGGTCATCTCCACCGTCGATGAACTCAACGAGGCGACTCTCGATATGTTTACACCGAGCTAACATGGGCATGCGCGTCAATCCCGATATGTACAGCTTTATTCTGAGTGGATTGCAGACGAATGGGAAGCAAGAGGAACAAGCCTTGCAGCAGGTGGCCTCCGGGCAAAAGCTGAACTCCCTTTCCGACGACCCTGCTGCGGCCGCCTCCTTGGTAACCCTGCGGATGCAGTCAAGCTCCGATACCCAGTATTTGCAGAATATTTCATCCTTGACGGGGTCTTTGAATGTGGCGGACTCGGCGTTGAGCTCTGTCGTGGAGGCCTTGACGAGCGCGCAATCCGTGGGGGTGGAGGGAGCGAATTCAGCCCTCAACACGTCGAACCAACAAGCGCTTGCCCAGCAAATTCAAGGTATCCAACAGGAAATACTGGGTCTGGCGAATACCTCTTACAACGGCGAGTATCTTTTTTCCGGGACGGCCACCACCACCCAACCTTACGCGGCGGATCCCTCCTCCACTTCCGGCGTGACCTACAGTGGCGATGATAGTACCAACAGCGTAGAAATCTCTGCGGGCCAGGCGATGCCCACCAGCTTGCCGGGCAGCCAACTCTTTAGCAATGCTACCACCAACGTCTTCAAGTCCCTCCAGGATCTGTACAATGCGCTAAACACGAACACCAACATCCCCGCCGCCGTCACGGAAGTGCAAAACGCTCTGACCTATGTGAGCACCCAGCAGACCTTTTACGGAAACTCCGTGGACCGGCTGAACAGCACCCAAACCTTCCTCACCCAGGAACAAACGCAACTGACCGAAACCGAGGGCACCACGCTCGATGTCGATATGGCCAAGGCGGTTACCGACCTCACCCAAACTGAAACCACCCAACAAGCTTTAGTGCAGGCCGGTGCGCAGATCTCGCAGTTGAACTTGTTCAACTACCTGCCTGCGCCGTGAGCTCCGGAAAACAGTCAGTAGTCATCGGTCTTCAATTATCACGAAAAGCGGCCCCGTGCGTACCGCGCACATCGCCTGCCTCCCAACCCGTGCACCATCATCTGTCAGCGCGTCCCATCCCTTGCAGGTTCTAATCCATGAATGGTCCCCATCATAAAACGCGATCTGGGGGGCTGCCCGGGCTTGACCCCCTCACCCACGCATAACTGGCTTTGTTTGCTATAACATTTCACGGTAGCGGGATTGCAGTAGGTTATGGGTTGGGTTTCTGCGTTTATCTGATTTGTTTACAATGACATCTCAGGGTTTTTGGTAACCCGTTCTATTTCAATGATATCTCAGGGTAGATGACAAAATGTCAGACATCGACCCTTTGTTTTCATCAACATCTGGGGAGCAATCTCCATTTTCTTATATTGAAGAGTTGCTCGAAGCCGGCTTTAAACGGTCAAAATGGCCTTTCCGAACGCCCGCATCGCCGTGGAGAAAAAGTCGCCCGAAGGGCAGGTGGGAAAACCACTTCCGCATCGTAATGGTGAAGCGTACAGGTCTCATGCCATTACTCTAGTCTACTCCACTGCCGTTTGTCAAGAGAAATCGGAACAGGAACCGACCTCGCCATTTTCTTGAGGAGGATAGGGGGGCGGCGGGTGAGGGGGACCCGGGAACGATTTGGAAAGAAGGGCAAGGGCGCGGCGCGCACGGAGCGAAGTAACCGCTGACATTCAGGCCACCGCCGCGCGAAACCGGCAAGCTTTTGAAAGGGGTTGACATTCTACATCCATGGGTGTAGATTGCCTACATCATGAAACCAAAAAAGGAACGCTATCAAAATCACATTGAATTACTGCAAGGCACGCTCGACATGCTCATCCTGCAAACCTTGCAGTGGGGCCCGCAGCACGGGTATGCGATCAGCCAGTCCATTCGCGGACGCTCGGGGGAAATCCTGCAAGTTGAAACCGGGTCGCTCTACCCGGCGCTCCATCGCCTGGAAAAGCAGGGGTGGGTCACGTCGCAGTGGAAGCAGACGGAGAGCAACCAGCGCGCCAAGTTCTATCGGCTGACTCCCACCGGCAAGAAGCAATTGCTCTCGGAGCAGGCCCGCTGGGCGCAGATCGTCAATGCCATTGCCGGGATCATGAATCCCGCACCTCAGGAGAGCGAGGCATGAGTTTCCGGAACTGGTCATTTCGCCGGCGCAGACGCGAGGAGGAACTGGACGAAGAGGTCCAGGCGCATCTCCGCATGGCCGCGCAGGAACATGCGGAGCAGGGCGAATCGCCCGAGCAAGCCCGCGCCTCAGCCGTCCGCGACTTTGGGAACATTACCCTGGTAAAGGAGGTGACACGCGACATGTGGGGCTTTCGTTGGCTGGAAACCCTGCTGCAAGACCTCCGCTACGGCGTGCGTATGCTGCGCAAAAATCCCGGCTTCACCGCTGTCGCCGTCGTGACGCTCGCTCTGGGCATTGGGGCCACCACGGCGATGTTCAGCGTGCTCAGTGCCGTCCTATTGCGTCCATTGCCCTACCAGGACCCCGGCCAATTGGTACACATCTATGAAACCGACCCGGGCGGTGGGTTCAGTCAGACGCCGGTCTCGTATCCGAATTTCCTGGACTGGCGCGCGCAAAACCACGTATTTGAGAGCATGGCGGCGTATGATGGGGCCACTTTCACGCTGATGGGACCAAAAGAACCGATTCACGTGGAGGGCCTCGTGGCTTCGGCGGATTTGTTTTCGGTGCTGGGTGTCAAACCCATGCTCGGGCGGGGTTTTCTGCCCGAAGAGGACCAGCCGGGCCATCATGTGGTTGTACTCAGTCACGATCTGTGGAAAAGACGTTTCAACTCCGATCCCAGCGTGCTCGGCCAAAGCGTTCGACTTGACCGCATGAGTTTTACCATCGTAGGCGTGATGCCGGCGGGATTTCAGTTTCCAATTCGAGCATCGCCCGTCGAGGTTTGGGTGGCGCAAGGCATTAACGCCACCGTTCCAGGCCGCGCCGACAACTATTTTGGGGTCATTGCTCGCTTGCGGTCCACCGCGACACTGGGAAAGGCTAGGGCGGAAATGGCCACCATTGCTGCTCGGCTGGCCAAACAATATCCGGATAGCAACAAGGGGTTGGGCGTGGGACTGGTTCCCGAACATGAGCAGTTAGTCGGCGAAGTGCGCCCCTCGATGCTCATCGTTTTCGGTGCGGTCGTCTTCGTACTGCTTATTGCGACCGCCAACGTGGCCAATCTGCTGCTGGCCCGAGCGACGAACCGCGGAAGGGAGATCGCGGTTCGGGCCGCACTGGGCGCCGGGCAGCGGCGGATCGTGTGCCAGCTCCTGACCGAGAGCGTCCTGCTAGCCGCTTGGGGTGGCGCGCTGGGCATGCTTCTGGCCTTGGCAGCCACACGATTGTTGGCGCGGCTTGGCCCCAGGGATATCCCGCGTCTATCGCAGATTGGCCTCGACGGCCATGTTCTCGCGTTCAGCTTTGTAGTCATTCTGGTCACGGGCTTGATTTTTGGCTTGGCTCCAGCGTTGCGCACTGCAAAGGCGGATCTGATCCAGTCCCTTAAGGCGGGCGGAGTGGCATCGCGAGATGGCGCGCGCGGTTATAGCTTGCGGGCCGCCCTCATTGTCAGCGAAGTTGCCCTGACCCTCCTCTTGCTGGCGGGAGCCGGGCTGATGGTCAACAGCCTTATAAGATTGACGAGCGTTGATCCGGGTTTCAATCCGAGCGGTGTCGTGACCTTTGCGGTGGATCTTCCCGATGCGGAATATACCGCTGAGCAACGTGCGAACCGCTTTGCCGAACTGTTGGAGAGGATCAAGCTGTCGCCAGGTGTCCGCAGCGCTGCTGCCGACTCCAGCTTGCCTTTGAGCCGGAGCGGGACTATTTACGTTGGCTTCCAGATCGGAGGACAGACCACGTCAGACTGGAAGATGGCGGCAACCAGCATCGTCAGTCCGGATTTTTTCCGCACCTTAGACATTCCGTTGCTCAAGGGGCGCGACTTCACGATGCGCGATGGTCCGAGCGCCCCACCCGTTGTCATTGTCAGCCGGTCCTTGGCGCGCCAGTATTTCCCCGGCCAGGATGCGGTTGGAAAGCGGATTAGGATGGGACTTAATACGGGAAACGCCCCCCCCCAGATTATCGGGGTGGTGGGCGACGTGCGCCGCGATAGCCTGACCGACCAACCGCCGGCTGCCGTCTACCTGCCCGGAGGCCAAATCCACCTTGGGAGTATGAGATTCGTCGTACGTTCAACGGCGCCGCTGCAAGCGTGTGTCGATACGATGCGGGCCGCCGTTCGGTTAGTAGACAAGAATCTTCCCTTGTATGACATCAAGACACTCGATGAATACCTTGGCCTCGCCGTCGCGCCGTGGCGCTTCAATACCATCGTCCTCGGCCTGTTTGCCCTTTTGGCGGTGGTGCTCAGTGCGGTGGGGCTTTATGGAGTCGTTTCCTACGCGGTAGGCCAACAAACGCACGAGTTCGGGGTGCGCATGGCCCTGGGCGCGACTCGCGGCGATGTCATCAGAGGGGTTTTGCGTCAGGGCTTAACACTGGCTCTGATCGGCATCGGAGTTGGTTTGGCCGGAGCGCTCCCGCTGACCCGGTTTTTGTCGAGTCAACTTTACGGCGTCAAACCTGCCGATCCGCTGACGTTTATCGCTGTGTCGGCCGTGTCCGCTGGTATCGCTTTAGTCGCGAGCTACCTTCCAGCGCGCCGGGCGACGAAGGTCGACCCCATGGTGGCGCTGCGATATGAATGAGGAAGGCGAGGTATGAGTTTCTGGGACTGGATGTTCCGCCGACGGCAGCGTGATGACGAACTGGACGAAGAGGTCCGAGCTCATCTACGCATGGCAGCCCAGGAGCATGCCGAGCAAGGCGAATCGCCCGAGCAAGCCCGCGCCTCAGCCGCGCGCGAATTCGGCAACCTCATCTTGGTCAAGGAGGTGACCCGCGACATGTGGGGATATCGCACGGTTGAAACCTTGGGGCAAGACCTCCGCTACGGTTTGCGCATGCTGCGCAAGAATCCTGGCTTTACGGCGGTGGCGGTGCTCACGCTGGCGTTGGGCATTGGCGCCAATACCGCCATGTTCAGCGTGGTGAACGCGGTCCTTCTCGACCCCCTCCCTTACCACGAACCCAGCCGCTTGGTGACGCTTTGGGACACGAACACCGCGTTTGGATCGCCCGGGCCAGGTAGCATGACAGACCCGGATTATGTCCAGTTGAGGGCGCAGAACCAGGTCTTCGATGACGCCGCGGCATTTCATGGGCAGACCTTCAACCTGACCGGAGGTGGCGAGCCCGAGCGGCTCCTTGGAGCGGCTGTCTCTCCCCATATGTTCCAACTTCTTGGTGTCGCTCCCGCGCTCGGACGGGGCTTCGCCTCCGATGAGGAGCAGGCGGGTCGAGGGAATGTCGTGCTCCTGAGCTATCAACTATGGGAGCGGCGATTCGGCGCGAACCCGGCAATCCTCGGGAAGCCCATCACCCTCGACGGCGCCAGCTTTACCGTGGTGGGAGTGATGCCGCCTTACTTCGGTTTTCCCAACCAGTCCAGCATCTGGTCGCCGCTTGTTCTCACCAGCGACCAAGGCAATGCTATGGACAAAATCGTTGCGCGGTTGAAGCCGGAAGTGACGCTGGAACGCGCCCGCAAGGACGTCGCCGTGATTGGCCATCGCCTGAACCAACAAGACCACCGGCCAGATACCGGCGAAGAGGGTTTCAGCCTGGTGTTCTTGCAGGACTCCATGGTTTCGAAGATTCGGCCGGCGCTGATTGTCCTGCTGGCATCGGTCGGCCTCGTCTTGCTGATTGCCTGCGTCAATGTGGCCAATCTGTTATTGGCGCGCGCCACCGCGCGGCAGCATGAGATCTCCATCCGGTTCGCGCTCGGGGCTTCTCGCGGACGGATTCTTCGCCAGGTGCTCACGGAAAGCGTCCTGCTGGCGATGATGGGCGGGTGCTTGGGAATGCTCCTTGCGGCTTGGTGTCGTAATTCACTCGTCTCCTTGTTGCCCCAAAGCGTGGCAGAACCCGGTGTCATCAGCCGCATGACCACCATTCACCTTGACGCACGAGTTTTCGGTTTTACGTTGTTGGCTTCGCTTGGCGGAGCAATCCTGTTCGGGCTGGTGGCGGGCCTGAAAGCATCGTCCACAAACACCCAGCCATCCTTGAAGGAAGCCGCGACAACATTAACTCCCAGCACCCACCTCCTGAGCCTTCGAAACACTCTGGTGGTGGCAGAATATGCGCTCACGCTGGTGCTGTTGATTTCCGCAGGACTGCTCATCAAAAGCTTCGTGCGCCTTATGGAGGTGGACCCGGGCTTTCAGCCGGAGCGGGTACTCATTTCGAATCTCGAACTTCCTCCAACCCAATACCAGACGGATACCCAGATGAAAAAGTTTCATGATTCCGTGATGCAACGGATCGCGTCACTGCCGGGGGTGCGCGCCGTCGGGACGGTTTCCTATGGGCTTCCCATGTACGGGGGCGGCCTCCTGGGTGACTTCAACATCGAGGGCTTGCCCGAGCCGCCTCATTCGATGGTGAGCAAGCTTGTGGTCAGTTCCGGATATTTCCGCGCCATGGGCATTCGCATCGAGGAGGGCCGCGAATTTGACGAACACGACCGCGACAAATCGCAGCCCGTTGCGATCGTCAGCGAGAGCGTGGCGCGCCGCTTCTGGCCCAAGGGGGACGCCCTCGGCAAGCGCCTTCACCTGGGATTCTCGGGGAGCCCATGGTACTCGGTGGTCGGCGTAGCTCCGGATGTCAAGCAGATGGGACTTGAGAAGGAAGCTCCGTTGGCCATTTATGTTCCGTACTCGCAGGCGCCCCGCTCCTTTTTCCTGAGCTTCATGACCATCGCGACGCGGACGGATTCGGATCCCCTTAGCATGGCGAATGCGTTGCGCCGCGCCGCCCGGGCCGTGGACCCCAACATGCCGCTGTTCGACGTGACGTCGATGGAACAACTGGTTTACCAGTCCGTCTCCACCCCGCGGTTCAACGCGTTCCTGCTGGGAGGGTTTGCAAGCCTGGCATTGATTCTGGCCGTGGTCGGAATCTATGGCGTCACCTCGTACTCCGTCACGCAACGCACACACGAGATCGGTATTCGTATGGCGCTGGGCGCGGAGCGGACTGACGTTCTACGCATGGTCGTTCGGCAGGGCCTGCGGCTGGTGAGCTTGGGAACCGCCATCGGCGTGGTGGCTGCGTTCGCGGTGACAAAGGTTCTGCGCAGCATGTTGTTTGGCGTGCAGCCCACCGACCCGCTGACTTACTTCACCGTCGCTGCGGCCTTGATCGGTGTCTCAATACTCGCCACCTACATCCCCGCGCGCCGGGCGACCAAAGTCGACCCCATCGTGGCGCTGCGATACGAATGAGAAGGAGCAGTCATGAGTCTCTGGGACTGGTTGTTCCGCCGGCGGCAGCGTGAAGAGGAACTGGACGAGGAAGTCCAGGCTCATTTGCGCATGGCGGCGCAAGAACATGCCGAGCAAGGCGAAACCGCCGAGCAGGCCCGCGCCTCGGCCGCTCGCGAATTTGGTAACGTCACTTTAGTCAAAGAGGTGACGCGCGAGATGTGGGGTATGCGTTGGCTTGAAACCTTGGCGCAAGACCTCCGCTACGGCGCCCGCCAATTGCGCAAGAATCCCGGCTTTACGGCGGTGGCCGTTCTCACCCTTGCCCTGGGAATCGGCGCGAATACTGCCATCTTCAGCGTCGTCAACTCTGTGCTCCTTCAACCCTTGCCGATGAGGGACGGGCATCGAGTGGTAGTGATCTGGGTGAACAACCCCGGGCAGGGTTGGAGCCGGATGGGCCCCTCGGGTTTGGACTACCTCGACTGGCGGGAGCAGAGCAAGTCCTTCGAGGATTTATTCCTGTTCGAACATGGCTCCGGCACCGTGACGGGCGTGGGCGAGCCTGAGCAGGTGGCGGGCTTGCGCGTGACCACCAACTTCGGAGACTTTTTCGCAATCAAGCCGGTCTTGGGCCGAACCTTTCGTCTGGATGAGGCGCTGGGCCGCCACAATCTTGTGCTGTTGTCGTACGCATATTGGCAGCGGCGGTTTGGCTCCGAGCCGACCGTCGTGGGAAAATCGATCACCCTGAATGGCGAGTCCTATACCATCATCGGAGTTCTGCCTCCTGACCTCAATACGCTTTTCCACGCCGACATCGTTGTGCCTTTCGACAACGACTGGGTGAGACGAGCCGACGGCAATCTTGGCGTCTTCGGTCGCTTTAAGCAGGGAATAACGCTGAAGCAAGCTTCTGCCGAGATGAGTGTAATTGCTGAACGGGTTGGTGGGCAGCGCGCAAACCGCAAAGGGTTTGGGACCCTTTTGGTGCCACTCGAGGATGTTAGGGTGGAGTACATTCGACCCGCGCTGCTCGTGCTGTTCGGGGCAGTGGGCTTTGTATTGCTTGTCGCCTGCGCGAACGTGGCCAATCTGATGCTGGCCCGCGCCGTGGGGCGGTACAGGGAAGTAGCGATCCGGATGGCGCTGGGAGCCGGGCGCGTCAGGTTGATCGGTCAGTTCCTGGCAGAGAGCACCATGCTGGCGCTATTCGGTGGTGCGGTGGGTTTGGGCCTTGCCGTGTTCGGCACGGATCTGCTCATGAGGTTATTGCCTCCCAGCATTCCCGTTCCCAATGCTGCGGACGTGGCGGCGTTGCCCCAGGTTCATATGGACGGAAGAGTCGTGGCATTTGCCACTCTGACTTCGTTATTGGCCGGGATCATCTTCGGCCTTGCGCCCGCCTTTCAGAGCCTGCGATGTAGTGTCAACGAATCGCTCAAAGAGGGGGGAAGGGGTTTTCTTACCGGCGTGCGAGGACATCGGACCCTTTCCGCGCTCGTGGTCACTGAGTCCGCCATGGCGTTCGTACTGGTCATCGGCGCGGGGTTGATGATTAATAGTTTCTGGCGCCTCCTTAAGTCCAATCCCGGTTTCCGGACTGACCACCTGCTGACGCTGCGAATCAAACTCGCCATGGACCGGCAAGACTCAGCGTATCGCGAACCGCGCCAGCGCGCGATCGCGCTGCGGCGATTTCTCGAAAGCACTGAGGCCCTTCCCGGAGTCCAGTCGGCGGCACTCACAGAGATCGTTCCCCTGAGCCAGCAGGATCAGGACCGCTGGTTCTTCGTGATCAAAGAAGCGCCCCCGCTACCCCCGGGGCAACAAATCAACGCGGATTTGCGAGACATCAGCCCCGGCTACTTCCGTACGATGGGCATTCCAGTTCTCGCCGGTCGAGTTTTCTCGGAGTATGATAATGCCGACGCCCCACGCGTGGTCGTAATTGACCAAACGCTGGCTCACCAGTTCTTTCCCAACCAGGATCCGGTCGGCAAGCATCTTCAACTTCCGGATGCAACACGGCCTGCACGGGAAATCGTCGGCGTCGTGGGGGCAGTGCGCGAAACAGGCATCGACCAGCAGCCACGGCCCACGATCTATTTTCCCTACCTCCAGAGCCCTGACCAGACCATCAGCCTAGTGGTCCGCACGACCCTTGAGCCCCGAGAGTTCATCCCCGCAATCAAGAGCGCCATCCGGTCGGTCGACAAAGATCAGCCCCTCTTCGACATAAAAACCATGGACGACATTATCTCCCAAGATGTTTCGGCGCAGCGGTTGGCGTTCGTTCTGCTGGGGCTTCTTGCCAGCCTCGCGCTGGCCTTGGCAACCGTAGGAATCTACGGCGTTACCTCCTACGCGATCGGCCAGCGAACGCACGAGATTGGAATCCGCATGGCCTTGGGAGCCGGGAGGTACGACGTGTTCAGCCTCGTCGTCGGCTATGGGCTGAAACTGGCAATACTCGGCGTGGCCGTGGGAGCAGCCGCAGCGGCAGCGCTTGCACGATTCCTTTCCAGCCTGCTTTACGGGGTTAAATCGACCGATCCGATGACGTACCTAGTGGTTTCCCTCATCCTTGCAGCCGTGGGGTTGGCCGCATCTTACCTCCCCGCCCGCCGGGCCACGCAGGTTGATCCGATGGTGGCGCTGCGGGACGAATAATCGTTCGCAGCGGGAATTCTCCCGGCCGGCTCGCTCGCGTTTCTGACGAGTCTTTTGATTGGGGGGCTTTGGCCCGACCCCCTTAGGCCCTTCCGATTATCGCCACGCCCAGCGCTCCCTAGTGTCGTTCTTGGGTATGCGAAGCTTTAGAGTGCGGCAGCTCGCTGCCGCTTTCCTTCCCGCGAGCTTGCACGCGGGATTTTGAGTTCGCGACAAATTTCAGGCAAGCAATCTATTTCAGTTTAGAGCGGCCGCCGGCAAGCTGGCTGGTGAAAAAGCGGCAGCGGGCTGCCGCACTCTAAAGCTACGCACGCATGCCAGGAGGGAAGCATGATTGGGCTGCCGAGCGCGAATTATCCGGGCAGACCCGTCTAATCTCGTGGGGATGAAAGCGCGGGCTAGGGTTAACCCCTTTCCCTCGCGCGAATGCCCTCGGGCAAGGGCAAGCCCGCCCCTACAACATGCTTGACTGCGGCGCCGCCCTGCGATGGAAAAGCATAATTGCTTGTCTCTCTAGCAACCGATTTGTATATGTCGCCTTGTCATATAGAAGCAATCTTGCCGGCATGGCAGGTGATTCCGTCGTTTGAGAGGAAATAGGGCCGGTCGGCAAAGATCAAGTCCACGCAATCAGCGGGGTTGGCTACGAGAATCTCCAGTCAGTCACCTTGACAAATCTTGATGTTGCGCTTGGCGTCGCGAAAGACCCGCGCGGGCAGCGAGCTTGGCAGGTCTGGTGTATGAGGTAAGATTTCGTCCATACGTTGCGGCGTTGAATGGCGCGCTATTGGATCGCAAAACATCAAAGCGTAGAGGCGGCTTTACGCCACCATGGCGAGGTAAACTCGCCGCTACGTCCGCATCCAAAACCAGGGAAGATGTCTCAATGAATTTCCGTGGCCACGGTTGATGCTATTCGTCGTCAATGTGAAGCCGCGCGGCAGGGTGATGCGGGCCGTCAGCACGAATGAGCAAGCGTAGCGCGACCTGTTCTGTAGGTCCGCGGCTTTTCTTGTCATTTCGGAAGAACTTCGAATTAAAGGGAAGAACCGCGGACCTACAGAACAGGTCCGCGCTACGATCGCTGATGGGCAGACTCGCGGTTCGCGAACCGCCACTTCGGCAATTCTCGACTACGCGCTACTCTCACTGCTGCTCAGGAGCAATTTCCGACAATTATACATTCTCCCAAAGGACTCTCCCCTCATGGGCAGGAGGAGTTTCTGACTTTTTGTCCTCATTTGTGAATAGTACACCATGTGATAACATTTCTCTTGACAAAGACTAGAGACATGTGCTATCGTTGAAGGCTACCGCTAGCTGGCGCAAATGCTACGCCGCAGAACTCGACAAGCCACCGGCGGAATTCAGAGAAAGGTAGGCAGTGAAGTGAGCAGTAGGCAGTAAGCAGCCAGCAGCAGGCAGCGCGCGGCACGTTGCGAGCTGCGGGTTGGGAACCGGTCTTTGACTCGCCACTTGCCACTCGCCACTTGCCACTCGCCACTTGTCACTGCCTTGGGAGGTTTTTGTGTCTTAAGTCCACAAACCAGAAATGACCGAGAAGAAAATTGCCGCGAACCTGCGCAACCTGAAGCTTTGCCACGGTCCGGTGACGGAGGAAGGCCGTGAACGCATCCGCGCCGCCAACTTGCGTCACGGTTTTTACGCGGAGGCGGAGGAGGCGGCGATGCTCGCCCTCGGCGAGGATCCGGCCCAATTCCAGGAGCTGCTGGAAGGATTCTGGGACGAATATAGCCCCGCCGGCATTCCGCAGGAGGGACTGGTGATCCGTCTGGCGCGGGCCACCTGGCTCCAGAACCGCGCCGACCGCATGCAGGAAGGCTACGCCGTGCGCCAGGCTCAGGACGTGAACAAGGGACGCAGGGACCGGCTGCACGCGCAGATGGTGCGTCTCAAAATCATGGCGGATACTTTGCGCTTGCTGGTCCAGTCGGTCGAGCGCGAATACTACGTTACCCGTCCCGCCGACCTGGAAAAAATGAAGAGCTTGCAGCAGGATGGCGTGCTGAAGGAAATGGGTGAGATCGCTATCGCTCTGTTCCTCCAACTTCATCCGCCGGGTGCGGGAGCGGACGGCATAACCCTCGAGGAGCAGTGTCGCAAGGCTGCCGCCAGGATGAGGGATATTTTTGGCTTAAGCTCCGACACTCCGCCCCCGCCGGGTGGGGTAAAGCATTTCCGCCTGAGCCCGGAGGATGCTGGTGCTGCACCCAACGGCGTTGGCGCCACGGAACGTGGAGATAAGTTATATCCCAAGATTACGCCGGCGGAATGGGAGGCGCGCGAGCGGCCGCGCCACCTTCTGGAGAACATTCTCAAGCGGCAGGTGGAGGCCTGCGAGCAGCAGCGCAAGGCCCTACTGAAGGAGTCGGTGAAAGGCCCGTCGCCCTACGAACGCGCTGCGGAAATCGCGCCCACACACCCCGACGCGCGCCTCATGCGGAGAATGCAGGATTCCAATTTCCGGGAAATCCGGCGGGTCACCAATCTGCTGCTGAAGCTCAAACGCCACCAGCGGAAGATGGAGGCGTTAGGAGAGAATGATGATGACGGTCGTGAGGCGTTAGTCGAAGGAGTCAAACAAGCTGAAAAGTCCTCTTTTTGACTCGTTTATCTTCTTCAACTCTTCGACGCCGTTCCTTCAGTCAACGTCGCCCTTGAGAGCGTGCTAGCATAAATCGAAGCTCATCGGGACACCGCCGTCTTCCACGATGTGTCAGAAAGGAAAGGATTTAGCGACGATTGGTCAAAATCATTCAAAATCGCATCTTATTGAAATTGATACGGTTAGACCATTTGCCGCGATCGGGTGGCGAAAAATGCGGGGGGAGAAAATGAAGGGATGTTCCACGATGTTGTTGAAAACAAATGGAGAAAATATGTCCGAAACCAGGCTTCCCACGATGTTGATGAAAATAAAGGACCTATAGGTTGCTTTCCACGATGTTAATGATAATAAAGGCGGTTAATGAAGAACTGAAATGACACTTGACGAGTTCCGAGTGCCAAGCAGAGGTAGAATCTGAGGGTGGAGGGGCGGGCAACACGGCGGGGGATGGTCCCGCTCCTGCCCCGAATGCGCGGGGAGGATGCCTACACGCGCGCAGGCGAGACCCGAGCGCTACGTTTACAGTATTTCGGCTCCTGCTCTTATGTCGGATACCCGTCTGCATGCGAGTAATTCAAATGTCGGCCTTTTCCTGATATCCTGGCACTCCTTTCAACTCATCAGGAGGTCCGCAAATGCTAGTTGAGGAACAGATTTCTGCCCGTCAGCAGCGAGCCCGCACGGCGATCAAGAGCATCCTGGCCAAGCCGGCTGGACAAGCCTACGGCGACTACGAGGTGCGGTCCGCCACCGGCAGAAAGTACCGTGTAGCGATGCGCGGGCCAAGCTTGTTCGAGAATTTCTGTTCCTGCGCGGACTTTGCCGTGAACACTCTGGGCACCTGCAAGCACATCGAGGCGTTACTCCTGCGGCTGCGGCAACGCTTCCGTGGATCGTTCCAGCGGCAGAAGTATCAGCGCAACCACGCTTCGCTCTCTCTGCATTATGGGGAAACCCTCCGCGTACGATTGAGGCTGCCCGCTGACTCACCACAGGCCCTTCAGGAGATCGCCGGCAAGCATTTCGACTCCGAAGGGTTTCTTCGCGGCGATCGCCTCCGCGACTTTGACGGGGTGCTGGAACAGCTTCGCGCCGCAGACGAAACGACGGTTGTTTACACCGACGTGCTGGATTTCATTGATCGCGAAAACGAGCTCGCTTCCGGGCTGGAGGACGAGCGCGACCATCTCGCGCAATTAGCACGGGGCAAGAATCCGCTCGAGGGCCTTTTGAAAGTACCACTCTTTCCTTACCAGATTCGGGGCGCGCTTTTCGCGGCGTGCCGCGGGCGCGTGGTCCTGGCCGACGATATGGGCTTGGGCAAGACGATTCAGGCCATTGCCGCGGCGGAGTTGCTCCGGCGCCGTCGGGGGATTGAAAGAGTACTGGTGGTTGCACCCGCCTCGGTCAAGTACCAATGGAAAACCGAAATAGAGAAATTTTGCGGTCTGTCCACGCAAGTCATCGACGGGCCCATGCCACGCCGGAAAGAGCTTTATGCCAACCCGGCTTTCTTCAATCTCACCAGCTACGAACTCGTGCTGAAGGATATCGAGGACATGCACAGACTGCGCCCGGACTTGATCATTCTTGATGAAGCCCAACGCATCCGGAATTGGGCCACAGCTACGGCCCGCACCATCAAACAGCTCAAGAGCCGCTACGCCTTTGTGCTCACCGGAACGCCACTTGAAAACAAGCTGGAAGAACTTTACTCCGTCGTAGAGTTTGTGGACGGCCGCCGCCTGGGACCGGCCTTCCGGTTCCTCAAGGAACACCGCATGGAAGACGAGAAGGGAAAACTGCTCGGCTACCACGGCCTGGACCAAATCCATCGTCAACTCGAACCGATTCTACTCCGCCGGACCCGCCAAGAGGTGCTTCCGGATCTGCCAAAGCGAACCGACCAGATCTTTCGCGTCCGCATGACCAGCGAACAGGCGGGTCCCTATTGGGAGCAAAACGATATCCTCGCCAGGCTGATGCACAAGTGGCAGCGACAGGGCTGGCTCTCCGAGATCGACCTGCGCCGCATTACTTGCTGTATTCAGAACATGCGTATGCTTTGCAACTCGACGTTTTTGTTTGATAAGGAGACTAATTTCTCTCCCAAGCTCGAGGAATTCCGCGAGGTCATCCGCGAATTGGCGGTGGAAGAAAAACGCAAGGTTGTGGTCTTTAGCGAGTACGAACGCATGACGTTCCTGGCGAGCCAGGAGTTGACGAAGCTCCAAATCGGCTGGGTATCTTTGCACGGGAACGTGCCCGCTCGAGAACGTGGCGACCTGATGGCCCGGTTCCGTAAGGACCCCGATTGCCGGGTGTTTCTTTCCACGGACGCCGGCGGAGTCGGATTGAATTTGCAGGCAGCCTCCGCAGTGGTGAATTTTGAGCCGCCCTGGAACCCGGCGCGCCTTGAGCAACGAATCGGGCGAGTTCATCGCCTCGGCCAGACTCACCCTGTCCAGGTCGTTCACCTGCTCACCGAGCAGAGTATCGAGGAGCGCGTGTGGGAAACCCTCAAGCTTAAGAAGGCATTGTTTACAGGGCTGTTTGATTCGACGACGGACGAGGTAAGCTTTGAAAAACTGGGCCGCAAGAGCACCATGCAGGTCCTTAAGGAAGTGTTCGCTGACCAGCCGGGCAGACCGAAGCCGATAATCTCTCCCCAGGCCGCCGCGCCCGTGGGAGTGGCGCAAGCTGAGATGACCAGAGAAGCGGCAATTGAAGCCTACCGAACTTCCCCAATTCCCGCAGACGCCGTGCCGCAGGTGGGTGCCACAGGACCGATGAGAGATGTGCAGCAATCAGACCAGACTACGGACTCACGCACCACCCCTATCGCGCAGGACGCGGGTCAGGCCGCCGCCAAGCTCCTGGAAGCGGGATTGAATTTCTTGGAGATGATCGCGCCACCTGTTCCAGGCACTAGCAAATCGACCGATCGTTTGAAACCCATTGAACGCGCCCTTTCGGCGCTAGTTCGAACTGACGCGCAAACTCAACGTCCCGTTCTCACCTTGCCATTACCGGAATCTTTCACCACAGAGCGCCTTGCGGGGGCCATCAGCGGATTGCTTAATAGGTTTGCGGGAGTGTCTTGAAGATGGAAAGGCGAACATCTACGACCAACTTAGGTTCATCGCTGATCATCTGAACACTATCCGATGAAGGAACTGACTCTTCTAATGTAAGGTATCGAAAGGGTGATGGTTGGTACGCCCGGGGTGATTCGAACACCCGACCCCTTGCTTCGTAGGCAAGTGCTCTATCCAGCTGAGCTACGGGCGCACACGAGGTTGTCCGGAGTGGAAAGCCTCTGCCTTCCACCCACCCTATAGTCTGGCACGGGTGCGGCACCCTGTCAATCCTGTGCACACACCGGAAAATGTTTGATTCTTGCTGCGGCGGTCCCCGATCTACAGCGCTGAGGGGCAGTCCCCGGATGTCCCCGCCAACGCGGAGCAGGCGTCGACCGGTTATAAAGCAAACAATGCCACTCCCGAGATTCTTCCCGCAGTCCCCTGGATTGGTCTTTGTGATATAGTCGCGTGGAAATTCGGAGGGAAAAGTGTCTATGCCTATCGTTGAGAGAGTCGAGAAGGATCTGGTGGCGGCCCTTAGGGCGCAGGAAGCCCTCAGGCTTTCCGTTTTGCGCATGATGAAAGCCGCACTGATGAACAAGAAGGTCGAACTGGGAAAGGCCGTCGACGACCAGGAAGCGCTGGCCGTGCTGCGGACGCTTGCCAAGCAGCGCCGCGAGTCCGTCGAGGCCTTTCGCAGAGGCGGAAGGGAAGACTTAGCGGAAAAGGAAGAGGCCGAGATCAAGATTGTGGAAGCCTATCTGCCGGCCGCGGTGAGTGATGAGGAAATCGATGCGGCAGTAGTGGCCGCCATCGCCGAGACCGGCGCCAGCACTGCGAAAGATATGGGCAAGGCCATGAAAGCGGCCATGGCTAAGTTGGCTGGCAAGAACGCCGACGGCAAGCGCGTGAGCGAAAAGGTGCGGGCCAAGTTGGGCGCCTGACTTGCATCCGGAACGCCGCCTGAGAAACCTGATTCCTCTGGTTCCGGTGCGCTCCCCCACCGCGGGAGCGTATGATGCAGGACCGCTTGTAATGATATCGATTTTATTGCGCGCACTATTAGTTACAGAGGGCCGCTCAAACGTGCTCAGATGTCGCACCTCGAACCTTTTAGCGATTGTCACCCAAGGAAAATGGTTCTAAACAGCCCCGATTGGGAATACTCCTATGAGCAACGAAACCACTGCTGAGTCCGGAAGCGCCCCCAAGAAGCACACCCCGTACGTGCCGGAAACCATGGACATGAAGGAGTTCACCCTCCGCGCCCTGGTAATCGGTCTGATAATGACGGCAATCCTTGGCTCCGCCAATGCCTATCTCGGTTTGAAAGCCGGAATGACCATCGCGGCCACGTATCCCGCTGCCGTCATTGGGATGGCATTGCTTCGACTGATGAGGGGTTCTCTGCTGGAGGAGAACATTGCCCGAACCGTGGGTTCCATCGGTGAGTCGGTGGCAGCGGGCGCCGTCTTCACCATCCCCGCCTTCGTGATGGCAGGCTTGTGGCCCGGGTTGACGCGCGAAAAATATTGGACCGCCGTCGCCCTCATGGTGATCGGTGGCACGCTGGGGATTCTCTTCGTCACGCTCCTCCGCCGCGTCATGGTGGAGGACCCGGACCTTCCGTTCCCGGAGTCCGTCGCCGCCTCGGAAATCCATAAGGCCGGCCAGCAGGGCTCCAAAGCGGCCAAGATTCTATTCGCCAATATGGGGTTCGGTGGCCTGATGTACCTTCTGGGCGCGGTAAACGTATTCTCTGCGAACAACACGTTTCCCGTCAGCATCAGCGCCCTGGGCAAAAAACTACTGCTGCGGACCAGCACGAATCCCAGCGTTGCCACCACGGTGACGGGGGGCGCGACCATTTTCACCGCCCCGGACGTGAGCCCGGCTTACTTGGGAGTCGGGTACATCATCGGCCCGCGACTCGCATCCTTGAATTTTGCCGGGGGCGTACTGGCTTGGGGACTGCTCGTTCCGCTGCTAACCTTCGTTCTTGGGCCCACCATCCAGGCTTCCCATGCAGGCGGCGAGCCCATCAAGTGGTCGCTGCTGGCGCAAGCGATTTATTTCTCGATCGTGCGGCCCATCGCCGTGGGTGGAATGCTGGTGGGTGCATCCTACACGTTGTTCAAGATGCGCAAGCAATTGGGCGCGGGCATGGCTCGGGCTGTCACGGATCTGAGGAAATCCGCGGCTGCGCACGCTGCCAGTAACCGGACGGACCGCGACCTGAGCGCGAAGGTGGTATTTGCGGGCGTGGGTATTGTCTTTTTGGCGATGATCGCGCTTTACTACTTTTTCATCGGCAACGCGGGGAGCCTTGCAAGTTCGAAGGTCATCTCCGCCGCCGTGGTCGCTGCGCTCGTGATGGTTGTCCTCGGTTTTTTCTTCGCCGCCGTCTCTGGAAATCTGGTGGGAATGATCGGCTCTTCCAACAATCCCGTGTCGGGGTTGACGCTCTGCACGTTGGTGGTTGCGGCCCTGCTGATGGTGGCCCTGGGCGTCTCAGGCATGGGTGGAGTCACCGCCGTGCTCGGCATTGCCGCCGTGGTCTGCGTCTCTTCTGCCGTAGCGGGAGAGATGTTGCAAGACCTCAAGGTGGGGCACATTCTTGGCGGCACACCCGCCAAGATGCAGGTGGGTGACCTGCTCGGCATCGTGGTTGCCTCCCTGGTCCTGTTCTTCCCGCTGGCGATTCTCGACAAGGCCTACCACTTCGGCAGCGCCGCGTTGCCCGCGCCCCAAGCGGGGCTGATGGCGATGCTCGCCAAAGGCATCGTGGGCGGCGATATGGCGTGGCCGCTGGTGATCGTGGGAATCCTGATGGGCTTCGCGATGATCATGATCGAAGTGAAAAGCGTGATGCTGTTTGCGGTCGGCATGTATCTTCCGCTCGGGACCACGTTCGCGATCTTCGTCGGTGGTGTTATCCGCTGGGTCACCGACAAGCTTCGTGATCGGGCAGATCTGAACGGTGCGCAGAAAGCGCGGGTGGATAATGCCGGCGTGCTAACGGCCTCGGGGCTCATCGCTGGCGAGGCGCTGTGCGGGTTGGTCATTGCCGGACTTGTGGGGTCGGGCCATAATGTTGCTCTCGTGTCATGGGCGGCGCCTTTTTGGGCCGCGCTGATTGCCCTTCTTGTGCTGGTCATCGCCTTGGTACTAGTCCCGTTGGCAAACGCCGGCAGCCCCGATGAGCCCGCGCCGCCCACGGCAATTATGTGACTTCTTCCATAAGTTTATTTCATCCCGGTTCACTCTTCACTCCGCTTTTAAGCATGGCGGAATAAATGTGCCGGCCGCTCGTCAATCTGCTACGCTATCCTGCCCAATGATTCCAGAGGAGGTGAACAATCATGGCAAAGACGACCAAACCCGCCCCACGGCCCAAGCGCACGAAGGCCGAGGTTGAAGAGGAATTTGCCGAAATCCGGGAGGAGGTGGCGACCGCACGCGAAATGATGGAGCCCAAGGCCGAGGAAATGCGGAAGCAAAAGGAAACGGAAATCCGGCAGGCGGTCCATGGACTTTCAGTTGACGCAGTAGTCGGAGAGATTTCAAATCTGGGACTCGAGGTCTCGAAATCGCTGGCCGGGCTTTCCGACCAACTCGCGCAGGAAGTCAACCGCTTGGCGACAGTTCGTGAAGCCGTCACGCTCGAACAAAGAGAATTGGAGCGGTTGCATAAGATCGATGTCGCCGCGACAGCGCTCGACCAACTCGTTCAGGACTATGGCCGCCAAAAGGAACAACTCGAGTCAGAAGTGGCGGCGCAGCGGGCCGCCTGGCAGGAAGAGTTACGGCAAACCGAGCGCGAACGCAAGGAGCAAGACGAACTTCTCAAGAAACAACGCCAGCGCGAGACGGACGAATACGAATACCGCAAGGCGCTGGAACGCAAGAAGGCTCAGGACAAATACGATGAGGAAGTGAAGCTCCAGGGAAGAGCCAACAAAGAAAAGCAGGAGACTCTGGAAAAAAGCTGGCGAGAGCGCGAAGCCACGCTGAAAGCGAGCGAAGAAGAGCTCAAGAGCCTTCGCAAAGAGGCCGCAGAGTTTCCTGCTCGGCTCCAGCGGGAGTCAGAAAAGGCGGCAGCCGAGGCAACGCGTGTTTCCGAACAGAAGTTTGAACAGAGCGTGCTGCTGCTTACAAAGGACAGCGAAGGCGAGAAACGGATGGCGGAGCTCCGAATCAAGGCTTTCGAAGAAAATCTGACCCGACAGTCAGCTCAGATGGCTGCCCTCGAAAAACAACTCGAAGAAGCCAAGCGCCAAGTGCAAGAGATCGCCGTGAAAGCCATCGAGGGAGCCTCGGGGGCCAGGGCGCTAACCCACATCAACGAGATCGCCATGGAGCAGGCCAAACACCGTACGCCGCAGGGGTGAAGATCAGGGGCTGGGGATGGGGTTCTAGGACTTGGCGTCAGAAGCCTGCTTCCGGGCGCTGGTGGCTGGGGTTGGTTCTCCACTCCCTAGCACGCAGCCCCTAATCCCCGTTCTTGTGGTACGCTTCTAAAGATGCCACGCTATCGACAATTCGCATACTCGTTCGGGCCGCCGCTCACGCCGATGGTCAAGAGGCTGATCATCATTACGAGTGCAGCTTTCGTTCTCACTTACATCCCCCTCCAAATTTTCCAGTCACAGTTCTTTGACTACATCTTTGCCCTGTTCGCGCTCCAGTCAGACCTGGTCATTCATCGGCTTTACCTTTGGCAACTGGTGACTTACTTGTTCCTCCACGGGGGATGGTTCCACATCATCTTCAACATGTTCGCGTTGTGGATGTTTGGCTCGGACCTCGAGAGCACTTGGGGGGGGAAGAAATTCCTCTACTACTATTTCCTTACCGGTATCGGCGCGGGAATTCTGGATGTGACCCTGAACGCGCTTTTCCGTCCGGGAATGCCCTCCGCCACCATTGGTTGTTCCGGCGCGGTGTATGGGCTCCTGCTGGCGTATGGCATGCTCTTCCCCGAGCGGCTCATTTATCTCTACATGATCATCCCCATCAAGGCCAAGTGGTTTGTGGTCATCATGGGAGCCATCGAATTCGTAAGCTCGTTCGGCGGCCCCGGCTCCGGCATCAGCCACTTTGCGCACTTGGGCGGAATGCTCTTTGGTTACCTTTACCTGCGGGGCTGGTCCCTTCCTTATCGTTGGCAGCTTCAATACCACGAATGGCGGCGCGCCCAAGTGCGCAAGAAATTTGAAGTGCACATGCGCGACCAGGAAAAGAAAGACAAGAACGGGCGTTGGGTAAACTAAAGCAATCGTTGCGGCGGGTTTACCCCACCATCCCGCGCTATCGCGGGAACGTAATGCCGCCTCAACATCCAATTCCCCCATCCCATCGAAATCGCCCCCATTGACACCGCCGCTCGGCTGGTGCTAATTTCCATAGCGTTGTTGGTGTTGTAGCAAGATATGTTCCTGCGGTGCCTCGTTTGCACAACGGGGTAAAAGGAAAGGCCGTTAAAATCGGCCGCGGTCCCGCCACTGTGATCGGTGAGCCGCATCCTCCTAGTCCGTCAGCCGACGGACAGCCACTGTTCTGCTCTATGCAGAAGGGGAAGGCTGAGGATGCGGTGATGACCCGAAAGCCAGGAAATCTGCCCGGGAACATTCATTCAACCTAACTCTTCGACGGAAAGAGTCCTGGGGAAGACTGCGAAGCCTTCCGATTCCGCCTTGAGGAATAGGGAGGCTTTTTCATTTTAGCTTCCTCCTTGGGATTCCTTTCGCCCGCCCCGTCGTGAGAACGGGGAGAAGGAGTCTCTTGTCATGCAGCATGTTCTCAAGTATCAGCGCGGGCTTTCGGGATTCCCGGCCAATCCGGCAATAAACAAAACCTCTTCCCACGCGGGCGCTTGGCCGCCTGTTCTGTGGTGCGCGTTTTTCTTGCTCCTTTCAGCGACTGCCGCGCAAGCAGCAACGCTTACGGGAACCGTTGTCGACCCAAGCGGCAGCGCGGTTCCCCAAGCACACGTAACCCTCCTAAGGTCCCTGGTGGTTTTGGACCAGCGGGAAACCGATTCCCAGGGAACCTTCAAGTTCGCCGGCCTCGCCGACGGAAAATACCAACTGGTCGCGAGTGCACCTGGGCTTGCTTCCCCGCAGGTGGAAGTGGGTCTCAGCGGATCGGAGGTCCACACCGTCGATCTGCGCTTGCAGTTGAGCGCCGTTCAGCAGCAGGTTGTGGTCTCCGCCTCGCTGGGAGACTCGTTGGTTTCGGAAGTCGGTTCCTCCGTCTCCGTGGTCTCCGCGCAGGACATCAAAGATCGCGCCGCCTTGAATGTGTTGGATGTTCTGAGCGGAATCCCCGGCGTCGAGGTCAGCCAGGCGGGCCGCTATGGAGGTGTGACGGGTGTCTACGTTCGCGGCGGCGAGTCCAATTACAATCTGGTCATGGTCGATGGTATCGAGTTGAACGAATTCGGCGGCGCCTTTGATTTCGCCCCGCTCCCGGCCGACGGAGTCGAGCACGTCGAGGTGACGCGTGGTCCGGAAAGCGCGCTATATGGCCCGAACGCTGTCACCAGCGTGATCAACATTGTTACCAGCCAGGGCGAGGGCGCGCCGCACTTTACTTTTCAGGCGGAAGGCGGAAGCTTCACGACAAGCCGATTTGTCGCGGGCGGAAGTGGCCTGACTCACGGACTGAATTGGGGGTTCGATATTTCCCGCTTTGATTCCGGAGGAGTCGTCCAGAACGACAATTACCGCAACCAATCGGCATTCCTGAGCCTCGGTTATCACCAAAGCCCGCGCCGGCGGCTGGATTTTAACTTCTTCGGCAACGCCAATGATGCCGGGGCGCCGGGGCCCTACGGATCCGACCCGGACGGCCTCTTTACTGGAATCGACACCTACACTCGTGATAAACAGAACACTTTTGGCTGGGGGGGCAGCTACTCCGAACAAATCAACTCGAAATTCCAGCAGGTCACCACGGTCAGCGCCTCCACCAATGATTACTATTTCCGCTCACCCTATGGAGAGTCGTATTCCAATAATTTGCGAGCCGTGCTGAAAACCCGCAGCGAGGTGGCGATCTCCAACAAGGATTTTTTCGTGGCGGGGTTTGAGTACAGCCATGAGCAAGTGGAAGATACCTACATCTCGGATTCGAACGGTACGCCCTTTGTTCTTCCCCGCACCAGCCTGGCTTTCTTCGCGGAAAATCGATGGAGCCCCACGCATCGTCTCTACCTCACAGCCGGGTTCCGCGTGGATGATTTGCGCACGAACTCGCTGCCGCCTGACGATTCCGCTGACCGCCCACTACTTCCTCCCAGTACCGTGGCCAAAATGAATCCGCGCGTGGCAGCGGCGTATATGCTGCGCGAGTCGCACGGCGGGGCGATCGACGCAACCCGCCTGCACGCAAGCTTCGGCACGGGAATCCGACCGCCGGACGGCTTCAATTTGGCCTTCACCAACAACCCTCACCTGAAACCGGAAACGAGCATCAGTTTCGACGGCGGAATCGAGCAGCGGTTCTTTCACGGCAAGGCGGTATTGGACGCCACCTACTTCAATAACCACTTCAAGGACCAGATTGTGACGCTGGGTGGTTCGCTCACCAACCTGAGTTCTTTCGTTTCCGACAATCTCGGCAACTCGCGCTCGCAGGGCGGGGAAGTCTCGTTCCAGGTCCATCCCATCAGGTCATTGCAGATGTCGGTGGAGTATACCCGGGACGACACGGCGGTACTTTCTCTCAACGGATCATCACTGGCACTCGCGCTGCTCCAGGTGGGGCAGCAATTGATCGGCCAACCGCGCAACTCCGGGGCGTACAATCTCACCTGGCGGCATGGCAACTTGATGCTGAACACCAACGCTTACATCCGGGGGACGGTTCTGGACGTGGAGCCGGACTATGGACTTGGAGCTTGCTCTTTCGACCTTCCCTGTCTGTTCCCGGATAAGGGATATTCCCGAGTGGACGGCGGGTTTTCCTATCGTCTGCCCGCGGGCGTGGAGCTTTACGGCCGGCTCGATAACATCTTGGATCGGAAGTACGAGGAAGTTCTGGGGTACCCGGCGCTGCCGTTTAACTTCCTCGCGGGCATTAGGATCAATATCCCCGAGCGATAAGGGCAGGACACAAGTGCCAGGAGCTATACACCGCGCCATAATTATACGCGTATTGAACTCGTCAATCTTCACTGTTTATGAGGCTTTGCTCCGTTCATATGCGCAATTATTTATGACGCTCTGTATAGAAGTGAGAAGTTGGGAGTCCGAGCCTGGGTCCACGGATTCTCGCTTCTAACTTCTAGCTTCTTACTTCTTCTTGAAGGACCAACTACCATGTCAAAAAACATCTTCCTCTCCTGGAGTGGGGGGAAAGACAGTTCCCTGGCGCTCTACGAAATCAAGAAAGCCAACGACCACAGCGTGGCAGCTTTGCTAACCACGATCACCGAAGACTACGACCGCATCAGCATGCACGGAGTGCGCCGGACCCTGCTGGAGCAGCAAGCGGAGGCGTTGGGTTTGCCCCTGAAAAAGATCCTGATTCCCAAAGATTCCACCAATGCCATTTATGAAGCCCGCATGCGCGCGCTGTTGGAAGAGGGACCGCGTGAGGGGATTGACACCGTCGCCTTCGGTGACATCTTTCTGGAAGACCTCAAGCTCTACCGGGAAAAGAACTTGGCGCAGCTTGAGATGACGGGCCTGTTCCCCATCTGGAAGCGGGACTCGACGGAGCTGGCGCACACATTCATCGATCTGGGATTCAAAGCGGTGCTGGTTTGCGTCGATACCGCCATTCTTGATGCCTCCTTCGCCGGAAGGCCCTATGATCGGGAATTGCTTCGCGACCTTCCCCCCAACGTCGATCCCTGCGGCGAGAATGGAGAGTTTCATTCGTTTGCCATCGACGGCCCTATTTTCAAGCACGGGATCCCTCACACACGCGGTGAGGCGGTCCAGAGAGATCACTACTGCTTTTGCGATTTAGTGCCCGCCTGATGCCGTGACGTGGCGCGGGCGTCCCGCCCGCTGTGGCGGGAGCGTCCCGCTCGCGCAGCGCGGGCAGGATGCCCATAAGCGCTAAGATAACAATTGATCCCCAGAGAAAAGATTCACCACGGAGGCACAGAGATCACGGAGAGAAGTACTCCTGCTTGTGCAGATAGAGATGCCGGATCATGAGTTTGTTGACCCGCTATTCTTATCTGCGTCTCTTCTCCGTGACCTCCGTGTCTCTGCTATGAAAATGGCGTTCCTGACGATTGCATCTGCGGATCAGGCAGCTTGTGATTGTACGGTGACGCAATAGCCGAGGCGTTCTAAGCGCCGGATCAAGTTTCGCGTGAGTTGGTGCTTGTTGAGCGTATCCAGATACACATCTCCCAGATCCTTGTAAGGGACCTTTTTGGAAAGCATATGGTAGACCGCCACCAGAATTTTGTGAGCGACCGTGACCGCCGCTCGCTTGACGCCGCGCCGGCCTTTGACGCGATAGAATTTGTCCCGCAGATAAGTCCCCTTGGCGCGCGGCGGCGTGTGCGGCCTCGACCAGCGCGGTCTTCAGGTGGACGTTGCCTTTGGTCACGCGCGCATTGCGGCGCTTGCCCGCCGACTGGTGATTGCCCGGAGCCAACCCCGCCCAGCAAGAAACCTGCGAGGCCGACGGGAACGCCTTCAGGTCCGGTCCCAGTTCGGCCATGATCACTGCCGCACCGCCCCAGTCCACACCGGGAATACCCATCAGCAGGTCCATCTCCTGTTGATAAGGTTGCAGCTTGGCTTGGATACGGGCGTCCAGCTCCTTCAAATCCTGGTCCAGATCCCGCAGGCGCCGAAGTTGCAGTTGGAGCAGATAGCGATGGTGCTCTTCCATCCGCCCTTCCAGCGCCGGCTCCAGTTCCGCGATCTTCTCCCGCAGCCGTCCTTTCGCCAACTGGGCCATCCCGGCCGGCGTGGCTTTACCTTCCGCCAACTTCCCCAGCATGAGCATGCCCGAGACCCCGAACACGTCACTGGCCACGCTGGACAGCTTGATATTTGCCGTCTCCAGGACCTTGAGCAGCCGGTTGCGCTCGGCGCTGCGACTTTCCACCAGCTTGCGCCGGTAGCGCGTCAAGTCGCGCAACTGCCGGATCAGCTTGGGGGGCACAAAGCTGGGCTTCAGCAAGCTGTGCAATTGCAGGTCGGCGATCCACTCGGCATCCTTCACGTCGGTCTTACGCCCCGGCACATGCTTGATGTGTTGCGCGTTGGCCACCGTCAGTTCGAAGGGTCCTTCTTCCAAGATGGCGTAGACCGGCTTCCAGTACACTCCCGTCGATTCCATCGCTACATGCGTGCAACCTTCCGCTTCCAACCACTGGCGCAACTCCACCAGTTCCCGCGTCTTGGTGCCCAAGCTGCGCATCTGTTTCTCGACCTTGCCGTGGTCCCGGAGGGTCAGCAGGCAAGCCACCACCGTGGCTTGATGCACATCCAGTCCACACGCGCACTTCGTCAGTATCTCCATAACACCTCCCTGAGGAGGCGATGGCGGCGCTGGCGGCCACTGACAGACTCTGCTATGCGCCCTTCCCGTTTACGGGTGCGGCTAAAAGTGGTACCTTTCCCCAGCGCGGGCCGAATCTGTGGTGCGGGATCAGAGTCCCCACCGAGGCGAACGGTCTCCAAGTCATCGCCTCCATCACGATTACTTGTAACCGTATTCGGCCCGCCTTGCCAAGCTCCACCCCTCAGCCATTTTCATTCATTGTGGCGAGCCGCAGGCTCATGGGAATCTGTGGTGAGTTTTTTCTCTGGAACTCCAGGGCGCAAAAATGCTTGCTAAGAAAAACAGAGTAGGCTCAGAGCCCGTCGAAGGGGCCAAACCGTGGGCCCCCGAATCACGCCCGCGGCAACGGCTCACCTTGGCCATCTCTAGTACGGGGCTTTTTGATTCCCCCTTCCCACGAGTTGACTACCCGGCAGGTTTTCAAAGTGCGGCGCGGTCCAAGGGGACCGACATGCGTAACATGGCATTACGCCGATGGTTTCGCAGCTATACGTCCACGTGACCAAGGCGATCTTGAATCCCCCCACTATCATAGAAGGGCGTTTCCCAGGCAGAATCTAGCTGAGCAAGCGCGATCATCCGTGCTCACACGGCGACTACTCGTAATTGGTGCCAGGCCGGTGGGCGTCTGGTCTGTTTTCAAAGCTTGGTGGTCCTCGATTCCTGGAAGGGAGTTGTCTCGGTTTTGAGCCCCAATCATGAATTGCGTCTGATCCCAGCATGTTGAGGCGTTGGATTAGCGTGTTCGGATTGACCCCAAGAAGCTCGGCGCCGCCCCCTGGGCCGGGAGTTCCCTCCCCTGCCCCTTCGAGCGCCCCTCATAGGTTTTCCCCATCCGACCATTCAATCAGATATATACTAACAACACGCTCACAGGACCGCCGTTCAGGACGAAGCGATGACCTCTTCCGGGCCGGTTATGCTTGGCTCCTACGACTACGGAATAGTTGTTCTCTCCGTTTCGATCTCGATACTTGCTGCATTTACCGTACTCGACCTTGCCGGGCGTGTGGCCACAACGCGGGGCAAGACCAGGGTAATCTGGCTGATGGGTGGCGCCACGGCGAGCGGAATCGGCACCTGGTCAATGCACTTCACCGGCATGCGCGCCTTCAGTTTGCGGGTACCAGTGCAATACGACTGGACCACGGTATTACGGTCTCTTCTCCCTGCGTTTTGCGGTTTTGCCGTGGCCCTGGTGGGACGGTAACGCTCGTTGCCTTAGGCAATCAAATGAGCCTTGCGTCCCTCAGCCTGACGGGCGGAAGCCGTCAGGAAATCAGAAACGGGCCCCAACGGTGTCCCGACTGCTATGGCAACCTACAATTGCGTGGTGGACGCGTCATGGTTCTTTCCGACGCTCGCCTTGCAGGGTCTTTCGAGCGACCCAACTCTGGGTGCTATTGATCTCGGTCCTGCCGAATGGAATGGCGTGTCCGCCATTCACCTCCAATTCTCTCACGTTCTCCCTGGCCAAACGGCTGCTGCCACGGCCCAACTTCAAGGCTTGAGCACGCTTGATCTCTATCTCGATCCCCAGACGCTATTGCCTCTGGCCCTGGACTTCAACGCGCACCCTGACAATAACGTGAACGTGAAC